>JBGPKT010000127.1:0-6414 GCA_041486115.1 Nitrospiria bacterium | reverse complement strand
CTTTTTAAAACTCGACCCTTATATTAATGTCGATCCCGGAACCATGAACCCCTAACAGCACGGCGAAGTTTTCGTGACCGACGACGGGGCCGAAACCGACCTGGATATGGGGCATTATGAACGGTATACCTCCGTGACCATGGCCAAGAGGAATAATTACACCACCGGAAAAATCTATGACAATGTTATACGGAAAGAGAGGCGGGGAGATTATCTCGGCGGGACGGTCCAGGTCATTCCCCATATTACCGACGAAATTAAAAAATGTGTCAAAAATGCCGACTGGGGGGTCGATGTCATTATCGTCGAAATCGGTGGGACCGTCGGCGACATCGAATCGCTCCCGTTTCTCGAGGCCATCCGCCAGTTCCCGTTTGATGTGGGAAGGGAAAATGTCCTCTATATCCATTTAACCCTTGTTCCTTATATCCCGACGGCCGATGAATTAAAGACCAAGCCGACCCAACATAGCGTCAACAAGCTCAGGGAAATCGGCATCCAGCCCGATATCCTGCTCTGCCGGACAGACAGGCCCCTTTCTCTCGACATTAAACGAAAAATAGCCCTCTTTTGCAACCTCCTCCCCGAGGAAGTCATGTCCGCGCAGGATGTCGGGAGCATCTATGAAGTGCCGGTGCTCTTAAACCATGAAAAGCTGGATGAGATGATCCTTACCAAACTTCATCTGACGAATCAGCCGGCCCATCTCGAAAAATGGAAAGAAGTCGTCGAGATCATCAAAAATCCGAAGTTTACGGTTGAAATCGCCCTTGTCGGTAAATACGTCGAATTAAAAGAGTCTTATAAAAGCTTGCTTGAAGCGCTGGACCATGGCGGAATTGCCAACCATGCAAAAGTAAAAATAAAATGGGTCGATTCTGAAGCGGTTGAAAAGAACGGTCCGGAAGCCCCATTAAAAGGGGTGCAGGGGATTCTCGTCCCCGGTGGTTTTGGCGACAGGGGAATCGAAGGGAAGATTTCCACCATTCAGTATGCGCGGGAGCAAAAGATTCCATTTTTCGGGATCTGCCTCGGCATGCAGTGCGCGGTGATCGAATTTGGCCGCCATGTCGTTCATCTAACCGATGCCAACAGCGCCGAATTCAACAAAGAGGCTACCCATAAGCTCATTGCCCTGATGACCGATCAACAGGAAGTGACCGATAAGGGGGGGACCATGCGTTTGGGATCATTTCCCTGCGATCTCGACCCCCATTCAAAAGCATTTCAATGCTATCAGAAACCGGAAATCAGGGAACGGCACCGGCATCGATACGAGTTTAATAACCTTTATCGGGACCCCCTGCAAAAAGCGGGGCTGGTGATCAGCGGAACCTCTCCCGACCAGCGGCTGGTCGAAATCGTCGAAATCAAGGACCATCCCTGGTTTATTGGCGTTCAGTTCCATCCGGAGTTTAAATCGAAGCCGCTGGACCCCCACCCGTTGTTTAAATCTTTTATTAGGGCCTCTCTTCAATATAAAGAAAAACATCCATGACCAAAATCATTGAACTGAACCGTTACAGGCTGGGCGGGGGAAACCCTCTTTTTTTAATTGCCGGCCCCTGTGTGATCGAAAAAGAATCGTTCATGCTCGATGTAGCAAAAAAGATTAAAGAAATCGCCGAGCGCCATCAGGTGCCATTTATTTTTAAATCTTCTTATGACAAGGCAAACCGGTCATCGCAAGCTTCATTCAGAGGGCCCGGAATAGAAAAGGGGCTTGAAATTCTGCAGAAAATCAAAGACCAGCTTCGGGTCCCCGTTTTATCCGATGTTCATACGGCAGAGGAAGTGGCGCAGAGCGCAAAGGTTCTGGATATCCTTCAGATTCCCGCTTTTCTTTGCCGCCAAACCGATCTTCTGGCTTCCGCCGCAGAGACCGGCCGGATTATCAATATCAAAAAAGGGCAGTTCTTATCTCCCTGGGATGTCAAAAATATCATCGGAAAAATGGAATCGATGAATCATTACCGTTTTATGATCACCGAACGGGGGACTACGTTTGGATACAACAACCTCGTCAGCGATATGCGGGCCTTACCGATTATGAGAGGCTTCGGCTACCCGGTGATTTTTGACGGCACGCATTCGGTACAGCTCCCCGGAGGGGGAGGAGCCGTGTCATCCGGACAGAGAGAGTTTGTCGCTCCCCTCGTCAGGGCAGCGGTCGCTGCCGGATGCGACGGGCTCTTTTTAGAAGTTCACCCCGATCCCGATCATGCCCCGTCGGACGGGCCGAATATGATTACCCCGGACGGCCTGGATAAACTCCTGTCGCAGGTCAAACGGATCGAATCGGCATTGGCCCAAAAATAGGTTCAGATTCTATTCTATGGATATCATTCAATCGGGAATAAAAGTGTTGCAGATCGAAGCGGAGGCGCTTAACCGGCTCATTGCCCGGATCGATCAGCGCTTTGTCGATGCCGTCAACGCGCTTCACCGGTGCGAGGGGAGAGTCGTCGTCTCCGGCATGGGGAAATCGGGGATCATCGGCAAGAAAATTTCCGCCACCCTGGCTAGCACAGGAACGCCCTCGTTTTTTCTCCATCCGGCCGAAGGGCTTCATGGCGATATCGGGATGATCTCCAGGGGCGATATTCTTCTGGCCATCTCTAATAGCGGAGAGACGGAAGAGCTGCTCAAAATTCTTCCTTCCATTAAACGGCTCGGTCTTTTTATGATCTCGATGACCGGACATTCAAGATCATCGCTGGCCAGAGAGAGCGATGTCACGCTCGATATCAGCGTTAAAGAAGAAGCCGGGGCGATGGGGATTGTTCCGACCGCAAGCACCACGGCCACCCTGGCCATGGGAGACGCCCTTGCCGTGGCCCTCTTTGAACTCAGAGGGTTTAAAGAGGCCGATTTCGCTTTTTTCCATCCGGGGGGAGTTCTCGGGAGAAGGCTTCTTTTGCGGGTCAAAGATGTCATGCACCGGGGGAATGATATTCCCGCGGTCAAAGAAGAGGCTTCGTTTAAAGACGCGCTTTTTGAAATGACGCGGAAAAAAATGGGGATGACAACGGTCATCGACACAAAGGGAAAACTGACCGGAGTGATTACCGACGGCGATTTGAGGCGCCTCCTTGAAAAAGAAGAACAGGTATTTAGAAAAAAAGCAAAAGAATTGATGAGCAAAAACCCGAAAATGATCGACGAAAACGCGCTTGCGGCAAAAGCGGTTCAGGTGATGGAAAGCTTTTCGATCACCGTCCTTCCGGTAACGGGAGAAAATGGGGAGATGACCGGGATCGTCCATCTCCATGATCTCTTAAAAATCGGAGTGGTTTAATCCTCAGACCGCTCCGGCAAAATATCTGAATGGCTTAAGAAATGATGAACCGCGAATTAAACGAAAGAGCCGATAAAATAAAGTTTTTCCTGATGGATGTGGACGGTGTTTTAACCGACGGGCGTCTTTATTACGACGACGGAGGAAGAGAGACCAAAGTGTTCAATATCCATGACGGCCATGGCATCCGTTTAATGCATGAAGCCGGAATAAAAGTCGGATTCCTTTCAGGGAGAAAATCAAGAGCAGTAGAAGTCCGTGCAAAAGAATTATCCATTGAAGAGTGCCACCTCGGAGTGGTCGATAAAATCGGACGTTTTAACGAAATCCTCAAGAAGCACCGATTAGACGAGTCCGAAGTTGCCTATATCGGAGATGACCTCCCTGACTTACCCGTCTTAAAGCGGGTGGGATTATCGATTTCGGTCTCCAGCGGGATCGAGGAAGTCAAAGACCTTGTTCACTGGGTCACCAAAAAGCCGGGGGGGCTTGGAGCGGTCAGGGAAGCGATTGATTTTATTTTATCGGCCAAAAAAGGAGAAAATAAAAAAAATAAAGTTGGATTTTTCAAAAAATGAAACAACAGGCGGTCCGGTGGATAATCATCATCAGCCTGAAAGGGCTTTCGTTTCTTTTTTATCTTTTGCCATGGAAAACCGCGCTTTGGGGAGGCGGTTTTTTGGGGAGAACGGCCTTCCGGTTTTTGAAAAGAGAACGTTCCCAGGCGCTGAACAACTTTACGATGGCGTTTGGAAGCCGATACAACGACTCGGAAAAAAACAAGATCGTCCGGAGAAGTTTTGAAAACCTCGGGAAAAACCTGGCCGAAGTGTTAAAGTTCCGGCAGATTAACAAAAATAATATTGATCAGAAAGTGACGTTCCGTGGGGAATCAAGTTTAAAACGGGCTTTTGCCAATGGACAGGGGATTATTTTTGTGACCGCCCATTTTGGCAATTGGGAGCTGATGGGGGCCGCTCTCTCGATCAAAGGGTATCCTACCAATGTCATTGCCGCGCCCCTTTATGATCGCAGGCTTGATCAGATCATGAACGGTTATCGGATGATTCACGGCGTACAGACCATTACAAGGGGAGAAGAACGGAGCGGAAGAAGGATACTCGCCTCTTTAAAACAAAAACAGATTCTCGGCCTGCTGATCGATCAGGATATTGATGCCGACGGCGTTTTTGTAGATTTTTTTAACCGGAAAGCCTTTACCCCTTCGGGAGCCGCCTCTCTGGCGTTAAAAAGCGGGGCCTCGGTCATTTTCGGTTTTATCCGGAGAGAGGAAAACAACCATCATATCATCACGCTCGAAGGACCGGTCTCCCTGATCCGGAACGGAAGCATGGAACAGAATATCCAAGACAACACCGCATATTTCACAAAAGTGATTGAAGAAAATATCAACCGTTATCCTGATCAATGGGTCTGGATGCATAACCGGTGGGAAACAGAACAGGCCCCCCCAATCTCATGAATCTTCCTAATTTTCTCACGGTCCTCCGGATCGCCCTGATTCCGCTCTTTGTGTTTATCTATTCGGACCCGACCCCCCTCCGTTCATTTTTGGCAACCGTCACGTTTTTAATTGCTTCCCTGACAGATTTCCTTGACGGCTATCTGGCTCGAAAGCGGGGAGAGGTTACCAATTTCGGAAAATTAATGGACCCGATCGCCGACAAGCTTTTGATCATCTCCGCGCTTCTTTTACTCGTCTATTTTCAAAAAGTTTCTGTTTGGATCGCCATCATTCTGATCGGGAGGGAAATGGCTGTGACCGGCCTTCGGGCAGTCGCGACGCTGGATGGGGTCATCATTCCGGCCGACAAATGGGGGAAATATAAAATGGGAGCGCAGATCACGGCCTCGGCGCTTCTTCTCTGGGACCTCTCCGAGCCTCTGAATTTTCACCTTCTGGGAACTCTTTTTCTCTGGGCTGCCCTGGGGCTCTCTCTCTATTCCGGTTTTCTATACTTTGTGAACTATGCCAGACAGGCTTATAAATAAATTTTATTTAGATTTTGGAGATCCATAGTGGAATCATTTTTTCTTTCAGGCATTATTCTGACCCTCGCATCGTTTTTAATCGGGGGAATCCCTTTTGGCGTTATTTTTTCTAAAGCGTTCTGGAAGGTCGATCCCCGAAAAGGGGGGAGCGGCGGCATCGGGTTTACCAATGTGATGCGGCAGGTCGGGAAAAAAGCGGCTTTTCTAACCCTGGTGTTCGATACTATAAAAGGGACATTCCCTGTTTTATTGGCCCGGCACTATACTGCGGATGTCTTCTGGATTTCGGGGATCGCCCTTGCGGCGGTTTTAGGCCATATTTTATCCATCTATCTCAAATTTAAAGGGGGAAAAGGGGTGGCCACCGGGTTTGGCGTTCTAGTCGGTATTTCTCCGGCTGTAGCCGTGTTCACTGTTTTCGTCTGGAGCGGCGTTTACTTTATCTGGAAATATTCTTCACTGGGAGGGCTCGTCTCATTTGGCATTCTTCCCCTGAGCTTTTTCCTTTTTGGAGAGGGAGAGTATCTCCCTTTTTCGCTCATCCTGATGGTCCTGATCTATGTCAAGCATATTGATAATATCAAAAGGCTTTTTCAAGGAACCGAAAACAGGATGTCTAAAAAATCAAACACCTGAGCCCTTCTTGCCGGTCAGGGTTTTCAATGTTTTCCAATGGTTTGACTTTTAAATTCAAACCTGATAGCGTAAGAAAAGGATTGCGGGGCGTAGCGCAGACCGGTAGCGCACTCCGTTCGGGACGGAGGGGTCGAAGGTTCAAATCCTTTCGCCCCGATTTATATTTGGGGGCATTTTGAGCATCGCTCAAAGGCCCCCAAACCCCGCGCTCGTACTGGCAGAGCCAGATCCTTGATGTTTTAATTGTTTTGAATTTTGAGGGATGAATGGACGAAGAATGGGAAAAAGATCTGGCTTCTGACTCTCCTGAATCTGCGGAATCGGGAGAAGAAGGAGTCACGCTTCCCGAAGGGGGAGTGATCTTCGAAGGAGAGTCTTCTCTTGCAGAAGAAGAGCCCGAGAAAGATTACTCCGGCGGGATGGATGCGATGAAGAGTTACCTGAAAGACATCCGCAAAGCTTCCCTT
>JBGPKT010000126.1:0-6463 GCA_041486115.1 Nitrospiria bacterium | reverse complement strand
TCGTCGGCAATCGTATCTTCGAGATTGATATCGGCCGACTCTTCGATGATCTGGGTCCGGCGGGGATCGTTATATTTTTCCTTAATGGCGAGAAGCTCTTCCTTGATAATTTTTTTAACCAGCGTTTCACTGGCAAGAATAGACTTTAAATATTCGATCTGTTTCAGGAGCTCTTCGTACTCATGGATTAATTTTTCTCTCTCCATCGACGTGAGACGCTGGAGCCGCATATCCAGAATCGCCTGGGCCTGAATGGTCGAAAGTTCAAATTCCCTCATTAACCCGACGCGCGCTTCTTCAGGATTGGAAGATTGCCGGATCAGGGTAATCACGGCATCCAGATGATCGAGGGCGATTTTTAATCCCTCCAGGACATGAGCCCTCTCCTCGGCTTTCCGGAGCTCAAACCGGGTCCGGCGGACGACCACTTCGCGGCGGTGCTTTAAAAAGACCTCTAGCACCTGCTGAAGGTTTAACACCCGGGGCTGGTTATCCACCAGCGCCAGCATGATCACCCCAAAGGTCGATTGCATGGCGGTATGTTTATAAAGCTGATTCAGAAGGACCAGCCCGTTTTCTCCCCTTTTCAGCTCGACCACGATCCGCATTCCTTCGCGGTCCGATTCGTCCCTCAGATCTGAAATTCCTTCCAGTTTTTTATCCCGGACCAGCTCGGCGATCCGTTCAATCAACCTGGCTTTATTCACCTGGTAGGGGAGTTCCGTGATAATAATCGCTTCGCGGTCTGACTTGCCGATCTGTTCTGTCCGGGCTCTCCCGCGCATCTGAATAATCCCGCGGCCGGTACTGTATGCGCTTCTAATTCCGCTAAATCCATGGATAAACCCGGCGGTCGGAAAATCAGGCCCATGAACCGCTTCACAGAGATCCTCTATCGTGGCCCGGGGATTATCGAGGAGGAGCACCGCTCCGTCAATGACTTCACCAAGGTTATGAGGTGGTATATTGGTCGCCATTCCCACGGCAATTCCCGAGGTCCCGTTCACCAGAAGGTTGGGAACCCGCGAAGGGAGAACCGCCGGTTCCAGGATCGATTCGTCATAATTAGGCCCGAAATCAACCGTGTCTTTGTCGATATCGGCAAGAATTTCATCGGAGAGTCCCGCCAGTCTGGCTTCGGTGTACCGCATCGCCGCCGGGGGGTCGCCGTCGATCGACCCGAAATTCCCCTGGCCGTCGACCAGGAGGTACCGCATATTAAAATCTTGCGCCATCCGGACCATGCTGTCATAAATCGCGCTATCCCCGTGCGGATGATAATTACCCATGATCTCCCCGACGATTTTGGCCGATTTTCGGTAGGGGCGGTTTTGAAAGAGTCCCATCTCTTTCATGCCGAAAAGGATTCTCCGGTGGACCGGTTTTAATCCGTCGCGGGCGTCGGGCAAAGCTCTCCCGATGATCACGCTCATAGAGTAATTAAGATAGGAGGTCTTCATCTCCTCATCTATCGGAATATTAATCAGTCGGTTTTCTGCTTCGGGTTCGGGCAATCCGTTCCTCCTGAATCATGACTATATATCGAGATTGGTAACTTCCAGAGCATGTTTTGAAATAAACGCGCGCCGGGGCTCTACCTGGTCTCCCATTAACACCGTAAAAATTTCATCTGTCTTCACCAGATCGTTTAACGACACCTTCATCAGGATCCTCGTTTCGGGGTTCATGGTGGTTTCCCACAACTGATCGGGGTTCATCTCTCCAAGCCCTTTATACCGCTGAATGGCCAGCCCTTTTTTCCCTTTTTCGACAACAGCCGCCATCAATTCTGAAACGGTCTTGAACGATTTTTTCTCTTCGCCGGTCTTAACAGACCGTTTCCCTTTTTTCTCTTCGTCAGCTTCTATTTCTTCCAAAAAGTAGGGAGGATGTCCCAGCCCCAGAATCACAGGAGAGACCAGCATCAGCTCTTTAAACTCTGCGGTGTTTATCCACGACTCATTGACGGTCAGTTTCTGGCTGCCTGACTCACCTTTTAACTTGTTGTGGATCTGATATCCTTTATGCTCTTCGTCCATTTCGATCTCTGCGCTAAAGGAAGCTTTGGGGTAATGGACCGTAAAATATTTTTGCACCGATCCGAAAATGGTTTGCGCCTTTTTTTCGTTTTTTAAGGCCCCTTTCAGGAGTTCGGGTTCCAGCGCATAAGCCCGGATTATATCGAGAGGGGCGTTTTTCTTTGAAAAACGATCGAGAAGCTCTTCGTAATGCAACAGTTTCTTCAGCCCCTGCTTCAGCACCTGCCCGGCCAAAGGATCTTCGCCCTTCCCGTAAATGGCCATATCGCTCACCACCGAGTCAATCAGATACTCCTTTAGCCCCTCTTCATCTTTAATATAAAGTTCGGTCTTTCCCCTTTTAATTTTAAAAAGAGGGGGCTGGGCTATATAAACATATCCCTTCTCAAGCAATTCCTGCATCTGCCGGTACAAAAAGGTCAACAAAAGGGTCCGAATATGGGCCCCGTCGACATCCGCATCGGTCATGATAATAATTTTATGATACCGGGCTTTTGAAATATCAAAATCTTCCGCTCCGATGCCTGTTCCAAGCGCGGTAATCAGCGCCCGGATCTCCTCGCTGCTCAGCATTTTATCGAACCGGGCCTTTTCAACATTCAAGATCTTCCCTTTGAGCGGAAGAATTGCCTGATTTCTCCGGTCTCTTCCCTGTTTGGCGGAGCCTCCTGCGGAGTCCCCTTCCACGATAAAAATCTCGCTGAGGGCCGGATCTTTTTCACTGCAATCGGCCAGCTTCCCGGGAAGCGACCCCACTTCAAGCGCGCTCTTCCGGCGGATGAGCTCTCTTGCTTTTCTCGCCGCTTCGCGGGCACGGGCCGCATTCATTCCTTTTTCGACAATTTTTTTGGCAATAGAGGGGTTTTCTTCAAAGAACGTTCCGAGGGCTTCATTCACAGCCGCTTCGACCAGTCCTTTCATTTCGCTGTTCCCCAGTTTTGTTTTCGTCTGACCTTCGAACTGCGGATTCGGGATCTTAACCGAGATTACGGCGGTCAATCCCTCGCGGACATCGTCCCCGGTCGGGTTTTCCCCCTTTAAAATATTATTCGAAGAACCATACTGGTTAATGGTCCGGGTCAGGGCCGCTTTAAAGCCGACCAGATGGGTTCCCCCTTCGCGAGTGTTAATATTGTTGGCAAAAGAGAAGATATTTTCAGAATACCCCTCGTTATATTGAAGGGCCACCTCCATCATCAACCCCTCTTTGTCCCTCGCTACGACAATCGGTTTATGAATCGGCGTTTTATTTTCGTTGAGGTGTTCGACAAACTCCCGGATTCCCCCTTTATAATTAAACTCTTCAACTTTCCCGCTCCGCTCGTCCGTCAACGATATTAAAAGCCCCCTGTTTAAAAAGGCCAGCTCTCTAAACCGGGTGGCGAGAATTTCTGCCGAATAGTCCCCTTTCTCAAAAATCTGGGCGTCCGGCTTAAACGTTACGGTCGTCCCCCGTTTTTTGGTTTTTCCGGTCAGCGCGAGAGGCGCCACCGGTTTTCCCCGTTCATACCGCTGGGTGTAAACTCCCCCGTTTTGCTTGATCTCCAGATCGAGCGATTCGGAAAGGGCATTCACAACCGAGACGCCGACGCCATGGAGCCCTCCGGAAACCCGGTAAACCTTATTATCGAATTTTCCTCCGGCATGAAGAACAGTCAGCGCCACTTCGGCTCCCGAAACTTTCCGATCAGGATGGATACCGGTCGGGATCCCCCGGCCGTTGTCAACCACGGTGATCGAGTTGTCGATATGGATAATCACTTCGATCCTGTCGCAGAACCCCGCCATCGCCTCATCCACGCTGTTATCGACGATCTCGTATACCAGGTGATGAAGGCCTTCTGGGCCCGTTGTGCCGATATACATGGCCGGCCGTTTCCGAACCGCTTCAAGCCCTTCGAGGATTTTTATGTTTTCAGCACCGTAATTATCTTTGTCTTCCATCATCTCTTCCTAAATTCATTTTTTTCCTGAACCCGTTGTAATCCTTCACACCCGCATCGGCATCACCACACATAAAAACTTCTTATCCCCCGGGTCTTTAAAAACCGTGGGGCTTAAGGGATCTTTCAGTTCAATCAAAACTTCTTCATGGTCAATGACCGATAAGGCATCTAACAAATACCTGGCGTTAAAACCGGTTTCTATTTTTTCTCCCTGATAGGTGATCGGCAGTTCGTCCTCGGCCTCTCCCATTTCAGGCGACTGGGTGCTTAAGACCAGCTTCCCTTTTTCAAACGAAAAACGGACTGCATGCGTCTTTTCCTTGGATAATATGGCCACCCTGCGAATTGCCCGTTCAAGCTCCCATTTCTTCACGGAAACCATCTTATCGTTCCCCTTTGGAATCACCTGGGAGTAATTTGGATAATTTCCCTCCATCAAACGGGAAAAAAGGACTAAATCCCCTTTTTTAAAAAGAATCTGGTTCTTTGCAAGGCTGATCCGAAGGCCATCTTCCCCCTCTTCAATCAGTTTTTTCATTTCAAAAATCGCTTTTTTTGGAACCACGGCCTGAAACTCCCGGTCCCCTTTCTCCCCGGCTTCCGGAAAAAAGAGCTCAAAATCGTCCCGCTCGACCACCGCCAGACGATGGCCGTCGGTTCCGACAAACCGGAGGGTCTTTTTACTCCCCTGTAGCTGAATATTGATCAGGAGCCCGTTTAAAATATAGCGGGAATCATTCTCGCCAACGGCAAAAATGGTTCTTTTAAAAAGCTCGGCCAGCGTTTTAGCCGGCATCTCTATTGAGACATCTTCTTTTATCGAGGGAGCCACCGGAAATTCATCGGCGCTCAACGCAGCCACTTTAAACTTGGATTTTCCTGATGCTATCTGAACCCATTGATTTTCCAATTGTACGAGGGAAATCGGTCCATCAGGCAGCTCCTTGACAATTTCATAAACTTTTCTCGCCGAGAGGGTGGTTTTCCCTTTCTGGAGGACTTCTGCGGGATAATTCCCCTGAATCGCTATTTCCATATCCGTTGCAAAAAGGAGAATTTCGTTATCTTTTCCCGCCTCCAGTAAAAGATTTGAAAGAATCGGCATGGTGTTCCGTTTTTCCACAACGCCCTGTACTCTTTGAAGACCTTTTAACAACTCTCTTCTTTCAATAGAAATCTTCATTCTGGCCTCTCCCTAACTTATATTTCTTTAATCTGACGCCTAAGACGGTCAATAAAAGCCTTTTCCTCGCCGTCAACCTGACAGAGTTTTTCTATCTGCCGGCAGGCATGAATAACAGTAGAATGGTCCTTTCCCCCAAAATGTCTTCCGATTTCAGGAAAGGAAAGATCGGTAAATTCCCGGCAGAGATACATGGCAATCTGTCTTGGAAATACAAGATTTTTGGTCCTTTTTTTTGATTTTATTTCGCTTATCTTAACGTGCAGTTTTTCGACAACAATTTTTTGAATGTCCTCGGGAGTGATCATCTTCTTTTTTTCCACGATGACATCCTGAAGGACCCGTCTGACCAGATCAATTGAAAGGGCTTCTCCCGTTAACGAAGAAAAAGCGCTCACTCGATTTAACGACCCCTCCAGAACCCGTATATTGTTTTTGATATGGGTCGCCAGAAACAATGCCAGCTCATCAGGAAGGTTGATCTTCTCGGCATCCGCTTTTCTCCTTAATATGGCGATTCTCGTTTCAAGGTCCGGGGGTTGGATATCTGCGATCAGCCCCATTTCAAACCGGGAGCGTAGGCGCTCTTCGATATCGGACATCTCTTTTGTGGACCGGTCGCTCGACAAAACAATCTGTTTATTGTCTTCATAAAGGGTATTGAAGGTATGAAAAAACTCCTCCTGTGTACGCTCTTTGCCCTGGATAAACTGAATATCATCTATTAATAAAATATCGATATTCCGGTACTTCCCCCTGAACTCTGGCATTTTATCATAACGGAGCGAGTTAATCAGTTCGTTGGTAAATTTCTCGGAGGAGAGATAGACAATATTCATCTGTTGGTTCTTGGCATACATGGCATTTCCGATAGCATTTAAAAGGTGCGTTTTTCCCAGACCGGCTCCCCCGTAAATAAAGAGGGGATTATAGCTTTTTCCCGGTTCTTCCGCGACCTTTAAACAGGCGGCGTGCGCAAACTGGTTTGACGAACCGACTACGAAAGACTGAAACACATGTTTTGCGTTCAGCCCTATTTTTCTCTTATCTTTGTCGGCTCTCTTCTCGGGAACCGCTGTTTTTTCCTCTTTGATGCCGGATTTTTCACCTTCATCAATCACAAACACCACCTTAATTTCTTTATTTTGAGTCAGTTTTTCTATATTTTTATTGAGCTGACCCTGATAGTGGTTTTGAATCATCTCTCCAAAAAGCTTGTTAGGGGCAGCGATAATAATTGAATTATTTTCGAAATTCATATATTGCAAGGGTTTAAACCACATATCAAAACTATG
>JBGPKT010000125.1:0-6509 GCA_041486115.1 Nitrospiria bacterium | reverse complement strand
GAGATGGTGATGCCTGGAGACAACGTGAGCGTCACCGTGGAGTTGATCATGCCGATTGCGATGGACAAGGGATTAAAGTTCGCGATACGCGAAGGGGGCCGGACCGTCGGTGCGGGAGTCATCTCCGAAGTCACAACCTAAGAAGTGTTAACAGGATCATAAGGATATTAAAAGATGAGAGAAATCATTTCTTTAGCATGTTTGGAATGTAAACAGAGAAACTATTCGACCAGGAAAAACAAAAGAAATACGCCTGACCGTTTGGAACTGAAAAAATACTGCAAATTTTGCAAAAAACATCAAGGCCACAAAGAAATTAAATAGGAATAAAGCGAAGCGGCTGGCTTTGCCAGTGCTTGGCGCGGGGCTTGGGGGCATTGAGTGTTTTTCACGAAGGCCCCCAAATCTAAGGAATAAAGCGAAGCGGCTGGCTTTGCCAGTGCTTGGCGCGGGGCTTGGGGGCATTGAGTGTTTTTTACGAAGGCCCCCAAATCTAATAGGCCAGTAGCTCAATTGGCAGAGCATCGGTCTCCAAAACCGGAGGTTGGGGGTTCGATTCCCTCCTGGCCTGCTGAGATAAAAAGGAAGTAAAAGGATTTTATCTTTACTTTAGGAGTACGAACGACACGATGAAAAAATTTTACCAGAAGTTGGCTGATTTTTTTAAAGAAGTTCAGGGTGAATTAAAAAAGATTTCTTACCCATCAAAAAGCGAGACCATCGGTTCCACAACCGTCGTTATTATTTTTGTGATCATTGTCGGTTTTTTCCTTGCCTCCGTGGATTCGGTTCTCATGCGAATTATTCGATTGGTTATTCATTGAGGGAGTGTCGCCATTGCGCAATTCGGACCGGATTCTCCGATGCGCGGCTAAGCGATAGAGGATTGGCGTTATTAACAGTAAAAGGGTAGCGACGCAAATGGGTAAAAATTGGTACGTCATTCATACATATTCAGGATTTGAAGGAAAAGTAAAAACAAGTCTGGAAGAAAAAATTCAAACCGCTCTTCTGACCGAACAGTTTGGAAAAATTATGATTCCCACAGAGGAAGTTGTGGAAATAAAAGAGGGGAAAAAGAGAGTTTCGAACAAAAAATTTTTCCCCGGTTATGTTTTAATCGAAATGGAGCTGAACGATGAGACCTGGCAGCTGGTCAAAAGCGTTCCGAAGGTCACGGGCTTTGTAGGCGGGGGAGAGAAGCCTGTTCCCCTGTCTTTGTCGGAAGTTGAGACTCTGCAGGTTCAGATGGACGCTGGAACGGCCCAGCCGAGGAGCAAAGTACAGTTTCAAATAGGGGAGAATGTCCGGATCATCGACGGCCCGTTTATGGGATTTAACGGAGCTATCGAAGAGGTTCATCCGGATCATAGCAAAATTAAAGTTTTTGTCTCCATCTTTGGAAGGCCGACGCCGGTAGAACTGGGTTTTTTACAAGTAGAAAAAATTTAGGACAATATAAAGGAGTTAAACAGAAATGGCAAAAGAGGCGATTGCGTTTGTTAAGTTGCAAATTCCGGCGGGCAAGGCCAATCCGGCCCCTCCGGTCGGCCCGGCGCTCGGGCAGCATGGTGTCAATATTATGGAGTTTTGCAAAACGTTTAACGCCAAAACTCAAGCCCAGGGCGATACGGTGGTCCCGGTCGTGATAACGGTTTATTCAGACCGTTCCTTTAGCTTCATTATGAAAACCCCACCCGCGGCGGAATTATTAAAAAAAGCGGCCGGTGTTATCAAAGGAGCCGCGGTTCCCAACAAAGATAAAGTGGGAAAAGTCAGCGCTGCCCAGGTGGAAGAAATCGCGAAGGTAAAAATGCCCGATCTGAACGCCATTGATCTTCGCGGGGCGATACAGATTATCAGGGGGACGGCAAGAAGTATGGGAATCCAGGTGATTGATTAGTTTAAGAATTCTTTAGGAGTGATCGATGGGTAAAAAATTTGAAGCAGCGTTGACAAAAGTAGAAAATAAGTATTACGAAGTGAAAGAAGCCGTTGAGTTGGTCAAGCAGATCGCTTTTGCCAAATTTGATGAAAGCGTCGACCTGGCGATTAAACTGGGCGTCGATCCCAAGCATTCCGATCAGATGGTGAGGGGATCGGTGGTCCTTCCCCATGGAACGGGCAAAAAGGTCAAGATTCTCGTTTTTGCAAAAGGGGAAAAAGAGAGAGAGGCAACCGAAGCGGGTGCGGATTACGTCGGGGCGGACGATATGGCCGAGAAAATTTCAAAAGGATGGACCGATTTTGACAGCGTCATTGCGACACCCGATATGATGGGGACAGTGGGAAAGTTAGGAAGAGTGCTGGGCCCCAGGGGTCTTATGCCCAATCCTAAAACAGGGACCGTGACGTTTGATGTGGCCAGAGCGATCAGCGATATCAGAAAAGGAAAAGTAGAGTTTAAAGTGGAAAAAGCCGGGATTCTCCACGTGCCGGTCGGTAAAAAATCTTTCACTTCTGACCAATTGCACGAAAACAGCATGGCGGTATTAGAGTCGGTCCTGAAAGCAAAACCTTCGACCAGCAAAGGGACTTATCTGCAGTCGGTTACCATTTCTTCGACCATGAGCCCCGGAGTGGCGGTGAATACCGGGAGTATTACCAAAATCGTGAGTTAAAAAATCAGCAGAAAGCTGATAGGTACAACAAACTTCGAGCTTTCAGTTTTGAGCTCGAAAATGTGTCTAAGACAGTAGGTCGATATCAATCGTTAAGAATGTTTCAATCATAAGGGCTTGCGTCGCCCCCTTCACCGGCAAAGCCGGATGAAGCTTTCCCCTCTCGTTCGCTTGGTTGACCAGGGAGATATGATTGAAAGATTGCCTGCCGAGACGAAAAAATGAAACGATGAGGCTTCTCGTTTTTTCTTTCTCGGGATGAAACGATTTGAGAGTCATTGCGAGAAAGGAGGATGGTCAGTGAATAAAACGGAAAAGAGTACTGAGATTAAAGAAATAACGGACCGGTTTAACCGGGCCAAATCGGTTGTTTTGTCGGAGTATGCAGGATTGCCGGTCGAAGACCTGAGGCAGCTCCGTGTTGACGTTCGCAAGGCCAAGGGTGAATTTAAAGTCATGAAAAATACCCTGGTACAGAAAGCGATACAAGGTTCTTCTTATCAGCCGATCCAATCCTATTTTATCGGGCCGATAGGCGTTGTTTTTGGGTATGATGACCCCGTCGGTTCCGTGAAGGCGGCAAAAGAGTTTTCGGAAAAAAAGAAAACTTTTAAGCTGAAGGGCGGAATGATGGAAGGACGGCTCCTTGATCTCAAAGGAATTTATGCCGTTGCGGCAATGCCCGCGCGTCCGGTGATGATCGGCCAGCTGCTTTCCCGCATGCAATCGCCCCTCTATGGGCTGGTCAGGTCGTTAAATGGAATTGTCAGCAAATTGGTTTACGCGCTTAACGCAGTCAAGGAACAAAAGGAATCGGCCGGGAGTTAAGGCATGAATCTTTTTTAAAAATTAATCGATTTTAAAAATGAATAAGGAGAAAAGTAAAATGACAAATGAAGAAATATTATCCGCTGTTGAAAAGATGCCCGTTCTTCAACTGGCAGAACTGATTAAAATGCTTGAAGAAAAATTTGGCGTCAGTGCCGCCGCTCCCGTTGCGGTTGCCCATGCTGGCGGAGGCGCTGCCGCTGGAGCTGCTGCCCCGGCCGAAGAAAAGACGGCCTTTGATGTTATTTTGGCCAGCGCCGGAGATAAAAAGATCCAGGTGATTAAAGTGGTGAGAGAACTGACCAGCCTCGGGCTGAAAGAAGCCAAAGATCTGGTTGAAGCGGCGCCAAAACCGGTTAAAACAGGCGTGGCAAAAGAAGAAGCTGAAACCATGAAAAAGAAATTGGAAGAATCCGGAGCCAAGGTCGAGATTAAGTAAGTTCCTGATCCCGTCTGCAAGGCTATTTAAGTTATTGAAAATCCCGGCGGTTGAAAAGGGGCCAGGCGCCACAGAAATTCTCCGCGAGCGGTTCGGCCGCTATCGAATGATTTCTGAAACAAACGGCCCCTGATCGGCGAAGCCGTTAGACATGAGGATGATAAATGGTGAATCAGGCAGAGAGCTTAAGGACCCGGAAAGATTTTGCGAAAATCGGGGCAAAAATTGAGATTCCAAACTTAATCGAGATTCAGAAGCGTTCTTATGAGCGTTTCCTGCAGATGCATGTGCCGCCGGAACAAAGAGAAGATATCGGCCTGCAGTCCGCCTTTACGTCTGTTTTTCCGATCGCTGATTACAACGATACCGCGGTGGTTGAGTTTCTGGACTACTCGATCGGAGTTCCAAAGTACGATGTCCTGGAGTGTCTGGAACGGGGGATGACTTTTGCCGCTCCTTTGAAAATCCGGGTGCGCCTGATGGTCTGGGAAAAAGACGAGAAGACCAATGCCAAAAAAGTAAAGGATATCCGGGAACAGGAAGTTTATATCGGCGAACTTCCTTTAATGACGGACAACGGGACATTTATTGTCAATGGAACCGAGCGGGTAGTGGTGAGCCAGCTTCAGCGTTCTCCCGGCCCTTCGTTTACGCATGATAAAGGGAAAACCCATGCCAGCGGGAAAGTCCTCTATTCCGCCAGAATTATCCCCTACCGGGGGTCATGGCTTGATTTTGAATTTGACGCGAAAGATATCCTATATGTCCGGATCGACCGGAGACGGAAACTGGCCGCGACGATTCTTTTGAAAGCTTTCGGTTATACGGTTGAAGACCTTTTAAAAAACTATTATCCCATTGAAGAAATCGTCGTCCGGGCCGGAAAATTTTTCAGAGTGATTGACCCCGAAATTCATTCGGGAATTTTGAAAGCCCCCAATGATCTGGTCGATAAAAAGACGAAAGAGGTCATAGCGAAATCTGGGACTAAGCTGAACCGTCTGAATATTAAAAAGCTCAAAACTTCCGGATTTAAAGAACTTCCTCTGCCCGATGAGGAATTGCTCGGTCGGGTCATTTTAAATGATCTGATTGATATTAAGACGGGAGAGATTATTCTTGAACGGAACCAGGAAATCGGCCAGCCGATTATCGAAAAGATCATTGCCTGCGGTTTGGATTCGTTTCAGCTCCTTTTTATCGACAACATTCAGATTCTTCCCGTGATCCGCGATACCCTGGCGATTGAGAAGGTGGGTTCTCAGGCGGAAGCGATGGTCGAAATCTATAAAAGGATCCGCCCGGGTGAGACCCCCAGCGTCGATTCAGCCAAACTCCTGTTTGACAACCTTTTCTTTAACAACAAGCGGTATGATCTCTCTCCTGTCGGGCGGCTCAAGATCAATAAAAAGCTCGGTTTAAATCTACCCCTTGAACAGCGCACGCTTACCCGGGACGATGTGGTTGAAGTTGTCCGCTACCTGATCAATTTGAAAACAGGCAAGGGAGAGATTGATGATATCGACAATCTGGGGAACAGAAGGGTCCGTTCAGTCGGGGAACTTCTGGAAAACCAGTTTAGAGTGGGACTCGTCCGGATGGAAAGAACCATTAAAGAACGAATGAACCTTCTCGATCTTGAAACGGTACTCCCCCATGATGTGATTAATTCCAAACCTGTTATTGCCGTGATCAAAGAATTTTTCGGATCAAGCCAGCTTTCCCAGTTTATGGACCAGACCAATCCCCTTGCGGAAATCACCCATAAGCGGAGGCTTTCTGCTCTCGGTCCCGGAGGATTGACCCGCGAAAGGGCCGGGTTTGAAGTTCGCGACGTTCATCCCAGCCATTATGGCCGGATTTGCCCGATCGAGACCCCTGAAGGGCCGAATATCGGGTTGATCACCTCGATGGCGACTTACGCAAGGGTCAACGAATTCGGGTTTATTGAATCCCCCTACCGTAAAGTGGCGGAAGGCAAAGTGAGCGATGAGGTCATCTATATCTCCGCGATTGATGAAGATAAATATCTTATCGCTCAGGCCAATACGAAAATCGACTCAAAGGGAAAAATTGTCGCGGATATGGTCTCTGCGCGGCATGGAGGGGATTTTGTTCTCGTTACCCCCGAAAAAATAGATTTTATGGATGTTTCTCCAAAACAGATTGTCAGCGTGGCAACTGCTCTGGTCCCCTTTCTTGAAAATGACGATGCCAACCGGGCCCTCATGGGGTCCAACATGCAGCGTCAGGCGGTCCCCCTTCTTCAAACGGAAGCGCCTTTTGTGGGAACAGGGATGGAGACGATTGTGGCGAGAGATTCGGGTTATGTCATTCTGGCAAAACGGGCCGGGGTGGTAGAAAGCGTGGATGCCACCCGGATTGTTGTTCGCGCCGAGCTGACCCGCAAACAGAAAGAACAATCTGTCAAGGAGCCCGATGTGGCGCTTGATGTCTATAACCTGATTAAATTCCAGCGGTCTAATCAAAATACCTGCATTACCCAAAAACCGATTATTGACGCCGGTAAAAAGGTAAAAAAAGGGGATGTTCTGGCCGACGGACCGTCGATCGATCAAGGCGAGCTGGCGTTGGGAAGGAATATCGTCGTCGCTTTTATG
>JBGPKT010000124.1:0-6556 GCA_041486115.1 Nitrospiria bacterium | reverse complement strand
GGCTATTCTCTCAAGGGATTCCCCAAAAAAGTGACCCCAAAATCTTTTCAGGATATTCTGGACCAGATCAAAGGGAAAGTCGAAGAGCGGGTGGTGAATCATCTCATGCTCAGATCGATGAAGCAGGCGGTTTACTCCACAGATAATCCGGGGCATTTTGGCCTAGCCGCCGAGTTTTATACCCATTTTACTTCTCCGATCCGAAGGTATCCTGACTTGATGGTCCATCGTCTCTTAAAAATGGCGTCGAAAGGGGAGTTGACCCCTAGTAAAATCCCGATTTACGAAAAGACTCTTCCTGAAATAACCACCCATTGTTCCGCAAGGGAAAGAGTCTCCGTTGACGCTGAGAGGGAAGTCATTTCGCTCAAAAAAGTCAGGTTTATGGACAATAAGATCGACGAAGAATTTGACGGCCATATCAGCGGAGTGACCTCGTTCGGCCTTTTTATCGAGTTAAACGATATTTTTGTCGAAGGGCTTGCTCATATTTCAACTCTTGCAGACCATTATCATTTTGACGCCCAGAAACATTCGTTGATCGGGGCAAGGTTCCGGAATGTATACCGGTTGGGTGACCCGGTCAGGGTCCTGGTTGAACGGGTGAGCCTTGAAAAAAGAGAGGTCTCTTTTAAATTGCTTAATGAGATTCCGGAAAAGAGACCGGCAGGGGAACCAAAACCCGCAGGGACACCGGCCAAAAAACTGGATAACAGGCGGAAGTTTAAAAAAAGATCCTATCGTCCCAAATAACCTGAATGTCTATATATAGATTTTGAATCAGGTCCCCCCACAGTAGGTTGTGTTTTTTCTTGTTTTTTTTACCTGTCCATGATAGAAAAGGAAAAGTCTTGTCATAACCCCTCTTCAGGAGAAATGGTATGCGTTTAAAAAAGATAGACATTCTCGGATTTAAATCGTTTTGCGATAAAACGACCGTCCATTTTCAGCCCGGCGTGACCGCCGTGGTTGGCCCTAATGGCTGCGGGAAAAGCAATATTGCAGACGCCATTTTGTGGGTCCTGGGGGAGCAGAGTGCCAAAACCCTCAGAGGGGAAAAGATGGAAGATGTTATTTTTAACGGAACCGAAACCCGGAAAAGCCTTGGAATGTCGGAGGTCAACTTGACGCTGGGAGATATATCGACCGGACAGCTTTCGGGGGACTTCAGCGAATATCAAGAATTGACTATTACCCGGCGTTTATACCGGTCGGGAGAAAGCGATTACCTGATCAATAAAATCCCCTGCCGACTGAAGGATATCCGGGACCTGTTGATCGATACCGGGGCGGGTGCAAAAGGACATACGATCATCGAACAGGGAAAAGTTGACGAAATCTTAAACTCTTCCCCCGCCAGAAGAAGAGAGATTATCGAAGAGACAGCAGGGATATCAAAATACAAGATCCGCCGGAACGAAGCCCTCCGAAAGCTTGAATCGACCGAGCAAAACCTCCTGAGGGTGCGCGATATTCTGGGTGAAGTTAAAAAACAGATGAACTCCATGGAGCGGCAGGCCCGGAAAGCGGAGCGGTATCAGCAAGTATATAAAGAAATGAGAGATCTTGAACTGGCCCTGACCGTTTATGAAGGGAAGATTCTTGCTTCGGCGCTGCAGGAGATCAAAGGGGAGTGGACGGAGGTGGAGACCCAAGCCATCGGTCTGGAGTCCCGATTGACTCAGATCGACCTGGAGATCGAGCAGCTCCGGCTGGTGACGATTGAAAAAGAAAACCAATTGAAGCAGATGGTTCAGAATATTGCCGAAAAAGAGGGGGATATCCAAAAGAATGAAGCCCGGATTTCGCTTCTGGAATCTCAACTGGCCGAATGGAAAGATCAGGTCCGTCAGACGGAAGAGGAACGGACAGGGTATCAATCCTCTGTTGCGGGGATGCAGGGGAAACAGGCCGACTTGAAAAATGAGATCCAGGCGCTGACCCTTCAACTAGCTCAAAACGAGTCCGTTTTAAGGGAAAAAGAGGCCGAAGACCAGCTCTTGCTTGAAAAGGTGAAGCAGCACCGTACGGAGTATGACGCTGAAAACGGGAATTTGAACCGTTTAATTACAGAGGCGGGCAACTTAACCGCCAGACTGGCCACCCAATCCTCCCGCCGCGACGAAATTCAAAAACGGATTGAAAAGGAATCGCTGGAATACGCCGAAGTGGAGCGGCATTGTTTGGAAATGCGATCGCTGGAGGGAGAAGAGCTCAGGAAGTTTACCAGCCTGACGGAGAATTTCGAACGGGTTTTGAGTGAACAGTTGAACCTGGATGAAGCGCTGAAGTCTTTTCAGATGCAGCTCAACCAGGCCGGGGAGATCTTAACCCGGAAAAGAGAATCTCTTCATTCAAGCCGGGCGAGGCTCGATACCCTGAAAGACCTTCAAAAAAACAGGGCCGGCTATTGGGAAGGGATCAAATCCCTTTTGAAAGGGAAAGAAAAAGGGGAGATTCACGCCGATCTGTCCGGATGTATTGCCGATTTCATTGAGGTCCAGCCACAGTTTGAAAAGGCGATCGAATCGGTTTTAAACGAAAGGCTCCAGGGGATTCTTGTCCAGTCAGCCAGTGAAAGTTTTGAATTAATCCAATACCTGAAATCAAAAAACCTCGGAAAGGGACTGTTTGTTTTAAGAGAGCCCCGAAATTTGAAGGGACTCCTCTGGAACGAGGCGACTGAGGGAGCAGACATCCAGAAGGAAAACATTTTTGGCCCGGCAATTGAGAAAGTGACCTGCCTCCCCGGTTTTGAAAACATTTTTGAATCGTTGCTCCATCAGGTGGTCATAGTCAAAGATTTGATGACCGCTCACCATTTATGGGAGAAAAATCTGGGGGCATTTATTTTTGTGACGATCGAGGGAGAGGTGATCGATCCTTCCGGGACGATCTGGGGAGGATCCAAAGAAAACGGAGAAGAGGGACTGTTACAGCGGCAACGGGAAATCAAGGAGCATCAGAGCGAAGTGAATCAGTTGACAATGGAGACCCGCCAGCTGGAAGAGACACAAACCGGGCTTCAACAGCGGGTAGAAACTCTGGCCGGGCAAAAAAAGAGAGTTGAAGAATCGCTCCATCAGATTGACATTGAAAAAGCAACCCAGACAAAATATCTCGAAAAACTGAAGCAGGATATCGAACGTCTGGCCGAAAGGCAGAGCCAGCTCCAAAAAGAACTGGAAAAAGGAAGAGAAACGATCGCGTCGATCGAAAATGAATCTCAGCAGATTCAGGAAGAAGGGCTTCTGATCCAGGAATCGCGAGTCAATGTCGAAGAGCGGATTGAAGTGTTGAGGCGCTCCCTTCAGGAAAGCACGGGGGAAAAAGACCTGCTCGGGATCAGGCTGACTGAAATTAAAGTGGAGTTCGCCTCCCTGAATAGCAAGGTTGAGCATAGCAACGCCAATCTAAGCGGGCTGGAAAATAGTTTGAAAGAGACTTCCGGTAAAATGGCCATAAAAGAGGAGAGCCTTTTAAATCTTGAGTTAAAAAAGACGGCGGCTCTTGAAGAAAAGGCCTCTGTTCTTCAAGTCATTTCTCTCCTCAATGAGGAACTCGGGCAGATCAAAGCCTCCAAAGTGGGACTGATCGAGGAACATCATGCTGTCATGAGTGCTTTGAGGCTAAAAGAAGAAGCCTTTCGCATGAACAGAAAAGAGATTGATGAGACCACAAAAAAGAAAAATGAGCTGGAAATCAAATTAACCGAATCGCGGGTAAAATACGAATATCTCGAGCAGTTTTTACACACCCATTATCAGGCGATTCTTAACGAGACTATCGCGGGGGAATTGGGAGAGCTTCCCTATGAAGAATCAAAAGCCAGGCTGACAGAAATGAAATCGAAAATCGATCAAATGGGGCCTGTCAATGTCACGGCCATTGACGAATTCAAGGAATTGGAAGGGCGGTACCAATTTCTCAAGACTCAGGAGGAAGATTTATCCCAGTCGATGATGTCCCTTCAGGAGGCGATTCAAAAAATCAATAAAACCACCCGCGTGCTCTTTAATGAAACCTTCATCAACTTGAATCAGAAGTTTTTGGATGTTTTTGTCTCGTTCTTTGAAGGGGGAAAAGCCGAAATGGTTTTATTGGACGAGGGAAACCCGTTTGAGTCGGGCGTTGATATCGTCGTTCAGCCGCCGGGGAAAAAAGTGAGAAATGTCTCGATGCTTTCCGGCGGCGAAAAGGCGTTGACGGCGATTGCACTTCTCTTTGCCAGCTTTTTGATCCATCCCAGTCCCTTTTGCATCCTGGACGAGATTGACGCCCCTCTGGATGAAGAGAACATCCGCCGGTTTACCACGGTTTTAAAGAAAATGACCGATCATTCCCAGTTTATTGTCATTACCCATAACAAAAGAACGATGGAGATTGCCGATATTCTTTATGGTGTTACCCAGGAAGAAGCGGGCATTTCAAAGCTGATTTCTGTCCGGATGACTCAGGCAGAAGCTCCGGCTGAACTCCAGCACATGTAAAAGCTTGGAATTAAACCTGGTGGGGGGAAACATGAGTAACGATCCGATGTTAGAATTTAAATCCAAACAACGCGAAACCTGGTCGCTCGGAAATTTTGGAGACATTGCCGTATTTACCACGCCTGTCGCCGGACATTTGGTCCATTTTGCCGGAGTTGCCGGTGGAGAAGCCCTGCTCGATGTCGGCACCGGTACCGGGGTTGTGGCAATAACGGCACGGAGAAAAGGAGCAAAGGTCACGGGACTTGACCTGACCCCTATTCTTCTGACTCAGGCAAAAGAAAATGCTTCTATCGCCGGGTTCGATGATATTATCTGGAAAGAGGGAGACGCGGAATTTCTCCCCTTTGGAGACCATTCGTTTGACATTGTTCTGAGCCAGTTTGGCCACATGTTTGCTCCGAGGCCAGAAGTGGCCATATCAGAAATGCTTCGGGTTTTAAAACCTGGCGGCCGAATTGCTTTTGCCACCTGGCCCCCGGAACAGCTCATCGGGCAGATGTTCAGTCTGAACGCAAAGTATATTCCTCCGCCCCCTGGTGTTGCGCCTCCTGTCCAATGGGGAGAGGTCTCGGTCATTGCGCAGCGGCTCGGGAAAAGCGTGACGGATCTCTTCTTTGAACGGGGGATTATGAGTATCCCTACCCTGAGTCCCCAGCATATCCGGCTTCTTCAGGAGGCTAAGGCGGGACCTTTTATCCGGACGGTTCAGGCGCTTCAAAAAGATCCGGTCCGCCTTGAAACATGGCGAAAGGAGATTGACCGGCTAATCAGCCGGTACCTCCGTGAAAATATCGTCCGTCATGAATACCTTCTGACCCGCGCTCTCAAAATTCAACCAGATTGATAAAAAAGAGTTCCTGCCGCAATCCTCAGTTTAATAAAATAATCTAAAAATCGTTGAAATGGTCCTTATTTCTAATCGAGATTGATGGAGATTTCGAGAGGTTGGTCCTGGGAGATCTCAATCTCTTTTTCTATGGATTTTAATGTGGGGTGCCAGACTGACAAAATATATTTTCCAGAATTAATGTCCGGTAATTTAAAAGAGCCATTGCGATCAGTTTGAGTATAAATGGGAGAATCAATAACGAGAAAAAAGGCCTCCATAAAAGGATGAATGAGGCACTTGACATGAATAGGTCCCAATTGGTCAATTTGTTTAACAATATTTCCGTTCCCAGAAAGCGGTAAATTGAAGAGGGTCTGATCGTTATGAGTAAACTGTAAAACATGGAGGATAGGATCTGCATTTTTAATGACTATTTCTTTATTGACTTGCATAACTGTGATGTTAGGTTCTATTTTGCAGTTTTTGTTGATGATATAAACCCTATCTTCTGCGTGATTAGACGTTACCTTGTCACTTTTATTTTTCAGGCTGATCACCGCATTTTGGACCCCTTTATTTTCAGGATTAACATAAGGCTCTTCCAAGAAAGCGGATCCGCAGATATTTGGATCGATTTTAATGGGGATAGATTTGCTCTTTGGGACAGTTCCAGGGAATTGAACCGTACCCATCACCGCTCCTTTCTTTCCTGCGCCAAAGACAATAGGATCAAGGAGCAACAAATGAAATAAACTGACAATAAAAAAGAGGAACAATAATTTAATCATGTAATTCTTCATAGAGAGTCATTTTGCACCAGGTCGTATCCGATGTCAAGCGTGCGACAGAATCCAAAAACTCCCAACCTTATCCTTTCTGATAATCCGGCGATAGCCGATTAAAAGGCTTTGGATTTTCAGGCTGTTTAAAGAAGCCGTTCAATTGGGTCAGAAGATTCTTATTCAAGACCAAAATGGAATTTGCAATTGGCAGGTTTCCTTGACAGGTTTAAGTCTTATTTGCTACCATTTTAAAAAGGTATAAAAACAACAAACCCGTTTTTGCCGGGGAGTTTTCTGCCGACAAATTTTCATGGAGGAGTTTCTATGAAAGTATCAGTAGGACGCATTGGCGATAAAGGTCTGGATGCCATTCTGGATCGTCAGGAAGTGTTAGAAAAAATAAATGACGACCGGACGAGAAGGGAATATATTAAAGATCACTTTTATCATGG
>JBGPKT010000123.1:0-6823 GCA_041486115.1 Nitrospiria bacterium | reverse complement strand
TCAATCCCTGTTCCGCCTATTCAAATATTGCTTCATAGGCAATTTCGAATGGCCATCAAAGGAATAAATGCCGGAAGATTGTTACCAGATCAGATTAAATAAAATCATAAAACATTGATATTTGGAAAAACGGGGCCGTAGTTCAGCTGGTTAGAACGCCGGCCTGTCACGCCGGAGGTCGCGAGTTCGATCCTCGTCGGCCCCGCCACCTAACTTCTTTCATTGGGATCAAGGTTTATTTGATTGAATTAGTTTTAACAGCTTCCTATGTGACTCAAGCCGTATTAATCCTCCTTCTCCTTCTTTCTATTTTCTCCTGGGCTGGAATTTTTTATAAGTTACGGGTCTTTTCCAGGGCAAATTCAGACACGAACAAATTCCTGCATGAATTTAAAAAGGGAGAAGATCTGTTTCCCCTCAAAAAAGCCGCGTTAAGATATAAAGAAAGCCCGCTTTCCGCCCTTTTTCTGGAATCAATCCGGAGGTTTCAAAAAAAGAAGATCCTTTCAAGCGAATTAGAAGTTCAAACCGTTTTGGAGGAGGATCTTCGGACCTCTCTGAAAAATTTACGCCGTTTGTTGAAAACGGTCAGCGATGAAGAAATCACCTTTCTTGAAAATTTTCTTTCTTATTTCGCGATTATTGGAAACGTTTCGCCTTTTATCGGATTGTTCGGAACCGTGTTAGGGATTATCGATGCCTTTCAGAATATCAGCCAGATCGGCTCGGCCAACATTGCCGCTGTTGCCCCGGGGGTGGCTGAGGCCCTCATCGCCACGGCCGCCGGTTTGATTACGGCGATTCCGGCGGTCATTGCCTATAATTATTTTTTAAATGTGCTTCGGAAAATCAACTCCCGGACCGAAGGATTTTCGCAAGAACTGATATTTTATTTTGAAGAGCGGCTGAAAATGCAAAAACCTCAAACCCGGGTATCGCCTTGAGGCTGAACGAGCAGAGAAAATTTATTTCCGAAATCAATGTGGTCCCCCTGGTCGACGTGGTCCTGGTTCTTTTGATTATTTTCATGATTACGGCCCCGCTCCTCTACCGGGGAATCGCCTTGAAACTCCCGAAAACCGAAGTCAACACGATCAAAACGGAGGAGGGGAAAGTCATTTCCGTTGCGAGAAACCGCCAGATTTATCTTGACTCTAAAGCTGTTTCGCTCCGCCAGTTAGAAGAGGCGCTGTCGAAGATGAAAGAAAACAAATCGGATCTCGTTCTCTATTTCCGCGCGGACAGAGAGGTCCCCTACGGGCTGGTCGTTCAAGTCATGGACCTGATCAAAAAAAACGGGATCGAACGGCTTGGAATGGTGACCGAGCCCGAGGAGAAAGCAATCTTACGTTAGTCGTCCTTTGTTCGGCCTTCTCAAATCCGGGAAAATCGGTCGATGAGGGACTTTCGAAATCGCGCCTTAAGCGATATGAGCATTAGATGAAACAGATGGTTTTTCTTTCAACCGGGGTCCATTTTTTTTTCTTTGTTCTTTTGTTTGCATTCCATTTTGTCCAATTACAGCATGCCAGAATAAAACCCCGGATCCTTTCCGTGCAGTTAGTGAGCCTCCAGAAGGCGCCCCTTGAAGAGGAAAAGAAGCCGCTTCCCGAGCCGGTTAAAAAAGTTGAGACGGCGCCCCTTCCTAAACCCCGAAAAAAAATAGTGCCTTTGCCCAAAGCGATATTGAAACCGGCTCCCCCGGCTAAGAGCGCCATTCCCCCTTTGCCTCTCGCTCCCGCTCAACCCAAAACGACGGAGGCGCCGCCTGTGGTTGAGGCCAAAAAAGAAGAGGCCGCGCCCGTCGTCGAGCCGCAGAAAGTCGAGATTGAGCAAATCTCATCGATCGATCCCGATTATATTGAAAGGGTAAAAGGAAAAGTGATGAGTAACTGGAGCCCTCCCCCCTTTACGGGGCAGAAGAAGCAAGTCACGATTTCTTTTGACATCTTAAGGTCCGGCCAGTTTAAACCGCCCAAAATTATTAAAAGCTCCGGCGATCTTGATTTTGATCGAGCGGCCCTGAGAGCGGTTTATGACGCCCGGACCTTTGGCCCTTTGCCGGTCGATTATCCGAAACTATCGCTTGAAATTCCTTGTACTTTTTCCCAAAATAAAGGATCATAAAAGCGGAATGCACCCGGTATTTATATTAAGATTTCGTCTTCTTTTAATGTTCATTCTGTTGATTCCGGTCTTTGGATCGATCGATCCACAGGTCGGAGCGGCGGCCTCTCCTGCCAGATCGGCCGAAGTCCATATTTATATCGAACGTCTGGAATCTTCCCGGACTCCGGTAGGGGTGCTCGGGTTTGAAACGGAGCCCGGCGCTGAAAACGAGGTGAAGAGCCTCCGGGATATTTTGATGACGGACCTGAAACGCTCTCTGGCTTTTCAGTTGACCGATCTTTCCCAATACCCTTCTTCCAAGAATCTCTCGCCCGAAGATGTCAAGAAAATCGCCGGAGACCGGATAGAGATTATTCTCACCGGAAAGGTCAAGAAAGAAGGGGATCAATTCAAGCTGAATGCCGTACTTTATAACGGCAAAACAGGAAAATGGATGTGGGAAAGAGTCTTTGGCGGACCCAAAAGCAATTTGCGGATGATTTCTCACAGGACTTCGGATAAAATCGTTTATCAGATGACCGGAGAAGAAGGGATCGCCCAAACCGAAATAGCCTATGTTTCCGATACAGGAGGATCAAAAGAAATCTACCGGATGGATTATGACGGATATAATCCAAGACTATTGACCTTAAACCATACCATCAACCTTTTTCCCAGATGGAGCCCTGACGGGACGAGAATATCGTATACCTCGTACATCGACAGAAATCCCGATATCTGGATCATGGATGTCACGACTTCAAAAAGATGGAAAGTGGCTTCCGGAGGATTGAAACTCTCTGCCGTCTGGTATCCCGGTGTAAGGCGTATTTTATTTGCCGGAAGCGTAGAAGGGCAGACCCAGCTTTTTACCGGCATGGAAGATGGGAAAAACATTCAGAGGCTGACGTTCAGCATCGGGAACGATCTCAGCCCGTCGTTTTCTCCGAAAGGGGATCAGATTGTTTTTAATTCCGACCGCGGGGGAGCGCCTCAGTTATATCTCATGAACAACGACGGAACCAACGTCAGGCGCCTGACCTTTGAGGGGGATTATAATACGACCCCTTCCTGGTCGCCGAAGGGTGACTGGATTGCCTATACCTGCAGAACGGATAATCGGCTTCAGATCTGCCTGATCAGTCCGGATGGTCAGAAGAAGGTCAATCTGTCTTCAAACCGTTATGAGGATGAATCCCCGGGGTGGGCCCCTGACGGGAGGCATCTGGTTTTTAGTTCCAATCGGGATGGAAAAGCCAATGTCTATATGATGACATCCGAAGGGACAGAAATCGAAAGGCTGACCCAGACCGGCGGAAGTTTTATAGACCCGGCGTGGTCGCCAGTACGGCATTAGCAAAAAAGGATGTTAGGAAACTCTTTTTGCCGTCATTGCGAGCGAAGCGAAGCAATCTTGTATCTAAATGACACTGCACGGGTTTTTCAATACCCTGCTAATCATAAGCACGAATGAAGGTATTATCTTTGTGAGCCTATTGGGGAGAACTGGAATGATAAGAACAGAGACTCATTTTATAAAATTATTTTTGACGGGTTCGGTTTATCTGGCGATGACGGGGTGCGCCTTTCAGTCCGATCTGACCGATCTTCACCTGGAAATAGACCAGATTAAAGACAAAATGGCCCAGATGACCCTGAAGACCGACGCGACTGACCGGGTCAGCAAAGAACGGACGCAATCGACCAGCAATGATCAGGGTAACGCGTTTCTCAAAGTCGATCAGATGGCGGTAGATTTACAGACCATTCAGGGAAGGCTTGAGGAAAATAACCATTCGATTGGCGACCTCGCTCAGAAAATGGAGGAACAGACGCTCCGGATGCAAGATCAGAATTCAAGGCTGGGAAATTTAGAAAACCGGATGGCCTCTCTGGAAAAGTCGGGCCAGAATGCCCAGGCCTCTCCGCCGCAGGGTTCCGCAGAACAGGGAAAGGTAATTCTCCCCGGCCAGGGAACTTCTTCGCTGATGCCGCAGGACGCTTACAATCAGGCGTACAATGATTTTGTGAAAGGAAACTACGATCTGGCGCTGATCGGGTTTCAAAACTTTACCCAGCAGTTTCCGGCGTCAGCCCTGATTCCCAATGCCTATTACTGGATGGGAGAAAGTAATTACAGCAAGAAAGAGTACTTAAAAGCGGTCGAAAATTTTGATAAAGTGGCCAGAGACTACCCGAAGCATGATAAAACGCCGAGTTCTATCTTGAAAGAAGGATACGCTTATCTTGAATTGGGAGAGAAATTAAGAGGCAAATCGTATTTAAAAAAAGTGATCGAACTTTTCCCCCGGTCCGACGAAGCGAGACTGGCGAAAGAGAAGTTCTCCTCGGTCAAATGAGCAAGGCCCGTCCATGATGACTTCAAAAATTAAAATTCTTCCTGACTTTTTGATTACCCGGATTGCGGCCGGCGAGGTGGTTGAACGTCCGGCTTCCGTGGTCAAAGAGCTGGTGGACAATGCCATCGATGCCAGAAGCACCGAAATTATAATCCGGCTGGCGGATGGCGGAAAAAAGGGGATCTCCGTTTCGGATAATGGCGAAGGAATGGCCCCTCAAGACGCCCTGATTGCTTTTGAACGCCATGCCACAAGCAAATTGTCGAGTGAATCCGATCTGGAGCATATTTTGACCCTCGGGTTCAGAGGGGAAGCCCTGCCAAGCATTTCGGGCGTTTCCCGGGTGCATCTCACTACAAAATCGAAAGAGGGACCCGGGATCGAACTGACACTGGAAGAGGGAAAAGTCACTCATCAAAAAGAAGTGGGAAGGGGAACGGGAACGGAGATCTCTATTTCCGCTCTTTTTGATAATTTTCCCGCAAGAAAAAAGTTTTTACGGTCGGCCTCGACGGAGCTGGCCGCCATTACGGCGACGGTCAATCAACTGGCCCTTGCTCACAGGCATATTCGCTTTGAACTTTTCCACCACGACAAAAAGATTTTCGGTTATCCGGCTGTTGAAACGTTGAGGGATCGGGTTTATCAGATTTACGGTTCCGGCCTGCTCGATCAGTTGGCGCCCCTCGAAAAAGAGGATGATCCGCTGTTCGGGATCGAAGGTTTTATCTCCATGCCTCCTCATTCGCAGGGAACGCGGTCTTATCAGGAATTGTTTATCAACGGAAGGCCGATCAAAAATCCTTTGGTCAGCCATGCGATTTATGAAGCGTATTCGACCCATTTAATGAAGGGACAGCATCCGGTTTTTATTTTCTTGCTCGGGATCGATCCTTCGAGAGTGGATGTCAATGTCCATCCCTCAAAAAAAGAGGTCAGGTTTTCCGATTCCTCGATGGTCCATCAAAAAATCTATCGGAAAGTGAAAGAGACTCTGGGCCGATCCTCTCCCGCCGGCCAAACGGCCGGTTCGACAGCGGAAGGGGAGACCGGATTCCGCCTCGGCGGGGAAAGCAGAGTTCAATATAAAGTCAGGGAAGCGATCCAGCAATATCTGAATTCCGGCCAGCAGGAAGAAATGAGGGGCCGGACGGAGACGTCCGATTTTTTTAAAGGCTCCAGGGATGCGGAAAAGCCATTTTATCAAGTATTGGGACAGTTCCATTCCATGTTCTTGCTGGTTCAGTCCGGAGAAGAACTTCAAATTATCGACCAGCATGCGGCCCATGAGAGGGTTTTATTTGAACGGTTTCTCGGCCAGCATTCCCGGGAGACGATTCCGGCCCAGCCTCTTTTGATCCCTCAGCAGCTTGAATTTACCGCTGACGACAGGGTGGTCCTGCAGGAATATGAAAAAGATTTTCATGAGCTTGGTTTTGAGTTTGATGTTTTTGGAGAAAGAACGATACGGGTCCGATCCGTTCCCGGATTTTTAAGCCGGGCCGGACTCGCTTCCCTGTTTGCCGACCTGGTTGAAGAGGTCCGGCTATTCGGGAAGGTTTTTTCAAAAAAGGAAAGGCTTGATAAAATCGTGGCCACTCTGGCCTGCCATGCCGCGGTGAAGGCGGGACAATCGATGGGACCGAACGAAATATCGGCTCTATACAGCGACCTGCTGCAATTAAACATTCCGCTGACTTGCCCGCACGGGAGGCCGATTACCAAACGGCTGAGTTTAAAAGAGCTGGAAGGGATGTTTTGCAGAATTTAAAAGAGAGGCCTTTCATTGTGATTGCCGGTCCGACCGCTACCGGCAAAAGCCGTCTGGCGATGGAACTTGCGCTTGAACTGGAAACAGAAATCATCAGCGCCGATTCCCGGCTCATTTACCGGGAGATGAATATCGGGACGGATAAGCCCTCGGAATCCGATCTCAAAAAAGTGCCGCATCACCTGATCAATCTGGTGAATCCGGATCAATCGTTCAATGCGGGGGATTATAAAAGAGAAGCCTCTTCGCTTCTGGTCCGCCTCGACCAGAAGGAACTTTCACGGCCGATCATCATGGTCGGAGGGACAGGGCTTTATATCAAAGCGGCCCTTTACGGACTGTGGGACGGCCCCCCCGCCGATCCTCCATTAAGGGCCCGGTTTCGGGAAGAGGAAGAGGCTTCGAAAGGCTCCCTCTACCGGAGATTAACCGAAATCGATCCTGTTTCGGCCGCAAAGATTCATCCGAATGATCACCTTAAAATGATCCGCGCCCTCGAGGTCTTTTCTCTGACCGGGCGCCCCATTTCGTTTTTTCATGGACTCCACCGGTTTCAGGAAGCCCGCAGGCCCTTTATTCTGAT
>JBGPKT010000122.1:0-6942 GCA_041486115.1 Nitrospiria bacterium | reverse complement strand
TATTTCGTCTTCATGAACTACAAAGAGACGCTTAACCTCCCTCAAACTCAGTTTCCCATGAAAGCCAGTCTGACCCAAAAAGAGCCTGAAACGCTTCTTTTTTGGGAACGGGAAGGGCTTTATCATCAAATGCTCCAGAAAAGAAAAGGAAGCCCCTCGTTTATCCTTCATGACGGCCCCCCTTATGCCAACGGCCATATTCATATCGGACATGCTTTAAATAAAATTTTAAAAGACATGATTGTGAAATTTAAGATGATGGACGGGTTCCATGCCCCTTTCGTTCCGGGATGGGACTGCCATGGCTTGCCGATTGAGCATCAGGTTTTAAAGGAACTCGGCCCCAAAAAAAAAGAATTATCCGCTTCTGAAATCCGCCAGCTCTGCCGGCAGTACGCCGATAAATTCATTCAAATTCAAAAAGAAGAGTTCATGCGCCTGGGGGTCCTGGGGGACTGGAAAGCCCCTTATCTGACGATGGATTTTAAATATGAAGCCGCCATCTTGAAAGAGCTCGGAAAGTTTATCGAAAAAGGGGGAGTTTATAAAGGAAAAAAGCCGGTCCTCTGGTGTATCTATTGTGAAACCGCTCTGGCGGAAGCCGAAGTGGAATATCAGGATGAAAATTCTTCTTCCGTCTATGTCAAATTTGAACTGGGAGACCTCCCCGCTTCCTTTGAAAAAAAATGGGACGATCCTCATCTCAAGCGATATATAGTTATCTGGACCACGACTCCCTGGACGCTTCCGGCCAATATTGCTCTCTGCCTTCACCCCGATTACCGTTATAAGGAGGTCGAAGCCGGCGGGGAAATTCTCATTCTTGCGGAAAAGAGAATTGACGCCTGCATGGAGGCTTTTGGAATTTCCGATTTTAAAATCCGGAAAGGCTATTTCCTGGGAAAAGATCTCGAAGGGATGACCTCGAAACACCCCTTTATCGCACGAAAATCCCCTTTGATCACCGGCGACCATGTGACCTTGGACCAGGGAACGGGTGTTGTTCATACGGCCCCCGGCCATGGACAGGAAGACTATGCTATGGGGTTAAAATATGGATTGGAAATTTATACGCCTGTCAACGAAAAAGGGGAGTTTACCGGCGAAGTCCCGGAATATCAGGGGATGAAAGTCTTTGCGGCCAATCCCGCCATCGTGGCGATGCTCCGCGAAAAAGGGGCTCTGCTCAAAGAAGAGGGGATCACCCACTCTTATCCCCATTGCTGGCGATGTAAAAACAAAGTGATCTTCCGGGCGACCGAACAGTGGTTTATTTCGATGGAAATCAACAGCCTGAGAAAAAGGGCGCTTGAATGGATCGACAAAGTCCAATGGATTCCGAAGTGGGGACGCGACCGGATCTACGGGATGGTTGAGGCCAGGCCGGACTGGTGCATATCAAGACAGCGGGTATGGGGAGTTCCCATCGCCCTGTTCCATTGTCTCGATTGCAAGCACGTCGTTCTGAACTCGCACTGGGTGGATCATGTGGCGGATTTAATGGAAAAAGAAGGGGCCGATATCTGGTTTAGCCGGAATACGGAAGAACTCCTTCCAAAAGATGCCGCCTGCGAGGTCTGCAAGGGCCGAAAATTCGGACGGGAAATGGATATTCTCGATGTCTGGTTTGATTCTGGCGTCAGCCATGCCGCGGTTCTGAGGGCGCGCGAGGAGTTAAAATGGCCCGCCGACCTCTATCTGGAGGGGAGCGACCAGCACCGCGGATGGTTTCACAGTTCTCTGCTGACCGGCGTGGGAGTCGAGGGAGAACCGCCCTACAGGTCGGTCCTGACCCATGGGTTTACGGTGGATGGTTCCGGAAAAAAAATGTCCAAATCGGCGGGGAATGTCGTTGCTCCCCAGGAAATCATCAAGCAGTACGGGGCGGAAATATTACGGCTCTGGGTCGCCGCGGAGGATTACCGGGACGATATCAGGATTTCGTCCCAGATTATCAATCAGCTGTCGGAAGCCTATCGAAAAATAAGAAACACTTGCCGGTTTTTGCTCGGGAATCTCCATGAATATGATACCGTACAAAAAGAAATTCCCCGGGTCGATCTGTGGGAAATCGACCGGTGGGCGCTCCACCGGCTTCATCTTTTGATCAGAAAGGTCAGAAAAGCTTACGGAGAGTATGAATTCCACATGGTTTTCCATCTGATCAATAATTTTTGCGCCGTCGATATGAGTTCTTTTTATCTCGATATCCTCAAAGACCGGCTTTATACCTTTTCGAAAAGCTCCCGGGACAGGCGGGCGGCCCGGCAGGTGATGTCCGAAATTGTGGTGACTCTGGCTCAGATGATGGCCCCAATTCTCTCTTTTACGGCAGAAGAGATCTGGGCCTATCTCCCCGAAAACTTAAAGAGCGAGAAGAGCGTGCTGTTGACCGATTTTCCGGCGGAGAAAGAGTCAGACATAGATATCGATCTCGCCAGCCGGTGGGAGACGCTCATTCAGGTGCGGGGGGAAGTCTCCAGATTTCTTGAAAATGCCAGGGCGGTAAAACAGATCGGTTCTTCCCTTGAAGCGGCCGTCGATCTGGGGGTAACCGGAGATTTATACCGGTCTCTCAAAAAGGCGGAAAAGGACCTGCCGATGATTTTTATCGTTTCCCAGGTCGCGGTATCGGACGGGGTCCGTGAAGACGCAAAGGAGACCCCTCTCGGGCGGATGTCTGTTCAGATTTCCAAGGCCAGGGGGACAAAATGCGACCGGTGCTGGAATTACAGCGAACAGGTTGGAAAAGACCCGGAACATCCCTCTTTGTGCGGACGGTGCGTCCCCGTAATTTCAACCATAGAAAAAGGGTAGATAGGAAAGGTGTTGGCAGAGCGTTATAAGAAATCGGCCAAAGTGTATATGGCCCTGATGGCGCTTATCGCGCTGGTTGTTGTCATGGACCAGCTGACCAAAGCGTATATCGCCAGGTCTTTCGATTTATACGAATCCATGGTGGTCATTCAACACTTTTTCAGCCTGACCTATACCCGGAACCCGGGGGCGGCTTTTGGTTTTTTAGCCGAACAGAACGGCCAGTTCAGAGCGGTCTTTTTTATTTTGATCTCCTGTTCGGCGCTTTTATTCCTCGGCTATGTTTTTATGAAAACTCCTTCCGGGGACACGCTCTCTCTGGCCGCGATTTCTCTCATTTTTGGAGGGGCCACCGGAAATTTTCTCGACCGTCTTCGAATGGGAGAGGTGATCGATTTCCTCGATTTTTATATCGGCCCGCATCACTGGTGGATATTTAATATCGCCGACTCAGCGATCACCGTCGGGATATCGTTGATCCTTCTCCAGTTGTTTTTAAAAAAAAGTAACAAAGAGAGTGAAGCGACATTTTAAGCGTGCCCGATTCAAATAGTCCTCCCGGGTCTTTAAAAGATCCCCCGCAATTCCTGGAATTTTCCGTTCCGGTCAACAGTTCAGGCCTCCGGATCGACCTTTATCTGATTAAACGGGGAATACCCCTTTCCCGAACCCGCATTCAGAATTTAATGGATGAACGGCAGGTCACCGTTAATGAGAAAGTGGTAAAACCCGGATACAAAATCCGCAAAGGCGACCGGATCCGTCTTGTCATTCCTCCCGTCCGGCCGTTAAAAATAGAGCCGGAAAATCTCCCGCTGGAGATTTTATATCAGGACGAAGACCTGATCATTTTAAACAAGGAGGCGGGCCGGGTGATGCACCCGGCGCCGGGCAACTATACGGGAACCCTTGTCCATGCGCTCCTTTACCATATCCATGACCTCAAAGGAATCGGGGGGCGAGAGCGGCCGGGGTTGGTTCACCGTCTCGACAAGGAAACTTCGGGGGTTGTGGTGGTCGCCAAATCAGAGGGGGTCCTCACCGCCCTGATGAAGCAATTCAAAGCGAAAACCATTGAAAAAACCTATCTCGCTCTGGTCTGGGGAAAGGTCAAACTCAATCAGGGAAAGGTCGAACTTTCAATCGGCCGGGATCAAAAAGACCGGAAAAAGATTTCATCCAATACCCAAAAACCAAAAGAAGCCCTTTCGCATTATTCGGTTTTAAAACGTTTTCAACTCCCATCGGACGGAGAAAGCGCCATTTCTCTTATCGAAGTCAAGCCAAAGACCGGCCGGACGCATCAGATCCGGGTACATATGGCCTCCATCGGTCATCCGGTGGTCGGAGACAAAACCTACGGAGGAAAACAGGGTCGAAATGCATTGATCAAAGCGGAGAGGCAGATGCTCCATGCATCATCCATCCAGTTTGATCATCCCCGAACAAAAGTACGCCTCTCTTTTACTGCCCCCCTTCATCCAGACATGAAAGCCCTGATAGACCAATTGCTCCTTCTTCAAAAGTCTGGCCATGTCGTCTTCTGATGAAAATGGATTTCTCCTTAAGTTGACGGTCTTCCCGAAGTCAGCTAGGATATAGCCATAGAAATAACCTGAGGAAATGAATGACATGACCGTTGTATGGCCAATTATTGCTATTTTTCTTGCCGTCATCTGGACGCTCCAGTTTTTTATTGGCCGAAAGACCGACCTGAAGAACCTTAAGAAACTTGAATCGGCCAGGGCAGAGGGACTTACCGAACCCCAGTCGCTCCATCCGGTTATCGATCCAGACATTTGCATCGGGTCGGGAGGGTGTGTCACCGCCTGTCCGGAGGGAGACGTCTTGGGCCTGATCAAAGGAAAGGCCGCTCTGATAAATCCCACACACTGCATCGGTCATGGCGAGTGTTTCAGGGCCTGTCCGGTGCAAGCGATTACGCTGGTCTTTGGAACAGAAAAGAGAGGGGTCGACATTCCTCATGTCAAACCCGACTTCGAGACCAATGTTCCGGGTATTTATATTGCCGGTGAGCTGGGCGGAATGGGTCTCATCCGCAACGCGGTTGAGCAGGGGCGCCAGGCGGTTGAATCGATTAGAAAGCTTAAGCCCACCGGAACGCCTCTCGATCTGGTCATTGTCGGAGCCGGGCCTGCCGGATTCTCCGCTTCTCTGGCCTCCCTCCAGCACAAATTGCGGTATGTTACGATCGAGCAGGAGAGCTTAGGGGGAAGAGTCGCCCATTTTCCCAGAGGAAAGATCGTCATGACCCAGCCTGCCAAACTCCCGCTGGTGGGAGAGATCAAATTCGGCGAGATTGGCAAAGAAAAGCTCCTTGGCTTCATGAAGGAGGTAGAAAAGAAGACAGGCGTGCAAATCCGGTATAACGAGCGGATGGAAGAGATTCAGAAGACGAATCAGGGTTTTATCGTCAAAACCTCCCGGGGATCCTATGAAACCCGCGCTGTTCTACTCGCGCTAGGCCGGGGGGGGACGCCGCGCAAGCTGGGGGTTCAAGGGGAGGATTTGGGTAAAGTGGTTTACCGTCTGATTGATCCGGAGCAATATCGCCGGCAGAAAGTGCTGGTCGTCGGCGGAGGAGATGTGGCCCTGGAAGCGGCTTGTGCTGTTGCCGCTGAAGTAGGTGCAACCGTTACCCTTTCCTACCGCGGTGATGCCTTTTTACGAGCAAAACAGAAGAATCTGCAACGGTTGAAGGAGGCTGAGGCCGCCAACCGGGTGCAAACGGTATTGAATTCTAACGTCAAAGAGGTCAACCTGGACATGGTAGTTTTGGAAGCTGGCGGCAAGCTCATGGAGCTTAAAAATGATACGGTCATCGTCTGCGCGGGAGGCGTTTTGCCGACAGAGTTTTTAAAGAATATCGGGGTGCAGGTAGAAATGAAATTCGGAACCGCTTAATCCACCAGAAGAATTCCAGATTTAATGCCAAATAAAATACCGGCAATTTGCCAGTTTTCTGAACATTCCCCTGCCTAAAAATCATCTCTTTCCAGGTTAAAAACCACAATATATAGAGATATAAAATAAAAATACCACAATATATATTACTTTTTTTTAGGCATTATTATTGCGTAGTTATCCCCTCTTGATGACTTTAAATCATGAGTTATGTTAAGGCCTAAGTTGGATTATCAGGGGAGAATTCCATTGCTTAAAAAGTTAAAGGTCAAAAACAAATACTTTAGTTATAAAATTCTGGTTTCCCTCCTCTTTTTCATTTCTTTATTTGGCCTCTCTGTTTATTCAACGGCAGGCGGCCGGGAACCTGAAAAAGGTATCAGAGTCGCTCAGAGCAGTCCGCGTCCAAATTTTAATCATGATTCAACTTCCTTTCAACTTTTAGGGGCCCATAGGGGTTTGGAGTGCAAACAATGCCATTTCGGAGGAAGATATCAAGGGACTCCCCGGACCTGTGAAAATTGCCATAACGGCCAATTTTCCTATGGGAAACCGAAGGGGCATTTGATGAGCACCCAGGCATGTTCACTCTGTCATAGCCAAATCAGCTGGCTTCCTACTGCTTTTACTCACGATTCTTCTACTTCAGGACAATGTTCGATTTGTCATAATGGACAAAAAGCAACTGGTAAACCCTCAAATCATGTCAATACAAAGAGTCAATGTGATACTTGTCACAAGACCACCGCTTGGGTCCCAGCCGGATTTAATCATTTGAACCTGGCGGGTCAACTCTGCTCCTCCTGCCATAAAGTGGGTGGATCAGGATTACCTCCAAAAAGCGATACCGCGCATAGGAATCTAAACGGTCAGGACTGCAAGAGCTGTCACTCTAGCACATCGACCTTCACGACGGTGACGATGAACCACACCGGGATCGTCGCCTCCTGTTCAACCTGTCACTATGTCGGAAATTCGGTTGGAGCCGTGGCAAAACCTTCGACTCGTATGGCCACGACGCAGGAGTGTAATCTCTGCCATGCCGGAACAACCACTTTTGACAATGCGGTCTTTAATCACTCAACGCTCACCGGACAGCTCTGCTCCTCCTGTCATAAGGTTGGGAGTTCTGGCATGTCGCCAAAGAATGATGTGGTGCATAGCAATTTAAGCGGTCAAGACTGCAAGAGCTGTCACTCC
>JBGPKT010000121.1:0-7174 GCA_041486115.1 Nitrospiria bacterium | reverse complement strand
ATCGATATGAATATCATGACCGCCGAGGACCCGGTCGAGTATAACCTGGAAGGAATTAACCAGGTTCAGATGAAAGAAGATATCGGGTTGAATTTTGCAGCGGCCCTCAGGTCGTTCCTCCGGCAGGATCCCGATGTGGTGATGGTGGGGGAAATCCGCGATTTTGAAACCGCGGAAATCGCCGTTAAAGCGGCGTTGACGGGGCACCTGGTTCTTAGCACGCTTCATACCAACGATGCTCCGGGAACCATCAACCGTTTGTTAAACATGGGGATAGAACCCTTTATGGTAGCCTCTTCATGCGTCTTGATCCTCGCCCAGCGTCTGGTCAGGAGATTGTGTCCGCAATGTAAAGAAGTGGAGAAAATTCCGCCGGAAACGCTGATGTCGATAGGATTTTCTAAGGAAGATGCGCATTCCTCCATAGTCACCTATAAGGGGAAAGGATGCCCGACATGCAACAATAACGGATATAAGGGGCGGCTTGGACTCTATGAGGTTCTACCGATCGGCGAAGAAATTAAAGCCTTGATTTTAGAGGGGGCCAATGCGACCGAAATTAAAAAAAAGGCGATTACTCTGGGAATGAAGACATTAAGAATGAGCGGTCTTGAAAAAATCAAGGGCGGGCTGACTTCTGTCGAAGAAGTCACAGAATCAACTTTTAGCGACTAGATTTGAAATCAGGAGAGGACTCTATACATGGCAAATTTACAGCAGTTGTTGCAGACTTTACTGGATAAAAAAGGGTCAGACTTGCATATTACGACAGGCACCCCGCCGCAGATGCGGATCGATGGCTCCATGGTGCCGATGAACCTTCCTCCTCTGACGCCTCAAGATACCAAACAGCTCGTCTACAGTATTTTAACCGATGCGCAGAAACATACTTTTGAAGAAGAAAATGATCTTGATTTTGCGTTTGGCCTGGCGGGATTGAGCCGTTTCCGGGTCAATGTGTTTATGCAAAGAGGTTGCGTCGCCGCAGCCATCCGAACGATCCCTTTTAAAATCAAAACCTTTGAAGAACTCGGACTACCCAAAGTGGTCAAGGATTTGTCTGAAAGGCCGAGGGGACTGATTCTGGTGACGGGGCAGACCGGAAGCGGCAAGTCTTCGACATTGGCCGCCATGGTAGACAAAATGAACAGTGAAAAACATTACCATATCATCACCATAGAAGACCCGATTGAATATGTCCACAGCCATAAAAAATCGGTGGTCAATCAGCGTGAAGTGAAAATGGATACAAAGTCCTTTAAAACGGCGCTTAAATACATTTTAAGACAGGACCCGGATGTCGTTCTGGTGGGTGAAATGCGCGACCTCGAAACGATGGAAGCGGCCCTGACGATTGCAGAAACGGGTCATTTGACCCTGGGTACGCTTCATACCAACTCCTGCGTGCAGACGATGAACCGTATTATTGATGTCTTCCCTCCCGGGCAGCAGCCCCAGGTGAGGGCTCAGCTCTCCTTTGTTCTTGAGGGAGTCATTTCCCAGCAGTTGATAGAAAAATCGGGGGGAGGACGATGTCTTGCGCTGGAAATTATGATTCCCAATCCAGCTATCCGTAATTTGATCCGGGAGGATAAAGTTCATCAGGTTTATTCGACCATGCAGACCGGCCAGGGAAAATATGGCATGCAGACGATGAATCAATCTCTGTATGAACTGGTGGTTAAAAAATTCATTTCCAAAGAAGCTGCCTTGCAGCGGTCAAGCCTTCCGGAAGAGCTGACGGCGATGTTCAACAGGGGGGGGATGGTCCCTCCCGGAGGGATAAGAGAAGGAAAACTCGCAAATGTGTAGGTAAAACGAGGGAGTGGTTATGGCAACATTTGTATGGACAGGCAGATCGAAGCAGGGCGGTATCCAAAAAGGCGAAATCGCCGCAGGAAACAAAGATGAAGTGATTGGTCTTTTGCGGAAGCAGAATATCCTGGTGACCTCCGTTAACCAAAAATCGCCGGCGTTTAAGATCCCCGGATTTGGGGGCGGGAGCGTCAGCGGAAAAGATATTGTGATTTTTACCCGTCAGTTTTCGACCATGATTGACGCGGGCCTGCCGCTGGTCCAGTGCCTGGAAATTCTTTCGACACAATGTGAAAATAAATTGCTGCAAAAAACCCTGATCACGATCCGCCAGGACGTCGAAGGGGGCGCGACTTATGCCGATTCCTTAAGAAAACATCCCAAAATATTCGACGAACTTTATGCCAATATGGTCGCCGCCGGCGAGGCGGGAGGTATACTCGATACCATTTTAAACCGCCTCTCAAAACATATGGAAAAGTCGATGAAGCTCCAAAAGCAGATTAAATCGGCCATGGTTTATCCTGGAGTCATCGTCAGTATTGCCGTTCTCGTTATCACCGTTTTGATGGTCTGGGTGATTCCCACGTTCGCCAAGATGTTTACTGATTTTGGCGGAGAGCTCCCGCTCCCAACGGTCATGGTGATCGGCGCCAGCAATTTCATGCAACATTATATCATTTTAATCGTTGTGGCTGTGATCGCCTGCTTCATGGGTTTTAAAAAATTTTATAATACTCCCGTGGGGAGAAAACTCGTTGACACTTATCTTCTAAAACTACCGGTGGTCGGCGATTTAATCCGGAAAGCCGCGGTGGCCAATTTTACCCGGACACTGGGGACATTGATCACATCAGGGGTGCCGATTCTGGACGGTTTGGGCATTGTTGCAAAAACCGCGGGGAATAAAGTCGTGGAAGAAGCGCTTCTCTCGGTCAAACAGAGCATCAGCGAAGGGAAAACCATTGCGGAACCTCTGAAAAAGACCAATGTGTTTCCTCCCATGGTGGTGCAGATGATCGGGGTCGGCGAGCAAACGGGCGCGTTAGACGCGATGCTGGAGAAAATTGCCGATTTTTATGATGATGAAGTCGACGCGGCGGTGACTGCCCTGACCTCTTTGATGGAACCGGCCCTGATGGTATTTTTAGGGATATCTATAGGGTTCATCGTGATCGCGATGTATCTGCCGATCTTTAAGATGGCGTCTATTGTTGGTTAATCAGCCGTCTGGTAAGAAACTGTTATTTTATGAACGCTGATGAAAAAGAAGGCAAACTGCATATTGTAGAAGCCGATCTGAGAGGAAGACTGAAGTGGCTGATTATTCTTCGAGCCGCCCTGATGACGCTTCTTCTGGGAGTATTGCTCCTGTCCCAGATTGGCAGGCCCAGCCCTCTCTCTTCATTATATATTCCAGCTGTTCTGCTGGGGAGCATCTATGTTTTAACCCTCTTCTATGCTTTCTTATTAAATAAAATTAAAAATCTTCTGATGTTTTCGATCGGGCAGCTTCTGATCGATGTGTTGATTGAAACCGTCCTGGTGACGGTAACCGGATCGGTTGAAAGCCCCTTCTCTTTTCTTTATATCATTTCAATTATTTCTGGATCGCTGCTGTTAAACCGTACGGGCGGAATATTCATCGCATCGGCGGCATTTATTTTTTACGGAACGATTGTCGACCTTGAGTTTTTTCAATGGGGATGGTTTGGTTATATCGCTCCCACCCGGATAAGCGAAGCGGAGATTTTCTATTCATTTTTCCTCTATCTGGTTGTTTTCTTTACCGTGGCCATTCTCAGCGGAATGCTCGCAGATAAATTAAGGCATACCCAGAAAGCGCTTGACGAGAGCGACAGGGGATTATTGGCGTTCAGGGCATTTCATGAAAATGTGGTCAGGAGCATGGGAAGCGGATTGCTGACCGCAAACCTGGAAGGAGAAATCCTGTCGTTTAATCATGCGGCTGAATTAATCACTGGATATGAAGGGGCTGAAACCCTTGGAAAGAAATGGTGGAAAATGTTCGGCTGGGAAAGTGTTCCGGTCAATCCGATTGAATTGGAAGAAGGATTGATCAGCCTTCGGTTTGATCAGGAAGGGCAAAAAAAAGATGGCGGCCGCCTGTTGATCGGAATGACCCTTTCCATTCTAAAAGACGACGAAGGGAAGAAAAAGGGGTTTGTGGGGACCTTTCAGGACCTGACCAAAATAAAGGACATGGAAGAAACGGTGAAAATAAAGGAACGGCTGGCTCACCTGGGCGAAATGGCCGCGGGGATTGCCCATGAGATCCGCAACCCGCTGGCTTCTCTAAGCGGGTCGATGGAAATGTTAAGCCAGGAGCTGACCTTAAAAGATCATCAGCAGAAATTAATGCAAATCGCTCTGAACGAGGCGGAACGGTTGAACCATTTAATCGGCGATTTTTTAAATTATGCCCGTCCCAGGCCTCTTCAAAAAAAAGAGACCCTTTTAAAAACTTTTCTCGAAGAGGAAATTTTTCTTTTTAAAAATTCGGCTGCCATTCCGGAAGGAATCAATATTCAATTGGACATCGATCAGTTTCAGAGGCCGGTTTCTTTCGATCAGGACCTCATGAAACAGGTCTTTTGGAATTTATCAATCAATGCCTGCGAGGCGATGCCCCAGGGCGGCCTATTAAAAATTTCCGGTAAATGGTCCTCTCCCGCGAAGGGTTCCTCTGAATGGCGCCTTTTGTTTGAAGATAGCGGCTCCGGCATTCCACCGGACGCGATTGGAAAGATCTTTAACCCCTTTTATTCCACCAAAGAGCAGGGGACGGGATTAGGCCTGTCGATCGTTCATCGTATTGTCGAGGAACATGGCGGTAAAATCAAAGTCCATAGCCGCCCGGGCCAGGGAGCTCAATTCAAATTGACATTTCCGGCTGATGAGAAAGAAGCGGGAGCTTTAAACATGACCATCCAGAGGGAGTCGACTGTTGGCTAAAATACTCGTCGTCGATGATGAAAAGAGCATGCGGGGATTCCTTGAGATTGTCCTGTCCAAGGAAGGGTATCATGTAACCACGGCCTCCGACGGGGAAGAAGCGCTCCGGCTGATCGAGAATGATATTTTTGATCTGGTGATTACTGATATTAAAATGCCTAAATCGGGCGGTCTGGAAGTCTTAAAGGGGGTAAAAGATACCTCTCCCGATACCATTGTGGTCATGATTACCGCCTTCGCCACCGCTGAGACCGCCATTGAGGCGATGAAACAGGGAGCGTATAATTATCTCACCAAGCCGTTTAAAATTGACGAAGTCAAGGTGATTATCTCCAATGCGCTGGAGAAGCAGAGGCTTCGAAAAGAAAATAGCCAGCTTCGCCATGAGTTAAGCGAACTGGTTCCCCCCCGCGACATCATTGGAAAGAGCGGTTCCCTTCAAAAAGTTCTCGAACTGGTCGGAAAGATTGCCGACAGCTCCAGCAATATTCTCATTACCGGAGAGAGCGGAACCGGAAAAGAACTTATCGCCCGGAACATTCACGACCGCTCCCCGAGGCGGCAGAACCCCTTTATTACTATTAATTGCAGCGCGCTTCCTGAAAATCTGCTGGAAAGTGAACTCTTCGGTCATATGAAGGGTTCCTTTACCGGAGCGGTCATGAACAAACAGGGATTATTCGAAGTGGCCGACGGCGGAACATTATTTCTTGATGAAATCGGGGATACGTCTCCCGCCATCCAAGTCAAGCTATTGCGGGTACTCCAGGAACGGGAATTCAGGAGAATCGGAGGTGTAAAAGACATCAAAGTCGATGTCAGGATCGTCGCGGCAACGAACAAGGATCTGGTCAAGGCCGTTTCCGAAAACGCGTTCAGGGAAGACCTCTATTACCGGCTGGATGTCATTCCCGTTTTTCTTCCGCCTCTCAGGGAACGGACGGAAGATATTCCTTTTCTGGTGGAACATTTTTTGAAGAAATTCAATAAAACGCTTCATAAAGAGATTCAGGGGGTAGATCCCGATGCGATGAGTTTATTGATGGAACAGGAATGGAAGGGGAACGTGAGAGAACTGGAAAATATGATCGAGCGGGTTATTTCACTATCTGCCAATCAGAAGATCAGCAAAGAAGACGTGTCGTCCTGCACCCGGCCCCTTCCATTAAAAGACTCCCTTAAAATAAGAGAATTGCCGGCTTCAGGGCTGGATCTCGAAAAATATATTGAAGAAATAGAAAAAGATATTTTAATTAAAGCGCTGGAAAAAACGCGCTGGGTAAAAACCGAAGCGGCCAAACTCCTTAATCTGAATTTCCGTTCTTTCAGATACAGGTTGCTGAAGTATCAAATCGACAAGCATTCCTCTTAGCTTCTCTTCCTTTCCAGTACCATTCCTTCGTGGCTTTGCACAAAGCCGAACTTTTCATAGAAATGAGGGTGTTTGGTATTTAACCAGAAACGGTCTACTGTTTTAAAGAGGGAATGCGAAATGATTTTCTCTACGATCAGGGAGCCGACGCCCTGTTCCTGATAATCCGGATGGACGATGACATCCCAGAGCGTGGCGCGGAACACTTTATCGGACAACACTCTGGCAAACCCCACCAGCAGGTCTCTGTCCCAGGCGCTGATGACCAGAGTTGAGTTTAAAAGGGCTTTCTTGATATCTTTGAGGTGCCGGTCTTTCGCCCACGGAGCATATTGATATAACTCCCGGAGCCGGTCGATATCAAATGTTTTTGTTTCTTTCAGGGTGATTTTCATAGAATATTCGGGATTTTATCCGATCAATAAAGAGAAATCAATCGATTACGGAATCGGATTTTTAAGCGGGATACAACCCAAAAAAAAGGGGAACCCTTTTAAAGGGATCCCCTCCGGCAAGGCCAGGAAACCTGTACCCATGAAAAGGGTTAAGATACCAGATGCGCGTCCATCGTGATTTTTGTGTTTAAAAGGCGGGAGATAGGGCAGCCGGCCTTTGCATTATTGGCAGCCGTCTCAAATTTTCTCTTATCGGCACCCGGTATTTTGACGCTGGTATTTAAGTGAATGGCGGTGATGGTCATCCCGGCATCGAGTTTTTCCATGGTCAGGGTTGCCGTGGTATCAATGCTTTCAGCGGTCATTCCGGCTTCTCCAAGCTGTCCGGATAAAGCCATTGAAAAACAGCCCGCATGCGCGGCGGCGATCAATTCTTCGGGATTCGTTCCGGCAGCGTTTTCAAAACGGGTTCCGAAAGAGTACTGCGTGTTTTTGAGAACGCCGCTCGAAGTCGATACGGTCCCTTTGCCTTCCTTTAAATTTCCCTGCCACACGGCAGAAGCTTTACGTGTAATTGCCATAGGTGTTCCTCCCTTTTTACAAGTTGCTTATTGAT
>JBGPKT010000120.1:0-7260 GCA_041486115.1 Nitrospiria bacterium | reverse complement strand
GAAGCTTCCTCCGCTCCTTTTGATTCATTACGAACATGTCCTTTCCCGTCATGTATCCCCCTTTTCACAGAAAGGGATATCTTAACGCATGGGGACATTTCTACTTTGCTAGAAGGGGACATTATCATTTGGGTATGACAGTGAAGGTAAGGAGGAACCTCCGGTTAATGAAATGGGTCAGAATGAAAAGATTCCTTGAATTTTCATCCTTCAGGCGTTTATCCTTAAAGTAAAAGAGTTCAGGCTTTAAACAATGGTTAACCTTCCGGTTCGCCTGGGAAACCGGCGACCGGACTTTTGGGGAGGTCATTATGGCCATTTACGTTATGCTCAGCACCTTAACGGATGAAGGGAGTATTACCCTAAAAACAAAACCGGATCGAATCAAGGAGGTGAATAAAGAAATTGAAAAGATGGGAGTAACAATTATTGCTCAGTATGCGACGTTGGGTATTTATGATTTCGTCAATATTCTGGAAGCCCCCGACACCGATACGATCGCCAGGGTTTCTGTGGATCTGGGTTCACGGGGAACAGTTAAACTTACGACTTTGCCGGCTATTTCGATTGACCATTTCATTAACATTCTTAAAAAGAAAAAATAAATAAAAAAAGAAACCTAATAGGCAAGGCCGGTATGGGAAGGGTTTATTTTAAATTGGTTTGAAGCCGGTGAGTGGGATTGAACCACCGACCTGCTGATTACGAATCAGCTGCTCTACCACTGAGCTACACCGGCAATAATCTTCTTAATTGGTATCAAACTTCGGCTAAACAGTCAAGGCGATTTCGGGTAATTTCGCGATAGTGCTAGTTTTGGCGGAGGATGGCAAGGGGCTTTTTGCCAATGATCCGGTAGGTCATGAAAAAACTGATGAAAATAGTCAGCAGTACCGTTGTGATAAAAAGAGTTGCCATCGATAGAAAGGGAAATCTCCATTGGATCTCCATGATATATTTTAAAAAGATCCATGCCAGGAAATTCCCCAGTACGATTCCGATGACTCCGGCAATCACCCCGAGCAACGTATATTCTGTCACAAAGATTTTTAAAATTTTAGACCGGACAGCCCCGAGCATTTTCAGAATCACTGCCTCTTTCAGCCTGAAATATCGGGTGGCGGCCATCGAACCGGCCAGAACAATTAATCCCGCGATCACCGTAAAGGCGCCCATAAACTGAACCGCCAGTAGAATGTTTTCCATGATCTCTTTGAGGGTTTCCAGGATATGCCGGATATTAATCACCGTCACATTCGGAAACGAGGCGACGACCTCATGTTGAAGAGAGAGGTCCTGATCCGCTTTTGATTCCGATGTGGCAATATAAGAAATCGGAATCTCTTTAAAAGAACCGGGAGAAAAAATAATAAAGAAATTGGTTCGCAAATTTTCCCAGTTGACGCTCCGGATACTGGTAACGGTTCCCTGCACCAGGGTTCCCTGAATATCAAAGGCAAGCACGGATCCGATCCCTGCTCCCAGATGTTTTGCGACATCTTCTTCGATTGAAATTTGATTCCGGGCTGATTCTGTTTCCAGATCCCACCAGGTTCCCTGGATAATTTTGTTCTCATAGGGGGGATCTTTTTGGGAGGTTAAGACATATTCTCTCTGATAATACCAGGCATCGCTGTTTTTTAAATCTTTCACCCGGGTTTTTCCCACCTGATCAAGGTGCGATCTGACGATTGGGACCATTTCATGATGGTCTTGGAAACGCCATTGTTGATATTTCTCGGCCAATAAACGCTCAAAAGGCTCTTTTTGATTTTTCTGAATATCAATAAAAAAGAAAGTTGGCGCATGATTGGGTATATTGTCGGTTAATTGCCGTACCAGTCCCCCTCGAATAACGAGTATCGCCGAAATAACGGTCATTCCGAAGCCGATGGAAAAGATGACCGACTGAATAAATTGTCCCGGACGGTTAAGGTTCGCCATCCCATGCCGGACTGAAAAAGAGGCCGGTTTTAGCCGTCTGACTCCCTTTAACATGACCAGAGCTGAAAGTTTCAGTAATATCACGGCTGAGATAAATACACCAATAAACATTCCCCACACCCTCCAGGAACCGGCCTGCCAGAAGACAAATAAGAGAATCCCTAAAACAACCGCCCCGACGATTATCCAGTCAGAAGCGTTCTTGAACCCCGTCGAACGAGATTGCGTTTCTCTTCTCAAAATCATATTCGGTTTAATATATTTAATTCTTAATAAAGGGAATAGAGAAAATAAAAGAACAACCAGCATTCCGGCAATTATCCCTTTTAAAATAGCGGTCACCGGAAAAAAATAGGCGAGCGTATTATGAGGAACAATGGTTTTTAACATATCCTGAAAAAGAAAATGAAGCCCCAGCCCGAGGCCCGCGCCTGCCGCGCTCCCCACTACCCCCATAATATACGTCTGGAGAAAATAAATGGTAAAGAGCGTCCGGGAGGGGGCTCCAAGGCATTTTAAGACGCCCATGGTAAGCATCTTTTCTTTTAAATAGGCATGGACACTGTTTCCCACTCCTATCCCTCCGATAAAGAGAGAAATCAGTCCGATGAACCCGAGATAAATGGTCAGATTGTTCAAAAAGCGGCGAAGCCTCGGCTGAGCCTCGGAAAAGGATTCTATCGTGGCCCGTTCGTCAGAAAGAGCCGTTTTTAATTCTGAAACAACTTCCCGGTTTGAGAGACTCGATGGAAGCTTTAAAAGATAGCGGTATCTGACCCTGCTCCCTGGTTGAATGAGTTTGGTTTGATTTAACGTCTCTTCAGAAATAATGACACGAGGCCCCAGACTAAAGGATTCGGTGATCCGGTCAGGCTCTTTTTTAATGACTCCCGCGATGGTTAATTCTGCTTCCCCTAGCTTAAACCTTTCGCCTGTTTTTAAGCCCAGCCGGATCAAAAACGATTCTTCGACCCATGCCAGATCAGGTTTTAAAAATGGATCGGTTCCCCCGGGCGGATCTAGTATCAATATCCCATAAAAAGGATATCCCGATTTCACCCCTTTTAACTCCACCAGCTGGGTGGAAACGTTATTGAAATTGCCGGCCATGGCGATCATCTCATAAACAAGGGTGTTTTTGATTCTTCTCTCCTCCAGGCTGTTGATCAACTTCAACCCTTTGGAACTCATTGGGTGGTTCAATTCAACTTCGATATCGCCTCCTAACAGACCTTTGGCCTCTTTCATGACCGAGTTTTCTATTTGATCAGAAAGCCCCCCTACCCCGGTTATGCTCCCTACCCCAAGGGAGATACAAAAGAGAAAGAAACCAAAATGCCGCCATGACGTCAGCATTTCCCGTCTAACCATTTTAAAGGTAAAACTGTTCAGGTTCATACGGTAATGATTTTCCCATCGCGAAGTTTAATAATACTATCGGCCATTTTTGCAATATTCAGGTCATGGGTCACCCAGACCATGGTATTCTGATATTTTCGATGCAGGGAAATGAGAAGCTCGATGACTTTATCTCCAGTTTCGCTGTCGAGGTTTCCGGTTGGTTCGTCGGCCAGAATAATGGGAGGATGAGTGGCAAAGGCCCTTGCAATCGCCACTCTCTGCTGTTCCCCTCCGGACAATTGAACCGGGTAGTGGTCCGCTCTGTCTGCTAACCTGACTTCCGATAGCAAAGAAACAGCCCGCTCTTTGACATAGTTCTCTTCTGCCAGCTCCATGGGGACCGAGACATTTTCGAGAGCCGTTAAATTGGGGATTAGCTGGTAGGATTGAAAAACAAACCCGATCAGTTTCCCTCTTAACAGGGTCAGTTCATCCTCTCCGAGCCGGTCCAGCAAATATTGGTCGAGTTGAATCGACCCGGATGTCGGAGAATCCAGACCGGCAATCAGGCCCAATAGCGTCGATTTTCCGCTGCCGGAGGGACCCATAATGGCCATCAACTCTCCTCTAGAGATATTCAGATTGATTTTATCTAAAATGGCCAGCTCTTTTGACCCCACTCTGACCTTCATTGAAAGATCTTTTACAATAATCATCGTCTCGTCCCGATAAAACAATTGTTATTAAAATCCAGATTGGTATTTTATGCTATTATTCATACACAAACAAACGAGAATCTCTATGAAGGCTTTATTAACTCTTTATTTAACGATGATGGTCTTATCTTTAACAAAACCTGCAGAGGCTGTGGAAAATCGCTCGCCAAAATTGATTATTGCTTTTGGCGACAGCCTGACAGCAGGATATGGCGTGGCGCCAGATGAAGCCTACCCGGCGCTTCTTGGAGAAAAATTAAAAGAGGAACATTTTTCTTATCGGGTCGTCAATGCGGGAATCAGCGGAGACACCACCACCGGCGGATTGTCCCGGATAGAAGCCATCATCCGTAAAACACCTGACATCGTGATTCTTGAGCTGGGCGCCAATGACGGATTGCGGGGAACCTCTTTGACCTTAATCCGCTCCAATTTAGATCAGATGATCTCACGGTTAAAAAAAAAGAAGATTAAAATTGTGCTGGCAGGGATGAAACTCCCCCCGAATTACGGACCGGAATATTCAAACGATTTTCATCACATTTACCTTTCGCTGGCTAAAGAACATAAAGTTCCTTTAATCCCATTTTTTCTTGAAGGAACGGCCGCTCAGGAAAAATATAATCAGGGCGATGGAATCCACCCTACCGCGGAAGGGTATAAAATTGTAACGTCCAATTTATGGCCCTATCTGGTTCCCCTTCTTTCCAAATAAGGACAATCTTGTATGGATTTTATGTCCAGCCCATGGAGTCTAATCTCTCTTCTCACGATAAAATCGATCTGGTATAATAAATGAGGGTTTGACTGCAATCAAAAGGGTCATGTATGATAAGAAAAACCCGTTGATCAGGAGTATCTATGTTAGATTTTTTTGGCCGGTTTTCTGCTTTGGGGGGGAATGACAACCTCGGACCGGAAGAGATTAAAAAAAGAATGGATGAAGGGCAGAAAATGGTTATTCTGGATGTGCGCGAACCCTGGGAATATCAGACCGCCAAAATCGAAGGATCTGTCCTGATACCGCTGGGCCAGCTCGAAAAAAGAAAAGACGAACTGGATAAAGAGGCTGATATCGTCTGCCTCTGCCATATGGGAGTCCGGAGCTTTAAAGCGATGAAATACCTTCAGGGGTGCGGATTTAAAAACGTTGTCAACCTTGCCGGCGGAATTGAGGCCTGGTCAGCAAAGGTCGACCCGAAAGTGCCTCGATACCGTTAATGAATAGTCACTATGATTCTGCTCAACCAAAAGTTTCGGGAACACCGAAACTCCGGGTGAAGGAATAGAGAACAGGGGATTTATAAATGTCTGATCATAAATTTATGATAGGAGAGAAAATTTACGATGGCTGTCCAGAAATGCTTTACGTCAATAAGGAGCCGCTGATCGGCTTTGAACTTGGAAATAACCACCAGCTCTTGATTAATTCATCGACCTATAACAAAGATGGGAAAAAAATCGTTCAGGTGATTAAAAATGTCATGGTAGTTAACGATAATAACGAAAATCAATTGGTGATCAAAGTTGATAACGTTAAAGTGAAAAGAAAAAAAGATGGCGTCGTTCTTGTCGATGTCACTCTGGTGGATAAAGATACGGTTAAACTGAGAGGGTATTTTTTTGTGGGGACAGACTGCTATCTGGCTACTCCGGCGAAGATCATTCTGAATCCCCCCATCGCTAACGTTTAACCGTTCTCCTGGCCAATTCAGGATCCGATTTCGATCACAACAGGAAGATATTCCAATCCCTTTTCCAGGCGGGCATTAAATCTTTTAACAACCACGAAGCTTAATGCCACGCCAATAACCGCTCCCACCGCGGAAAAGAGCTGGCTTTGCCGGTTGAATGACAATCCCAGTGCTAACAGATGTCCGACAGCCCCTCCTCCGATCAGAGACAGCAGCGGAAAACCGTAAACCCAGAAAGCCGGATAAAGGAAATTGGCCGGCTCAACGGCTACTTTGACTTTTTGCCCCACCGCGGCGCCGATCGGGTCTTTAGCTCTCATCACCATTTTATTTCCGTCGGACTTGCAGATCGTGGTCGAGGGACATCCTTCGCAGGCTTCGGTCCGCTCTATGGCAATGAGCACCTGGCCGTCTTTTTGTTCAATGACGATCCCTTCTTCGATAACCATTTTATTTTTCTTCTTCCACTTTTAAGAGCTTGTACTCAATACTGTCTACCAAAGCCTGCCAGCTTGCTTCAATAATATTCTCGGAGACTCCAACGGTCCCCCATTTTCTTGTCTGATCGCCCGATTCAATTAAAACCCTGACCTGTGCCCGTGTTCCGACAGTTGTGGCGAGGACTCTGACCTTGTAATCTAGTAGTCTAACATTTTTTAGCTCCGGATAAAACTTTTCTAACGCTTTTCTCAAACCGTTATCCAGAGCATTAACGGGTCCGTTTCCAAGCGCTACGGTATGTTCTATTTCGTTTCCGACCTGGAGCTGAATGCTCGCCTCTGAAACTGTCTGTCCGTTGTCCATTTGTTTTTCTACAATGACCCTGAACTTGATGAAATCAAAAAACCTCCGGTGCTTGCCAAAGGCCTTTCTCATCAGGAGCTCGAACGACCCGTCAGCCCCCTCAAACTGATATCCCTGGTTCTCCAGCGTCTTCAGATTATGGAGGAGTTCCTGTAATTCTTTCCCTTTTTCGGAAACTTTGATGCCATATTCCTTCGCCTTCTGGATCAGGTTGCTTTTCCCCGAACTGTCCGATACCAGAAAACGCTGGATGTTTCCGACCGACTGCGGAAGGACATGCTCGTAGGTTTCGGCTTTTTTACGCACCGCATGGACATGGACGCCTCCTTTGTGGGCAAAGGCGCTCTCTCCGACATAGGCCTGTTTTTTGTTATGGGGGAGATTGGCGATTTCGCTGACAAACCGAGAGACCTCAACCAGCCGCTTCATCTGTTCATCTGAAATACAGCCGACTTTCATTTTGAGTTTGAGATTCGGGATCAAGGAACATAAATTGGCATTCCCGCACCGCTCGCCAAACCCGTTCATCGTCCCCTGAACCTGTTTGGCCCCCAGGTCAACCGCGACCAGGGCATTGGCAACCGCCGTTTCCGAGTCATTATGGGTGTGGATCCCTAACGGGGTCCTGATTTCGCGGTCGACCGCACGGAAGATATCTTTGACCTCCCACGGCATCGTCCCGCCGTTGGTGTCGCAGAGAATAATACATTCCGCCCCGGATTCTTCCGCTTTTTTCAGCGTCTGGATCGCATATTCAGGGT
>JBGPKT010000119.1:0-7320 GCA_041486115.1 Nitrospiria bacterium | reverse complement strand
CTCAAATATACCAGGATTGTTTCACCGGTCGACGGAACGGTCGTATCGAGAAATGTCGACGTCGGCCAGACGGTCGCGGCAAGTTTTCAGACGCCGACCCTCTTTAATATTGCTCAGTACCTTACCAAAATGCAAATCGATTGCAACGTGGTCGAAGCCGACATCGGAAGGATCGGGATGTCCCTTCCCGTAGAGTTTAGCGTTGATGCGTATCCCGAGCTGGTTTTTAAAGGAACAGTGTCGGAAATCAGGAATGCCCCGGTGATCGTTCAAAACGTTGTGACGTACGATGTTGTCGTACGGGTGGATAATCCAGAACTCAGGCTGAAGCCCGGCATGACGGCTAACGTATCGATGATCATCTCCAGCAAAAAAGGGGCTCTTAGGGCGCCGAATGCCGCTTTGCGATTTACGCTTCAGGAGGCGAAAAAAACGGTGCTGAGAGAAAATTCGACCGGGGTCTGGATACTGGAAAACGAGAAACCGAAACGAATCCAGATCGTGACTGGAATCAGCGATGGTAATTTTACCGAAGTGGTTTCAGGAAATATCAAAGAGGGGGAGGAAGTGATCGTGGAGTCTCTCTCGAAGGCGAAGAAGTCCTCATCATCCGGCCCCCGGATGTTTTAATTAAAATGGCACTTATTGAAACGCAAAACGTGACGAAGGTTTACAGACTCGGGGACGCAGCGGTCCATGCCCTGGACTCTATTTCTCTTCTGATCGAGAAGGGAGAATTTATCTCGATCATGGGGCCGTCGGGTTCCGGAAAATCGACCTTCATGAATGTGATTGGCTGCCTGGATAAGCCCGACACCGGCCAGTATCTCCTCGACGGCGTTGACATCGGCAGGCTGAACCGGGATGAACTGGCCGGGATCCGTAACAAGAAAATCGGATTTGTTTTTCAGGGGTTTAATCTCCTTTCCCGGACGACCGCCCTGGAGAATGTCGAATTGCCGATGCTTTATAACGGGGTTCCTCCGGAAGAGAGAAAAGAAAAGGCTGTCGCCGCCCTTGGCCGGGTGGGACTGGGCGGGAGGGAAAACCATCGTCCAAATCAGCTTTCCGGAGGCCAGCAGCAAAGAGTGGCCATCGCAAGGGCGCTGGTAAACGATGCGCCTATTATCCTTGCGGATGAGCCGACCGGAAATCTCGACACCAAAACGAGCTCGGAGATTATGGACCTCCTTGTCAAATTAAACGCCGTGTCTCACATGACGGTCGTTCTCGTGACCCATGAGCCTGATATTGCAAGATACAGCCGGCGGGTGATCAAGTTTTTGGATGGCCGTATTATCAGCGATTCTCCTCCCGGGTTGTAGATGATCAATATTCCGTCAACGATTAAAATTTCCCTCAGAGCCCTGCGGGGAAACAAAATGCGGTCAGCCCTGACGATGCTTGGAATCATTATCGGGGTCGGCGCTGTGATCACGATGCTTGCGGTCGGCACAGGCGCCCGGCAGAAGATTGAAGAACAGATTTCAAGCATGGGGAGCAACTTGCTGATGGTCCTTCCCGGAGCCTCCACCAGCGGAGGGGCGAGAATGGGATCGGGGACTCAAATGACCCTGACGCTGGCCGATGCCGAAGCGGTTAAAAAAGAATGCTCGTCGGTTTCGACTGCGGCTCCGATACTGAATGGCGTAGCCCAGATCATCTTTGGCAATCAAAACTGGTCCGCCAGCATTATCGGAACAACCCCCGACATTCTGGAGGTGAGAAGCTGGACTGTCGCGGCGGGAAGGCCGTTTACCGATGACGACGTACGAAATGCGTCAAAAGTCGCTCTGGTGGGGCAGACGGTGGTTGATAACCTCTTCAGAAATATCAATCCGGTCGGAAAAATTGTGAGGATTAAAAATATTCCGTTTACGATTATCGGCGTTCTGGAGGCTAAAGGGCAGTCTGCCATCGGCCAGGATCAGGATGATACCCTTTTTATTCCGGTCACCACCGCGCAGAAAAAATTATTTGGCACCCAGTTTCCGGGGATGATTAGAATCATCATGGTCAAGGCGAAGAGTGCTGAAGATCTCGCCAACGCCGAGAAGCAGATTGCGGAACTGCTGAAGCAGAGGCATCATATCGGTCAGAAACAGGAGAGTGATTTTACGGTCAGAAATTTAACGCAGATGATGCAGGCCGCCGAACAATCGACCAATATCATGACGCTCCTCCTGGGATCCGTCGCTTCGATTTCACTTCTGGTCGGGGGAATCGGGATTATGAATATCATGCTGGTTTCTGTCACAGAGCGAACAAGGGAAATCGGTATCCGGATGGCGGTAGGGGCGAAGACATGGGATATCCGGCTCCAGTTTCTCATCGAGGCGATGACCTTATCCGTCATTGGGGGGACCTTTGGAATCCTCATCGGAATATCGGGATCGGAGATTTTATCTTTGCTGGCCGGATGGCCTACGGTCATTTCGCCCGTATCGATCCTGCTGGCGTTCGGTTTCTCGGGTATCGTTGGGGTGTTTTTCGGTTATTATCCCGCTTATAGAGCCTCACTCCTTTCTCCTATCGATGCACTGAGGCACGAATAAGTGTTTAGGGGCAAATGATCTTGAAGTCAAGTGTCCGGGGCGAAGAGCACATTTAATAAAATAACGTTGTTTTTATATTTCCCTTGCACTCCTGTCTCATAAAGCACATGATTAGCACTCACCGAGTGAGAGTGCTAAGACCCTCAATTCGAAATCAATCTATTTCATCAAGATTCAAATAAAATTTAAAAGGAGGAACCAACCGTTGACGACTTTGACCAAAAAAGGGATTCTTGTTTTTAAGCCATTAAAAGACCGGGTTTTTGTCAGCTATTCTGAGGAATCGGAAAAGACTGCGGGGGGAATTTATATTCCGGACACGGCCAAGGAAAAACCGCAAAGGGGAATAGTTGAATCGATCGGAATTGAAGTTAAATCCGTGAAGGCAGGAGATCAGGTATTGTTCGACAAATACTCCGGTTCCAAGATCCAGATGGAGGAAGAAGAGTATTTGATTATAAAAGAAGAAGACATTTTGGGGATTTTTGAAGGATAAATTTCAACCTCAATGATTATTCAAGTGTTCATTTGTTAGAGGAGATTAAGAATCATGGCAAAACAAATTTTATTTAGCGAAAATGCCCGCGCGTTAATTTTAAAAGGGGTCAATCAATTAACGGACGCCGTAAAGGCCACTTTAGGGCCGCGTGGAAGAAATGCGGTCATCGAGAAAAAATATGGCGCTCCGATGATTACGAAAGACGGTGTCACCGTCGCGAAAGAAATTGAGTTAAAAAATCCTTATGAAAATATGGGCGCTCAGTTAGTCAAAGAGGTTGCCAGCAAAACCAGCGATACCGCTGGAGATGGGACGACGACCGCAACGCTACTTGCCCAGGCTATTTTTCAGGAAGGCGTAAAGCATGTTTCATCCGGAGCGGACTCGATGGATATTAAAAGGGGAATCGACCGGGCAGTCGAGGCGGTGATCGAAGAATTAGGCAAGATGAGCAAACCGTGCCAGACAAAAAAAGAAATCTCCCAGATCGGAACGGTTTCGGCCAACAATGATCAGGCGATTGGCGACTTGATTGCGGAAGCGATGGAAAAAGTTGGAAAAGACGGTGTAATTACGGTTGAAGAAGCAAAAAACGTGTCGACCTCACTTGATGTGGTGGAAGGGATGCAGTTTGATAGAGGATATATTTCTCCCTACTTTGTCACCGATCCGAACAGAATGGAAATCTCTCTGGAGAATCCGTTTATCTTAATGAGTGAGAAAAAGATCAGCAATATGAAAGACATTCTTCCCATTCTGGAACAGATTGCCAAGTTGGGCAAGCCCTTTGTGATTATTGCCGAAGATGTCGAAGGAGAAGCGCTGGCCACGTTGGTCGTTAACAAACTCAGGGGCACGCTTCACTGTGCGGCTGTCAAAGCTCCCGGATTCGGAGACCGCAGGAAAGCCATGCTGGAAGATATTGCGGTATTAACCGGCGGACAGGTCATTTCCGAAGACCTCGGCCTCAAATTGGAAAATATTAAAATAACCGATCTGGGAAAAGCGAAACGGATCACGATTGACAAAGACAATTGTACCCTTATTGAAGGAGCGGGTGATCCGGTTAAAATTAAGGGAAAAATAAAGCAGATCAAGGCCCAAATCGAGGAAACCACGTCTGATTACGATCGCGAAAAACTTCAGGAACGTTTGGCTAAAATCGCCGGCGGTGTGGCCGTGATCAATGTTGGCGCAGCTACCGAGACCGAGATGAAGGAGAAGAAAGCCCGTGTTGAAGATGCGCTTCATGCCACCAAAGCAGCCGTAGAAGAAGGGATTGTCCCCGGAGGAGGAGTCGCGCTTTTGCGGTGCCTCAGTGTCCTTGAGAAATTGGAACTGAGCGGCGATCAGCAAATGGGAATTAACATCATTCGGCGTGCCCTTGAAGCACCTATTCGCCAGATTACCGAAAATGCAGGTTTTGAAGGCTCTGTCGTTGTTGAGAAGGTCAAAGGAGAAAAAGGCAACATGGGGTTTGATGCCGCTTCAGGAAACTATGTTGATATGGTAAAAGCCGGTATTATCGATCCGACTAAAGTGACTCGAAGCGCACTCCAGAACGCTGCGAGTGTGGCCGGACTCATGCTGACGACGGAGGTTATGATTGCGGACATCTCGGAAGAAAAGATAGCCTCGATGGCATCCGGCGGCGGTATGGGTGGCATGTACTAAACTAAAAGAATGCGCCGCGAATCATCCGGATTCCGTTCACTTAAGAAGGGAGCCGGGGCGGCGGACATTCTCCCAAGGTCAACGGGAGAATCCTACGAAAGAAAGGAACATTCATCATGAAAAAAATCGGATCGGAAAACGAAGAAACTTATCAAAAGACAATGGAAGCCCACTTGAGTGAATTGGTCGGCAAAGTGAGCCAATTTCAGGAGAGGGCTGAAAAGGTGGGCGGCGACGTGAAAGCTGAATTTAATAAATGGAAAGAAGAACTGAGTGTCAAACAGGGACTGGCGGCCGAGAGGCTGGATAATTTAAAGTATGTGACCGGGGATATTTGGAAAAACCTCAGAGAAGGCTTCGAAAATTCCACAGCGGATCTCAAAGAGAGCATTGAAAAGGCTCTCCCGAAAATTGAAGAGGCCTTTGTTATAAACCCGGCGATCACTTAAAACGGGCTTGCAACCGGAGGGTTTGTTGTAGTTACCGTTTTGTCTAAAACAAAAGGCCTTGCTTTCTGGAGCAAGGCCTTTTGTTTTATCTCCTTTTTCGCCAATCGCCAATTCCTTGCGATTTTCTGCATTATTTTTTAACTAACCTTTCAAACCAAAACGCTCCTTGTCCTCTTCATGGGTGGAACAACAATACACTATTCAGTCAAGGTGAAATCGGGGCCGATATTAGAACCATTACCAAGCGTAATCGGCGAGCTTTTTAGAACAGTGATTGTTTCAGTGCTGTTTTGTTCAAAATCCGCGATATAAGCCTCAACGGTAGCAACGGCCCCTTCCGGCAAATGGTCGATTGTATAAGTGGCCCGGCTGGTCAGGCCGCTCAGAGTGACTTCATCAATTCCGGCTACAAACTTACCGTTAATCAGAGCGATCAGAAAGACCTTTTCAACGTCATTGGCCGGTAGATTCACCGCTGTAACCGTTCCGCTGACAGAAGAGGTCAGCGATGAAAGAGGAACTCCGAAATAATCAACAGGAACGAGCGTGAAGTCGTGTATTATCGTTAACGCCTTTGTTCCATCCGTGATCCGGAAATGAAATGGCTGATTGTTTAATACCATTTGATCGTCGTTGTCCCAATCGCCGGTTGGCGTATCCGCGGTGTAACTTCCCGCAGTGGTCAAACTATCCGCGACAAAAGTCATATTTCCCGTGGAATAAGCCGCTGAAATTGTGGCGCCCCACGATAATGGAAAAGTGAAAACTCCTGTCTGTAAATCGGAATGTCTCCGGCGAACCTGATAGGTTCTCCCTCCAATCGTTTCACGAATCCTCACGTCGTTTCCTTTGGGAGTGATGGTGCCGGTAAACGTGCCGGTTGTTGACCATGTGACGGCAGGCAAGGCATCCAGTTGAATCGTCCCGATACTGGCGGAGATAGTGGCTGAAAGGGGTGCATCCTCATGGGTTGGGACAATAACATCTTGGACGGCCAACGTGCCATAGTTATCCGAAACCACCACCACATCATAAACTCCCTTGGAGTCATCGTCATATTCCAGCGGATATAATTTGAAAGAACCGTCCGGATTTGGGCGGGTCTGGCGTACGACATAGTAATTTCCATCTTTGCCTTTGACCTCTGCTTTGACCACCAGGTGTTCCGGAGTCGTCACGCTGGTTGAAGAGGTGGTAATGGTACCGACTATCCCTCCAGATTGATCCTCATTCACTTCCACCAGTCTTGGTTTAAGAAAGTAAAGAATATATCCCTGTGCATCGGTGGAGGTGACCACGGAATGACAGGCATCAAAATCAATCACGATGTTGGATGCCGTTCCGTTTGAGGAAACGGTGATTTCCTTATTAAAATTGATGGCGACCCTGTTTGGAAAGCAGGGCGGGAAAGATAAGGGGAGCTTTTGGGTTGAATTGATCAGCGTGACATAGTCGTTATAAGTGCTGCTACCCGGTGTATTTGGAACGACAGAAAGAAGAAAGGATTTGTAAATTCCCGGCGGGATATTCAGATTCGCAAGGTTTAGCGTATTTCCATTTTGGAGCTGTAAAAGATCAATCGTTACCGGTGGATTTAGAGTCACCGAAGTCCAGTCATTGTCGTCCTTGCTCGCATTTAAGCGGTTATTAAAGGCCACTTTATCGATCGTCACGACGACATGATTATAATCACATCCTGATGCATCCGTTATTTTGACCGCAACATTATAGCCGGAAACCGCTGAGTTTCCTGAACCGGAAGAACCACAAGCTGCCAATATTGCTACCCCACATAAAGCCAAAATGGATTGGAGAAATGGTTTGAGAAACTGGCAAAGGTCATTTAATTTCATTAATTTGTCCCCTATATTGATATTTTAGATAGAAAATTTATAAAAAGTAACCGGTCATATTAAAAGCAATTCTTATACCTAACTATTTGATAATAAAATCTTGTAAAAGCAAATGTTTAAAAATCTTTATGTGGGTTCAAACGTGCCAGATATCAGGCAAAACCGAATTGTGCCAAAATAATTCCACTTCATTCTAATTTTTGGGGAAGAGAATTAAGAAATTGTGAGAAAAATAAAAACAGATATCTTTAATCGTTTCACTGCTTCCTGGACTCTTCAGGTTTGTCTCT
>JBGPKT010000118.1:0-7342 GCA_041486115.1 Nitrospiria bacterium | reverse complement strand
TGATCCTTTCTTATATCAGCTGGGAATTAATTGATCAGATCCGGGAAGGTTTTTTTTCCAAATTTCTGGTCAAGCCCCTCGATTCCCTTTTGTACTGGTTTACCATTAATCTTTCGAGCAAGATCCTGGAAGCGATTTATATCAGCATCACCGGCATGGTATTGTATTTTTTCTTAAGAGAGTACTTCTGGTTCCCCCGGCACCTCGCCACCTGGTTTTATTTTATCCTTTCTCTCTGTTTTGCTTTCTCTCTCGCGTTTTTAATGGATTTTTGCATTGCGCTCATCGCTTTCTGGCTGATTCAGGTCCGGGTGTTCAAGTTCATGCTTCAGTATCTGATCTTTTTCTTCGCGGGAGCGATCCTCCCGCTCGACCTTTTTCCGAAATGGCTTCAGGTAATTGTCCACTGGCTTCCTTTTCAATTTATTGTTTTTGTCCCGATCGAGATTTATCTTGAAAAGGATCCTCAGCTCTTAAACCATTTCGCCACCGAAGCCCTCTGGACCCTCTTATTTTATGGTCTGGCGAATTGGGCGCTTTCAAAAGGAGTTAAAAAATATGAAGCGGTCGGCGGTTAAACGGAGGGGGAGCCTGGATGTTTGAAACGATCAGAAGGCATCTCTTCTTGTACGGATCATTTCTGAAACATAATTTAAAAAACGAAATGATCTATCGGAGCAATTTTGTCCTCCTCGTTGCGATGGATATATTCTTTATGTTGGTGAATGTCGTCTTTTTTTCGATTATTTTTAACAATGTCAAAACGATCGGGGGATGGAGTTTTTATCAGATGTTGATCCTGCTGGGGAGTGTCGGGATCATCAGAGAGCTGGCATACCTGACCTTCAGGCAGGGGTTTATCAATATCGGCGATTATATCCGGACGGGCGAGTTTGATCTTCTCCTGGTCAAACCGCTTTCTCCGAAGCTTCATCTCGGATTCCGGCATATTTCCCTGACCGAGAGCCTGGGAGAAGGGATCATGGGAATCATTCTTGTGGCGGTCGGTTATGCCCATCTGCCGGATAAACATCTGCTCGATATTCCTCTTTACCTCTTTTTTTTGATAAATTCGCTCATTATCTATTATTCTTTTTGCCTGATGATCAATAGCAGTGTCTTCTGGATCATCAAATCTCAGGAGCTCAACACCATCGTCTACTATTTCATGGAAACCGCCAGGTATCCGAGAGACATCTATAAAGGAGTCGGGAAGGCGTTATTTACGTTTATTATACCGATCAGCCTGATCGGAACGGCGCCGGCCTCAGTCTTAGCCGGACGGTCAAGCGGACCCCTTCTTTTTCTTTCGGTCGGTGTTGCCGTTTCTCTTTTGTTGATCGGTTCTGTCATCTGGCGGGTCAGCATCCGGCATTATTCGTCTGCCAGCAGTTGAATGGAATAAAATAAAATGTCCATCATTGAAGTCCATAAGCTCTCCAAGTCGTTTGATTATTTTAAGAAAGAACCGGGGTTAAAAGGTTCGATCAAGAGCCTCTTCTGGCGAGAGACGCTCCATAAATACGCCATTCAAGATGTTTCTTTTCAAATCGATGAGGGGGAACTGGTCGGTTTTCTGGGACCCAACGGCGCGGGAAAAACCACCACGCTGAAAATTCTCGCCGGGATCCTTTTGCCCACGAGCGGTTCGGCAAAAGTGCTTGGATTTGATCCCTGGAAAAGAGAAAAAAGATATCAAAAGCAGTTTTCAATTGTCATGGGCCAGAAAAACCAGCTCTGGTGGGATCTCCCGGCCAGCGAATCTTTTGCGCTTAACCGCGATATTTATGAAATTGATCCGAAAATCTACCAAAAAAATTTAAACGAACTGGTGGAATTGATGGGGCTGAAGGAGCTACTCGATATTCCGGTGAGAAAACTCTCTCTGGGCGAGCGGATGAAATGCGAACTGGTGGCGGCGCTTCTCCATCAGCCCGGTATTCTTTTCCTCGACGAGCCGACCATCGGGCTCGATGTGGTGTCTCAGGAAAAAATCAGGCAGTTTGTCGAGGAATATAACCGCTTTCAAAAAACCACGATCATCCTGACGAGCCATTATATGCGGGATATCGAACGGTTGTGCAAGCGAGTGCTGGTGATCAACGATGGGGGGATCATTTACGACGGGGCTCTGGAAGACCTCATGAACCGGTATGTCGACCATAAAGTGTTGAAGATACAGTTTCATAAACAGGTTTCCGACGAAAACCTCCGCCGGTTCGGGGAAATCGTAGAGCGGGACGGCCTCCATGTGGTATTAAAGACCAAAAAAAAGGAAATTCCGCATCAGGTCCAGCGGATGTTGACGGAGTTCGAGGTGGACGACCTGTCGATTGAAGAGGTGCAGGTAGAAGAAGTCATCCGCCGCATTTTTAATAAAACCTAATGCCCCCCTTTGGGTTTTTTCATCAGAAGTAAAATCGGCAAAACGAGGAAACAGAGGATTCCCACCACCCTGAAAGTATCGACAAAGGCATTCATGTTGGCCTGTTTGAGGAGCTGGCCATAGAGCTGGCCCAGGGCCATGCTTTTTGCGGTAACCGCGTCGAGACCGTTTGCCATGAACAAGCTGATGATATCCTGGACTCTTTCCTGTGTGACAGGGTCATAGGGGGTGATATGCGACCCCAGCGTCATTTGATGGTACTGCGACCTATTGGCAAGGAGCGTCGTGACAAACGCAATGCCGAAACTCCCTCCCAGATTCCGCATTAAATTCATCATTCCTGTCCCATTGCCGATCTGTTCCTTAGGAAGATAAGAAAGGGAAACGACGTTAATGGGGATAAAAAGAAAGGCGAGCCCGAATCCCTGGATAATCCGGGGCCAGGTAATCGTCCAGAAATCGGCGTACAGATTGAAATGGGCCATTTGAAAAAGAGAGGTGGCTGTAATCACAAGCCCCAGGGTCACCATGAGCCTCGAATCGATGATTCCGATAAATCGTCCGACGAAAGGCATGATCAATAAAACCGAAATTCCGCCGGGGGTAAGAACAAGGCCGCTCTGCATCGCCGAGTAGCCCATCAGGGTTTGTACATAAATCGGCAAAAGGGCGAGCGAACTGTAGAGGACAAAACCGAGAACAAACATCAGCAAAACGCCCGAAGTCAAGTTCCGGTCTTTAAAAAGGCGGAGCTGAAGAACGGGATTTTTATTCTTTAACTCCCAGATGAAAAAGAACAACAGCGCACCTGCCGAGACTAAAGATAATGTAACGATCCATGAAGAATCAAACCAGTCTTCTCTTCCTCCTTTATCCAGGATGATTTGCAGGGCGCCCAACCCGGTTGCAAGGAGCCCCAGGCCGATATAATCGATATTTTTAAAAAGGCTCTTCTTGAAATATGGAGGGTCCTCCACAAAGGTCTGGACGAGAAAAAGCGATAAAACTCCGATCGGGATATTGATAAAGAAGATCCACCTCCAGGAAAAATTATCGGTGATCCACCCTCCTAGGGTCGGCCCGATGATCGGCGCAAAGACCACCCCCATCCCGTAAATCGCCATTCCGATGCCCTGTTTTTCCCTCGGGAAGGCGTCAAACAAGATCGCCTGAGAGACCGGCTGAAGGGCGCCCCCGCCAAGGCCTTGAAGGACTCTGAAAAAGACAAGAATCGGCAGACTGGGGGCGAATCCGCAAAGCGCCGAGCTGACCGCGAACATAAGAATGCAGATCAAAAGAAACCTTTTCCGTCCAATCAGGCTTGAAAACCACCCGGAGACCGGGAGAATAATGGCATTCGAAACCAGATAAGAGGTAAGGATCCAGGTGCTCTCGTCAATCCCCGCGGATAAGGCTCCCGCGATATGAGGGAGCGCGACATTTGCCACGGTCGTGTCGAGAACCTCCATAAAGGTCCCGAGCATGACCGAAAGGGCAATGATAAACGGGCTTGTTTTATTCTGGTCGGAAGGTGAATTCATCTTCTCTCAGGAAGGAATATGAACAGAAGCGCTGACATTCATCCCGGGTCGGAGGACCGCCTCGGGATGATCTTTTAAATCCTTTTCGTTTATCAGAATCTTGACCGGCACCCTCTGGACTACTTTAACAAAATTCCCGGAGGCATTTTCAGGAGGAAGAAGGGAAAACCGCGCCCCTGTACCGGCAGAAATGGAGTCGACTTTGCCATGGAAGACGATACCCGGATAAGAGTCGACGGTCAGGGCAGCCTCCTGTCCGGAGCGCATCCGGCCGGTCTGGGTTTCCTTGAAATTGGCCAGCACCCAGAGATTGGTCAGCGGAACAATGGCCATGAGAGATTGTCCGGTTTGGACCCATTGTCCGAACTGAACGTTTTTTTTGGTCACCCTCCCCGCAACGGGGGAGACGATATGGGTGTATGAAAGCTGGAGTTCCGCATTGTCCAGGTTGGATTGGGCTTCGGCGACTTTAGCTTCGGCAAGCTTGACCTGGGCTTTAACGGAAACAATCTGCTGTTCGAGCGCTTTGAGCTTTGAAGCATTGGAGGCGTTGGCGCGCTCAGCTTCTTCAAGCTGTTGATGGGAGATTTCGTCGTTTTCAGCCAGCGGCTTATACCGCCGGAGATCGCTCAGGGATTTCTGGTAATTGGCCCGTGAAGCGTCGCTTTCTGATATATATTGCTGGACCTGCGACTGAGTGGCGAATAAAGTGGCGCGGGCGGCCTGGAGGGCAGCTTTGACCTGTTCGACATGAATTTCGTAATCCTGGCTTTCAATCGTCATTAACGGAGTTCCCGGCTGAACCTCCTGGTTGTCTTTGACCAGAACCTGTGCGATATACCCCGGAACTTTGGGAATGACCGGATAGATGTCTCCCTCGATCTGGGCGTCATCGGTGGTCATAAAAGATTGAGAGCGCTCGTAATAATAGGCTCCCCCGGCAATCCCTCCCAGAATCAATAGAAAAAGAATGGATAATTTAATTTTTTTATTCACAAAATTGCCTTCCTGTTTTGAAAGTAAAAAAATCGATGCGACGGGAACAGAGCAAATGACCCCTTTGCGACGGTCAGGGAAAGAGTTTGAAAAACTCTTCCATCTGACCCGTCACATAATAATATTTCAATATCCCTGCCTGTACCTGAAACTGGGCATCGACCAGAGCTTCTCTTGCTTCGGTCAGCGAAGTCTGGGTCGTCACCAGTTCAATGTGGGTTCCAATTCCATTTTCAAACCGGTGCTGGGCCAGGAGAAGCTCTTTCTCGGCCAGAGAGAGTCGTTCTTTGACGACCTCGAGCTGTTTTCTGACCGCATTCAGGTCATTATAAATCTGCCGGACATCGAGCTCAATCTGTGAAGCCGAATCTCGAGTTTTAAATTGTTCCTGGCGGAGCTGGCTCATCACAACATCTTCTTTTGCCTTCCGGCTTTGGCCGTCATAAAGGGGCATATTGAGCGTGATCCCAAAGGTATGAGTGGGAAAAGCATCTGTCACGCCATTTCCGATTTCGCCGTAATCGGCAAAAAGATTAATGGAAGGGTATTTTTCTCCCGAGGCCGCTTTTAGCTGGATTTCTTTGACTCTTTCTTTTTGAGATTGAATAGCGACCTCTTTTCTCTTTAATAAAGCGGTCTGAACACTCTCTTTAAGGTCCGGAAAGTTCTGGCCGGTCAGGTCATGATTGTCCAGGGAGAGGGTTTCTCCCTGTTGAATGCCGATCTGTTTTTGCAAGGCGAGGAAGGCGTCGTTTTGTTGAGTCTGGGTGATAATCAGCCGCTGACGGTCTTCGGCCAGTTTCACCCTAGCCCGGGTGACATCCAGAATCGTTCCGACCCCGGAACTCTTTTGGTGATCGGCAAATTTGAGTAGCTCCTCGGATAAATCGACATTGGCCTGATCGGCCTGCACGGCCGATTCGCTCCGGCGCGCATTGAGAAACAGAACGGTAGTCTGATAATAAAGATCGCTCTCGGCCTGGCTCAACTCCAATTCCGCGACCCGGGTCTCTTCACCGGCGGCTTCAATCTGGTTTAAAAGACTGAGATTCAAAAGGGTTTCATTAAATGTCAATCGGGCGTCAAACGTACTGAAAGGTCCAACTTTATCGGGTGCGCCGGGAAAAGAAACCCCTTGAGCTTTTAGATTGCGGGTAGCGTCCATTCCGGAGACATTCAGAGAAAGCCTTGGGAGAAAAGACGAACGGCTTCCCAGGCGGAGTGAGGCCTTTTCGATTACTTTTTGTTTTCCAATAGAGACCCTGGCGCTGTTTTTCAAGCTCAATTCAAGGGCATTTTTCAGCGAAAGCCGGAGAGTCTCTCCTCCTTGAGTTTGACTTTGGGCATCGATCACCTGAAGAGGGAAAAAGATCGCCAGAATGAAGGCCAGGATGAAAAATAATTTTGCGGTCATCTTATTTCTAAAAGGTTAATGCGTTTTTTTTAAAAGCTGTTCCCATTGGCGGCTTTCAAACAATTCCCTAATTTTTTGTAAAACGTCCGCTGTGCTCTTCAGTTCTTTTTCAGAAAGATCCATTTTGAGCTGTTCGAGGAGTTCCATCTCTTTCTGGGCCATGGCATCGAGGAATTCTTTTCCCTTCGAGGTCAAACTGACCAGCGGAGAACGCCTGTGAGCCGGGTTTTCAACGAACTCGACAAAATTTCCTTTGGCGAGTTGATTAATCAAGGTTTGAATGTACTGGCGGGAAACCGGACGGGCACGGGCCATCCGGGGAACGGTCTGCGGTCCGAGGCGGTCCAGGGTTTTCAGAATCCCCCTTTTTGGTCCCGATGTTGCTCCCTGATGGTGAATTTGCTCGGCGACGACCCTTAAGCGGTAGAAAAGCGATACGGTTTCAGCAATGACCAACTCCAGAGGGGGTTCTCCGGGGGCGAGATATGTATCCATCTTTCTTTTTTTGGAATTTGCGGTTATCTTCAATGAGTCCGATCGGGTTAAGATTAACGTCGATATTGAAAAAAATACCACCCCAAATGAAGTTTGTCAATTTAATTGTCAATATGACAAGTTTATTTACAATGTGGTTACCGACAATTTCTTAAAGGATTCTATTCCAATCTGATAAAAATTATATTAGAATAAACAGCTTCCAAACTGCCGGGGTGGACACCTCGCTTTCGGGGCGAAGTGATTCCGAAACATAGCCAGGTTTTAACGTTTTAAAAATTTAAGTCAAAAAGAGAGAGTCTCTGTTTTTTTCAAATCAATGCCGAAGTGGTGGAATTGGTAGACACGCTAGGTTCAGGGCCTAGTGGGGGTGACCCCGTGGGGGTTCGAGTCCCCCCTTCGGCACCATTCTGTTTTAATTAAATCAATAACTTATAGTGTTCCGGGGGGCTATATTTTGTGTCCCCAGACTGTCTCAGTGTTTTGATTCGTTAGCGAATTAGATTTGAT
>JBGPKT010000117.1:0-7363 GCA_041486115.1 Nitrospiria bacterium | reverse complement strand
CGGACACTCATCTCACGGGCATACATCCCGGTAATCCGTTTCTCTAAATCAGGATCAAAACTCTGATGCTTCTGGACAAATTGGGGATCAAAACTCCCTTTCCGATCACGGGGAATTTCAATCTCAACCTCACCGGAAGAGGTTTTCAGTGTCTTCCTGGAATAACCATTCCGGCTGTTATCATTTTCACTGGCCGACTTCTTGTAAGGCTCATAGCCTAAATGGACTTCCTGTTCCGCCTTTAGGATCCGCTCCACGGTCGACTTGATCATTTCTTGAATCACGCCGTTGGACCCTGTCAGATCAGAAAGGGATTTTACATTCTTTAATTTTTCCTGAACCTTAGAAACATCAAATAAAGGACTCTCTTGTTCCATTTCCAGCTCTCCTTCTCAGGGATTGAGACCTCAGTCTATCCCATTTAATTAAAAGCTGGATACACAAAATTCTAAACACTCCCCATTGCCTATGCTGGTATTGATCCGTCGGTGTATCAATCTGGTGAGTATGAAGGGAGCGGAAAAATCTCCAAGAGAGGCAATCGGCATTTAAGGAGAGAGATCTGGCTGATGACCGTCAGTGTCATTCAACATAGCAAATGGTTGAAGGCTTATTATCAAAAGAAGAGAAAAGCTGGCCAGCCCTATAAGAAGGCGGTCATCGGAACAGCACATAAATTAATCCGGGTCATATTCTCAATGTTGACTCATAAAGTTACTTTTCAGGAGGTGAAAATATAGGCAAAAATATAAATGTGGGGATAGTTGACTGAACTCTTCAATCACCTCCCTTCCTAAGACACTGTAGATTAGAACCGGTAATCACCACCATCTTCTCAAATCACTAGCTCTAATTTTAATAATATTCCCTTTAAAAAAGAAAAAGGATATTATAATCGTACTTTGGTAAATAAAAGGATTCGACAATGTTTCGTTTTTATTTTTTTACCTTTCTTATAATTCTTCAGGTTTTTCTCATTTCCTGTACTCACGGTGGAATCGCCGTGTCTCCTGGTGCAATCGCCGTTGGACTTGGTGGTTATTTATCATTTGAATCTCGATATCATCATAATCAGGTTAGAGAAGCGAAGATTGCGGATGAACTTGACAAAGAATGTGTGAGTTACTCGGTTGCTTTTAGTCCCGATGGTCGGTATCTTGCGTCAAGCGGGAATATGAATGTCTGTCTTTGGGAAATCGGTTCCGGCAAATTAGTTCGAGCCTACAAAGTTCCACTACCAAAAGAAAGCCAAAGAATGAACGCTGAAATGGTTGCAGTGGCATTCAGCCCCGACGGTGGCTATATCGTTGGAGGACGGCACGATGGGACGCTTCACTTATGGGACGTTCACACAGGAGTACTACGGATGACCTTCGGTGGTTATGTAGGTGGTATTCGAACTGTGGCCTTCAGTCCCGATGGCCGGTATATCGCTTCGGGTGGTCATGAGACCACTGTGAGGCTCTGGGAGACAGAATCCGGAAACGAGGTCCGGGCATTCGAAGGTCACAATGGCATGGTGGAATCTATTCGTTTTTCCCCGGACGGGAGAATGATCGTTTCTGGATGTACTGACGGGTCAGTCCGTCTGTGGGAAGTTAAGACTGGAAAGCAGTTAGGTCAGTATGATCTCGGTCAGCATGATGGTCTCAAATTGCCTGCATCCGTTAGATTTGCTGGCTTTAGCCCGGATGGTCGTAAGATTCACATCGTTGAATCTGATGGATCAATTGGATTGTGGGAAATTGCTACAGACCGCCGGGTCCGATTGTCAGGTGAAAGGAAAAATCGCTATGGTTTTCCGGCCGATTTAAGTCCGGATGGCAAATTTATTATTTTGGGGGCAGGGGATGATTATGGTTTGGTAGGTCTTGAAAATGCAGAAAATGGAACCGAGATTAAGGTATTTCAAAAAGGTGAAATATATGTAAGAGGCCTTGCTTTCAGCCCTAATGGGAAAGATTTTGCGTCTACTGGAGGCGATGGGAAGATTTGGCTCTGGAATATTCAAGAGAGTGCGCCGATTAAGGAATTTAATGCAACGGAAACGCTTGATTGAAATTCGTAGTTGGGTCAGGTTTATCTTTTTGACTTATTTATCGTCATTACAATGACCAGTCGGTAACACCTGTGGGTTTCTACTGGCAATCCTTAAAATTCAGACTTATTAATATTACTGACAATTTCTGTCTCCTTTCTTAAAATATCATTTTGGCAGTCCGGCTTTCTTAAATATATTAAGACCCGTAACTTTGCGTTCTGCCGTTACCGACAGTTTGCCCAGATAGAAGGAGTAATTGACTCATATGTTTTCGAGATATTACCCATCTCAATATATCGTGTCAATTGCAAAATATTATCGCCAATGTTAACGATCCTGGCAGAAAGGGACCATCCATATCTTCCGAATACTTTGAAATGAACCAGCTTCTTTTGGAAAGAAGATCCAGTTCATTTTGATTGATTGCCGTTAATAATCTACAGGTTTTTAGGAAGTGACGGGACTGAAGCCTTCAGGAAGTTAATTGAAAAAGTAATACTAGGATGAATTTGAACCATATAATTAAGTAGGAAAATGGTAAACTGGCAAACGAGTAGGAGGTGAAGCAAAATGAAAATTGTCCAAATTGTGGCTAAACAAGCGGGGGACAGGAACAGCCTTTCCACTGACATTTATGGCTTGGATGATAGAGGAAATCTGTATGTTCTACAATATCAGCCACCTCCAAAAGGCGGCAATATGATTCCTTATTGGAATTTCATAATAGGCAGTCTTAAGTTGCATCCAGAATGAAAAAAAAGCCGGACAAATTAGTTAATTTGTGCTCTAAAATGTTAAGAGTATCTTACAGAGTAGAAACCGGTCAAACGCGGGCGGGTCGAGGATTGCGGAAGGAAAGGGACATACAATTTAAATTTGAATCAATTCTCGATAACAGGAAGTTAAAATGGTCAAGCAGCTTTTTCAATTTCTTTGGCATCATACTCTGGAAACATAATAATAGATGGGTGCACTCCAAAAGCCTTTGCCAGTTGCTCAGCACGTTTTTTTCCTATTTCTATCTTCTCATTCTCCAAAAGACTAAGATTTGGCGCATTGATTCCAGAATGTTTGGCCAAGTCCACTTGAGTCCAGCCTTTTAACTCTCGTAACATGCGAATGACTTCACCTGTCTTAAGCACCGCATGGGATTTTGCCGTTTTAAAGTCTGTCTGACTGTGGTGTTCCATAATTACTCCTAATATTCATGTGGTGTGATTTCTAAAACAAGAACTGTAACATTTTCTTTTTCAACAATATAGATTACTCTGTATTGAAGGTTTAAACGTGACGAACGCTGCCCCTTTCGAGCGCCCTTTAATGCCTCGTCATGAAAACCCGGGAATTCTCTTAATTTTAGGGGGCCATGCCTAAATATAATATTTTTCCAAAGCTCATATTTCTTAACCACTTCGGTTGGTAGTTTCCGACATGTTTTTTCAATGATGCGGTGTTCTTTTATTCGCCACATTATTGATTATAATAACTTATTAAATATAATAAGTCAATCTCGTAAGGATTTGGGAATGTTTAATTCGAAAGGTTAAGGAATAGTATTTGTAAGGTGCGATAAATTTAAATTTGACTCAATGCTCGATTTCAGGAAGATAGCATTTTTCATATCCAGGGTATCAATTCAAAACTTTTACTTCTGGATCATGGCTCAACGGTTTCTATTACTGGATTCGTACCACACCATGAATGCAAGAACTCCCGAAATGATAAAACCAAAAATACTTACCCACAGAGGGATTAGAATTCCGTTTATTTTTACTTCCCAGCCCAGGAACAGTCTGAGTACGTGCATGACAGAAACAAGGGCTAGAACGAAAATTGTTACCTTTGTAAAGGGTTTCATAATCATTTATTTTTGAATCCACACTTTGAAAATAAAATTATCTTAAAAAATAGGGCCAGTTAAAATGCTTTCTTTTGAAGGTTTATGAAACACCTATCTGAATCCTAGGTTCCCCATTCAATCGAAAACATAATATTGAAGAGGTCACGGCTGGCTACCCTCTCAAACAGTTCAGGCTGGTACTGTTTTTCTATGAAATCCGCCTCACAAAATAGGGGTCAAATCTTTTGTTATTTGTCAAATATCTTTTTGCTTTACCAGGTAAGAATTAAAAGGGCTCAGTATAGTAAAAACGCTTAAAAGATCGTGGGTATAAGCCTTAGACCAGAAAAAAGATTGTTAAGTCACAAATTATCACACGCCAAATAAAAAGGAGTTAACCAAACTGGTTAACTCCTTTAAAATTGCGGGGATAGGATTTGAACCTATGACCTTCGGGTTATGCTTACCACTACAGCTTTCGCTGCCTGGTTACCCAGTTCGTGGTCTGGACTTTCTCTTCACCCATGGCTTAGCCATTAGGGTGCCTGCCGTCAAGTCTCTACACCTTCTCCACAAGCCCTAAGGCTAGGGGAGCTTGGCTCGGGGTTACCCCGCTAACGGCTTCCCCGAGTTTGACAGGAGTTCGCATTCGGGTTTCCCCGCATGCAGCCCACTGCAAAATTAGTTCCCAAGCGTCTCGGTATTTCGCGGAATCTGGTTTCCGTTGACGCCTGTCAGTTTCGACCATGTGAATTTCACTGCCGTAACCGATGAACACCTCAACTGGAAATACATAGAACAGATCCAAGTCACCCATGAAAACCAAGGCAAAGTCAAAATCTGCATCTGTGTATGATTCTCTGATCATTACACGCCGGTTTGTTTTAGTTCGTCGGTTGTCTACAACATAATTACCGCGAACCTGATTAAACCATGCAGACTTGACCTGAACCTTGACAAGAGTTCCTTCGATATCGAAAACGAGATCATACGGCAGTCTGTCTCCGACCGGTTTGAGAACTCCCCAGCCACGCTTCAATGCATGAAGAATGGCTGCCTGTTCAGCTATATCTCCTTTAAGCTTTGTGCTCATATCTAATCTTGCGAGATTTATATAATTGAGCCCGACGAGCTACCGAGCTGCTCCACCCCGCAAAAGCATCGTAACAAAACCATATCTGTAAGTCAATTTTAATTTGGACATGGCATGAAGAAATTTCCTGATTGAACCTGTTTTTAAGGCTTGATAGAATAAATCCATGTCTGCCATTCAAATCGTAAAATTTCCCGCCCCGATTTTAAGAGAAAAATCCCGCCCAGTAACCAATGTTGACGGGTTGTTGCAGGGGATCATCGACCAGATGGTTGAGACTCTTTACGAAGTTCCGGGGCTTGGCGTAGCCGCTCCGCAGGTTGGAAGATCGCTCTCCCTTTTTGTTTATGACATGACCCTTAAAGAAGGGGAGAAACAAAAGCTGACTGTTTTAATGAATCCGGAGATTGTTTCCCGCGAGGGCGAAGAGATCGCGGAAGAAGGATGCCTTTCGATTCCTGATTACTGGGAAAAGGTTAAACGCGCTTCCAGAATCCTTGTGAAGGGGATCGACCGCCACGGCAAAGAGATCCGGATTGAGGCCGAGGGCCTCCACGCCCGCCTGATCCAGCATGAAATTGACCATTTAAACGGCGTCTTGATGCTCGATCATCTCAGTTCTTTAAAGAGGAATATCCTTTTACGAAAAATTAAAAAAGCAAAAAAGACGGGCTAAAAAAATATGAAGATCATTTTCATGGGGACGCCCGATTTTTCAGTTTCCGCTCTGACAGCTCTTGTCGATTCAGAGGAAGAAATTATCGGAGTGGTAACTCAGCCCGACCGCCCCAAAGGGCGCAAACAGATTTTAACCCCCTCGCCGGTTAAGGTCGCGGCGGAAAAACTTCATTTACCAATCTATCAGCCGCTTACGGTAAAAGACCCTCTTTTTATTCAGACCGTTAGAGACCTTGCTCCCGACCTTGCAGTGGTCGTGGCGTTTGGCCAAATCCTCCCGAAGGCTCTTTTGGATATTCCCAAATATGGATGTTTTAACATTCATGCCTCTCTGCTCCCGGCCTACCGGGGTGCGGGGCCGATTCAGCGGGCGATCATTGAGGGAGAAACCGTGACAGGGGTTACCGTGATGCAGATGGACCCCGGCATGGATACCGGACCGATGTTGTACGCCGCGACCCTTTCTATCGATCCGGATGATACGGCCGCTTCGTTATCTCAAAAACTGGCTGATCTAGGAGCAAAGGCCATCATCGAAGCTGTGAAAAGATTGAAAAAAGGGGATCTGACGCCGGTGGCTCAGGATTCGACAAAGGCAACGAACGCCCCTTTGCTGAAAAAGGAGGATGGCCTGGTCCGGTGGGAGGAGTCTGCCGAAAAGATAGAAAGAAAATCCAGGGCCTTGACTTTGTGGCCCGGAATGTTTACTTACCGTAAAGGAGCCCTATTAAAAATTATCAGGGTGGAAGTGGTCATAGAGCCGGTTAATGCGGTTCCGGGCGAGGTGGTTACCGCCGAAAATGGCAAGATTACCGTTGCAACGGGAAAAGGGGGGGTCCACCTTTTAGAGGTTCAGCCCGAAAATGGCAAAATCATGACCGCTGCTCAATATCTGGCCGGTTACACTTTAAAACGGGGAGAGAGACTGGGTCCCAAATAATAACCCGAGAACAGCGATAGGATTTGCAACTCCTTGTTTTGCCTGTCATCGCGAGCACCCGTAGGGTGCGTGGCGATCTCGGTTCAAGATGGCGAGATTGCTTCGTTTTGCTCGCAATGACAACTTTCTATCTCTGTTCTTGGGTAATAATGTCGCCATAGTCTTTTAAAGATCAACTATGTTATAATGAATTGTTTTCTTAAGATAAAAAATTAAGAAATTAAAATAGAACAACTGAAGAGGAATGAGAAATGAATAATTTGAAAACCACATTTTTACTGGTCCTGTTAACGCTTCTCCTTATTTTTGTCGGAAACCTGATCGGCGGAAGAGGGGGAGCCATGATCGCTTTTGTGATGGCGATGGGAATAAATTTCATCTCCTATTGGTTTAGCGATAAGATCGTTCTCGCCATGTATCGAGCCAAGGAGGTGTCCGAGAGTGAGGCCCCTGCCCTTTATACGACGGTGCGGATGCTGGTAACGAGAGCTAATCTCCCGATGCCAAGGGTCTATATCATGGAGAACCCGACGCCGAATGCGTTTGCCACCGGGCGTAATCCGGAACATGCCGCGGTTGCGGTGACGACCGGCATTTTAGATATTTTGAGCAAAGATGAGTTGGCGGGTGTTTTGGCCCATGAACTGGCCCATGTTCAGCATCGCGATATCTTAATCAGTACCATCGCCGCCGCGATTGCCGGCTCGATCAGCATGCTGGCCAACATGGCTCAATGGAGCATGATGTTTGGCGGCCGTGATGACCGGGATG
>JBGPKT010000116.1:0-7452 GCA_041486115.1 Nitrospiria bacterium | reverse complement strand
TTTGAGGATGGACCATGGGATTACAGATTCAAAAAAAACGTGTCGCGAGATTAAAACGCCATGAGCGCGTAAGGAAAAAAGTGGACGGAACGACAGAGCGTCCCAGACTGACTGTTTTTAGAAGTAATTTATATATTTATGCGCAAATTGTTGATGATACCAAAGGGGTGACTTTGGCCATGGCATCAAGCCTGGAAAAAGGAATGGCCAAGAAAAGCGCTTCCGGTAAGAACATCGAAGCGGCAAAAAAGGTCGGCCTTCTTCTTGCCAAAAGAGCAAAAGAACAGAATGTGACACAAGTTGTTTTTGATAAAGGCGGGTACCTCTATCATGGTAAGATAAAAGCGCTTGCCGATGCTGTCCGCGAAGGCGGATTGGTATTTTAATTAAGCTTGACCATCAGGCTTTGCTATGGGAGAGCCGGGGTTCGGGGGCATTGGAGCGGAGCGAGCAGGCCCCCGACTAAAAAATAGGAGCAATGTTGGAAAAAATAAATCAGGACGATAATTCATTAAAAGATAAAGTGGTCTGCATCAACCGCGTCGCCAAGGTGGTCAAAGGGGGAAAGCGGTTCAGCTTCAGCGCTGTTGTTGTCGTTGGGAATGGAAATGGCATGGTCGGAATGGGAAAGGGAAAAGCAGCCGAAGTCCCCGAAGCCATCCGGAAGGCAATTGAGAATGCAAAAAAGAATGTTTTTAGCGTTTCGTTGAAAAACACGACGATCCCGCACGAAATCACCGGGCATTTCGGGGCCGAAGATGTTTTGTTAAAACCTGCCGCTGAAGGGACCGGGATCATTGCCGGAGGCGCCGTCAGGTCTGTCATGGAAATGGTGGGGATTCAGAACATTCTCAGCAAATGTCTGGGGAGCGGAAATCCTTTCAATGTGGTCAAAGCGACCCTGGCCGGATTAAAAAGGCTCAGGGGAAGAGAGTTCGTCCGGGAAATGAGAAAACAATCAGAGATAACGGTATAACATGGCTATGAAATTATCTATTACATTAAGAAGAAGCTCTATCGGAAAAACCGGAAAACATAAAAAAGTAGTTCTAGGTCTTGGTTTGAGGAAAATAAATCAAACCGTTATCCGGCCTGATTCGCCTGAAATCAGGGGAATGATCAACAAGATTTCATATTTGGTCGAAGTCAACCGGGTGGAAGGATAAAAAATCATGAGATTGGACAAGTTAGCTCCGGTTCCGGGGTCAAGAAAAAAAGAAAAACGGATCGGCAGAGGACCGGGTTCCGGCCATGGTAAGACCTCCACCAAGGGGCACAAAGGGCAGAAGGCGCGCTCGGGCGGAGTCAAAGGCCCTGGATTCGAAGGAGGACAGCAGCCGTTAATCAGGAGAATCCCGAAAAGAGGATTCAAGAGCCTCTCCAGGAAAGAATATTCCATCGTTAATCTGAAGTCCCTTGACGGGTGTGGAGAAAAAACGATTAATCCGGAAATTTTAAAAAATCTGGGATTGATCAAGCATACTTCGTTGGTGAAAGTTCTTGGCGTGGGAGATATTTCAAAGGCCTTAACGGTTCACGCTCATAAATTTTCAAAGACGGCTGAAGAGAAGATTAAACAGGCTGGCGGAAGCATCAACATTATCTAGTTGCAGGGGCATTTCCATTGTTTGAACGATTTACCACCAGTCTCCAGAATATATTTAAAATTGAAGAACTGCGTAATCGGGTATTATTCACACTGGGGATGCTTGCGGTTTACAGAATCGGCGCGCATGTTCCGACGCCTGGTATCAACAATGAAGCGTTAAGCGAGTTTTTAACCCGTCAGGGGGGCGCACTGATGGGATTTCTCGATATATTCTCCGGCGGAGCTCTTTCTAAATTATCGATTTTTGCGCTGGGCATTATGCCTTACATCAGCGCTTCTATTATTCTTCAGCTTTTAACCGTGGTCATTCCCCACCTGTCGAAATTGGCCAAAGAAGGAGAACGGGGACGTAAGAAGATAATCCAGTATACCCGGTTCGGAACCATTTTCATCGGTTTGATTCAGGCCTTTGGCATTGCGGTCGGTCTCGAGGGGATGGAAAAAGGGGTATTTGTCCAGAGTCCGGGATGGGGATTCAGGCTGATGACGATGATTACAGTTACCGCGGGAACCGCGTTTTTAATGTGGCTTGGGGAACAGATTACCGAACGGGGGATCGGAAACGGGATTTCTCTGATCATCTTTGCCGGAATTGTTGCCAGAATGCCCTCCGCCATCAATAGCACCTACCAATTGGTCAGAACCGGCGAAATCAACGTTTTCTTTTTGTTGGCGCTTTTGATGATTATGATTTTTGTGGTTGCCGCCATTGTCTTTTTAGAAAGTGGAAGAAGAAAAATCCCGGTCCAGTATGCCAAACGGGTCGTAGGAAGAAAAATTTACGGGGGACAAAATACCCATATCCCGCTTAAAATCAATACGGCGGGGGTGATTCCTCCTATTTTCGCCTCTTCAATCATTGCTTTCCCGGCAACGATTGCAGGCTTTATTGCGATTCCGTGGGTTCAGGCGGTCAGTAGAAATCTGGCACCAGGATCGCTGTTTTATACTCTTTTATACGTGACATTAATCATATTTTTTTGTTTTTTTTATACGGCTGTTGTTTTAAACCCGGTGGATATGGCGGATAATATGAAAAAATACGGAGGTTTTATCCCCGGTATTCGTCCCGGCCAAAAAACATCGGATTATATCTATCGGGTATTAACCCGGATTACTTTTGTAGGTTCTTTATATCTGGCCGCGGTGGCGGTTCTACCCGAGCTGTTTATTTATAAACTCCATGTTCCCTTTTATTTTGGGGGAACTTCCTTATTGATCGTGGTCGGGGTGGGATTGGACACCGCCCAGCAGATTGAGACGCATATGATTACCCGGAACTATGAAGGATTCATGAAAAAAGGGCGTTTAAAGGGAAGAAGCGCCTAAGTGAAGCAACCCCTTTAGGGGCGCTTCACGCGGGGGCGCGTGGGCGAATGTTGCCACGAGAAAGTGGCAACAAGCCATGAGCGCCGCCGAGACAGTGAGGCGGCCGGATCTTTGAGTGTATTTTACGAATGCCACCCGGTGTAATAGAAGAGCCTGGCTTAATTAAATGATGACGGTAAAAGAAGTGACACACGCTCCATTAATAAAAAATGAGGATGGGGCTTTCTATAAAATAATTCTGCTCGGACCACCCGGAGCCGGAAAAGGGACTCAGGGCCAGGCCATTTCTTTAAAATACGGAATCCCGAAGATTTCAACGGGAGATATTTTGAGAGAGGCTGTTGTTCGCAAAACGCCACTGGGTGTTCAGACAAAATCTTTCATGGACCAGGGGAAGTTAGTCTCAGATGAAATCGTCAATGGTCTGGTCAGAGAACGTTTAAGCCAGCCGGACTGTCTCAAAGGGTTTATATTAGATGGTTTCCCGAGAACGGTACAGCAAGCCGATACCCTTCGGAAAATGCTTGAGGACCTCGGACTTAAAATTGATGCGGTCATCAGTTTTGATATTGGCGAGCAGGCGTTAATCAGCCGGTTGTCCGGCCGGAGGAGCTGTCCGAGTTGCAAGGCGGTTTTCCATATTTCATTTCAACCGCCCAAAAAGAGCGGAATTTGCGACAAGTGCGGGGAAGCGTTGATTCAGCGTGATGATGATAAGGAAGAGACGATTAAGAACCGCTTGCGTGAATATCAGGAAAAAACGAAGCCTCTTTTAAATTATTACGAAAAGTCGGGATTGTTCCATTCTTTGCCCGGGGACGGGAGCATCGAGTCGGTCAATAAGACAGTGGAAAGGATTTTATCGAAGCAGAAAATGGAATGATAATTCTTAAATCGGAAGAAGAAATTTCAAAGATCAGGGCTGCCAGTCAAATTGTGGCTGAGACCCTGGAGTTTTTAAGAGGGCATGTCAAACCGGGAGTTACAACCGGCGATTTGGACCGTTTAGCGGAAGAAATGATTATTAAACAGCACGGAAAACCGGCCTTTAAAGGTTACAGGAATTTTCCGGCGACGCTTTGCGCATCTGTGAATTCCGAAGTGGTGCATGGGATTCCGTCCAGGAAATGCGTATTAAACGAAGGAGATATTATTGGTTTGGATCTCGGGGCCGTGGTAGACGGTTTTTATGGCGACGCGGCAATCACCGTCCCGGTGGGTGACATTTCTAAAGAAGCAAGAGATTTGATCCGGACGACCGAGGAGTCCCTGTATAAAGGAATTGAAAAAGCCCGGCCAGGAAATCGTTTATCCGATATTTCCCATGCGGTGCAGCGTCATGTAGAGGCCGCCGGATATTCCGTTGTCCGGGATTTTGTCGGGCATGGCATTGGAAGAAATCTGCATGAAGAGCCCCAAGTCCCGAATTACGGAGAGCCGGGGCATGGCCCCAGGCTAAAAAAAGGGATGGTTTTGGCGCTTGAACCAATGGTCAATGCGGGAGAAAGCGGCGTCAGGGTTTTAGAGGACCGATGGACTGTCGTGACAGGCGACGCAAGGCTCTCCGCGCATTTTGAGCATACGATTTCCATTACCGATGATGGCCCGGTCATTTTATCTGCTCTGATCCGGTCTTTGGATCGACCGATCCACAGGTCGGAGAAGGAAGAATAAAATGCCGAAGGAAGACGCCATTGAAGTCCAGGGAGTCATTCAGGAAACATTGCCCAATGCGATGTTTAGAGTGGAGCTTGAAAACGGGCATCAGGTTCTCGCCCATATTTCCGGAAAAATGAGGATGCATTATATTAAAATTTTACCGGGGGACCGAGTCACATTGGAATTATCGCCGTATGATTTGACCCGCGGACGGATTACTTACCGGTTCAGCAAATAATTTTATTATTAAACATGGCTATCAACGGTCATTAAGGGGTTGGAATATGAAAGTAAGATCATCGGTCAGGACCATTTGTTCAAAATGCAAAGTGATTAAACGTAAAGGGGTTATCCGGGTTATTTGTGAAAATCCCCGGCATAAACAACGGCAGGGTTAAACCAGCATATAAAAATAAGGAGTTTGTCTAAATTGGCCAGAATCGCAGGTGTGGATTTACCAAAAGATAAAAGGATAGAAATCGGACTGACTTACATCTATGGCATCGGTCCGGCCTCCGCCAGAATGATTTTAAAAGCGACGGGTGTTAATCCTGATACAAGGGTAAAAGATCTGAAAGATGACGAGGTCATCAAGATCAGAGAAAGAGTCGACAAGGATTTTAAAGTCGAGGGTGATTTAAGAAGAGAAGTGTCGATGAATATCAAGCGGCTGATGGATATCGGCTGTTATCGCGGACTGCGGCATCGCAAGGGGCTGCCGGTCAGGGGCCAGAGGACAAAAACAAACGCCCGCACGCGCAAAGGGAAGAAGAAGATGGCAGTAGGCATGAAAAAAGAAGCTAAATAATCGAGCCACCGGGAAAACAAAGATGATTAAAAAGGGAGCAAAGAAAAAGGAAAAAAGAATGGTTCAAAGCGGCGTTGCCCATGTTCAGGCGACGTTTAACAATACCCATGTCACCATTACCGATATGGGTGGAAATGTCCTGGTCTGGACATCCGCAGGCGGACAGGGATTTAAAGGTTCCAGAAAAAGCACGCCGTTTGCCGCGCAGAAGGCGGCGGAGATGGTCGCAAAAAAAGCGATGGAACAGGGAATGAAACAGGTGGATGTTTATGTGAACGGTCCCGGATCGGGAAGAGAATCGGCGGTCAGGTCATTACAGGCCGCCGGTTTGAAAATCAATATGATTAAGGATGTCACGCCGATTCCTCATAACGGCTGCAGACCGCCTAAACGGCGGAGAGTATAAAAGAGTATAAAAAAGAAGAGTTTAATTTATTTAATTTAAAAGAAAAAAACTCAAGATTAGCTCCGTTGCGGAACTGCTTCGCATAGCTGGCTTGGATAGGAGAAGAGAGATTGGCAAGATATACGGATTCCGTTTGCCGGCTTTGCCGGAGAGAAGGAACAAAGCTTTTTTTAAAAGGAACACGCTGTTTAACGGACAAATGCGCCATCGACCGGAGGTCTTATCCGCCGGGCCAGCATGGGCAGGCCCGTCCAAGAATATCGGAGTACCGGATGCAGCTTCGGGAAAAGCAAAAATTAAAGAGGATTTACGGCCTGATGGAACGGCAATTTAGAAACTATTTTATTAAAGCCGAGAGCAAAACCGGCGTAACCGGCGAAATTTTGCTTCAATTTTTGGAGCGACGTCTTGATAATGTTGTTTACCGGATGGGTTTTGCTTCCTCGCGGAAGCAGGCGCGGCAGCTAGTCGGGCATAAGCATCTGTTAGTCAATGGGAAAAGCGTTGATATTCCTTCATTTTTAGTCAAGGAAGGCGATGAGGTTGAAGTCAAGATAAAAAGCCGAACCCTTCCTGCCGTTGTCAGTGCGATAGAGGTCATAGAAGCGATTGGGATACCTGCGTGGATAGAGTTGGACAAAGCCAGTTTCAAAGGAAAGGTCAAGAGTCTTCCGACGAAAGAAGATATCTCCTTGCCAGTCAATGAACAGCTGGTTGTCGAGCTTTACTCAAGATAGAAAAAGCGGCCAAATAAATAGGGGGCGAGATGATTATCAGAACGAAAGATTTCCAGATACCCAAAAAATTGGAATGTGAAAAGGAGAGCCTGACTCCGGTCTATGGAAAGTTTACTGCGGAACCCTTTGAGAGGGGTTATGGAACCACCATTGGAAATTCCCTGAGAAGGGTTTTATTATCGTCCATTGCGGGCGCGGCGATAACCTCAATTAAAATTGAGGGAGTTTTGCATGAGTTTTCAAATATTACGTGTGTTAAAGAAGATGTTACCGATATTATTTTGAATATAAAAAACCTGAGAATAAAATTACATTCCGACAAAACAACGGCGATCCACATCAGAAAGAAAGGGGCCGGAGTTGTTACCGGAAAAGATATTACCCATGATTCGGATGTCGAGATTTTGACCCCGGATCTTCATATCGCGACCCTGGATAAAGACGCCAACCTGGACATGGAGCTGACCGTAAAAATCGGGAGAGGATATGTCCCCGCTGAAAGAAATAAAGAAGAGGGGATGCCTATCGGCGTCATCCCGGTCGATTCGATTTTCACGCCCATTCAAAAGGTCAACTTTCACGTAGAAAATGCGCGTGTCGGGCGGATTACCGACTATGATAAACTGGTTCTGGAAGTATGGACCGACGGGAGCGTTAATCCCGCGGACGCTGTTGCTTTTGCCGCAAAAATTTTAAAAGACCATTTAACCATTTTCATCAATTTCGAAGAAAAAGAAGAAGAGATTGAAAAGACCGAAGATCAGAAAGAGGAGATTAATAAAAATCTTCTCAAGGGCGTGAATGAACTGGAGCTTTCGGTCCGGGCGGCCAATTGCTTGAAAAACGCCGACATCAAAAGCATTCTCGAGCTGGTGCAAAAGACAGAGTCCGAAATGCTCAAAAC
>JBGPKT010000115.1:0-7476 GCA_041486115.1 Nitrospiria bacterium | reverse complement strand
TCCCTTTAAACAACCCTGGAAAAAAAGGAGAGCTAAAACAGAGGCTACTCCCATAATCTAAAAACAGGACATTTCTATTTTGCTAAGAAGGGGACATTTCTAAATTGCTTTGACATCCTCCTTACCTTCACTTGAAATTAAGTTGTCCCTGGAGCATACTTTTTTTAAGAAATTTAATAAAACATTGAAACAGGATTTTAATAAAAGGGAGACGGATGGAAGCCAATTTTTATCTTGAAGATTCTGCCTTCCAGGAATTGATGGATCATCTCCTCCCTCCCTCTCAGAAGCCATGGGCCCGCGATCTGTTCACCAGAATGGGCAAACTGGCCGCTACTGAAATTGACCGGCTCGCCATGATCGCCAATAAAGAAAAACCCGTTCTTCGTCAATATGACCGGGAAGGAAACCGGATTGATCAGGTGGTTTATCACCCGGCATACCTTGAAATGGCAAAATTGGCTTATGAGTTCGGAATGGTCGGCCTTCCTTATGCCTCTGAAGAAAAAAGACGGGGAAATAAAGTCGGACCCTTAATCAAATTTGGACTGGGATATCTTTTTTCCAAAGCCGAAGTTGGACTTTATTGCCCCATCTGCCTCACGGATGGGACCCTCCGGGTCATCGAAAAATATGGAAATGAGAAGTTAAAAAAGGAATTCATTCCGCGGCTTGCCTCCATGAATTTTGAATCGCTTTATCAGGGAGCCATGTTTTTAACTGAAAAACAGGCGGGCTCTGATGTAGGAAATATCGAAACGCGGGCCGTTTATGAAGATCATACCTGGAAATTGTACGGCGAAAAATGGTTTGCCTCGAATGTCAACGCGGAAGTTATTATCACGCTGGCCAAAATCGAAGGCGCTGCCTCAGGGACGAGGGGGTTGAGTCTTTTTCTGGTCTCCAAAACGCTCGAAAACGGAGAAAGGAACAGTTACCGGATCAACAGGCTAAAAGATAAATTAGGAGTCGCTTCCATGGCGACAGGTGAACTCACTTTTGACGGGACTCAGGCTTATCCGATCGGAGATCTGAAAGAAGGTTTCCATTATATGACTGAAATGCTGAACCTCTCCCGCCTTTACAATGCAGTCGCTTCCCTCGGCATTATGGGAAGATCCGTTTTTGAGTCTCTCCGATATTCAAGGGAACGCAAAGCATTTGGAAGCTTCCTGAATGAGTTTCCCCTGGTCAGGCGAACGCTCGTTGATATGGTTTTGGAATGGGAAACCTCGCTTCACCTTGTGTTTCATACCGCTCATTTTCTGGAACAGGAAGACTTATCCGGCAATCCAAAAGGATACATGATGCGGCGGATACTCATCCCGTTATCCAAATATCACACCGGAAAAATGTCTGTCCGCCTGGCTTCTGAAGCTTTAGAACTGTGGGGCGGGAAAGGTTACATAGAAGAATTTGTGACCTCCCGCCTTTTAAGGGATGCCCAGGTTCTTCCGGTCTGGGAAGGAACTTCAAATATCCTTGCGCTGGATGTTATCCGATCCATTCGTAAGGAGTCCGCAGATCTCCCTTTTTTTCAAGACCTTCAAGAAACACTGGATGGAATCCATGTTCAACCTCTCGAAAGGCTAAAAGAAAGGGTCAATCAAATCCGTCAGGAGGTCGCAACCCATCTTACATATTTAAAATCGCAGCCGGAGGATTATCAGCAATTTTACGCCCGGGACCTGGCCGATCAGATGGTACGGCTCTACCAGGGAGTGTTGCTTTTAAAAGAAGCCGAAAGAGACATTCAAAACAGAGGAAGCGGAAGAAACGCGCTCCTTGTTCATTTATTTCTGAATCGCCATTTTAACAATGAAAATCTGAAATCGCCCAGAACAGGGCACAGGCTTGAACTCGATTTTTTTGAAGCCCTGGTTTATCGCCAGGTCCTCCCTGTTGAAAAAGTCCTGCCATTTATTCTTTAAGGATTTTTACCTGTACATTTTTATCCGTTTTCACCAACCCAAATCCAGATTTTTAAAAATAGCCAGAAATGAAAAGACCGATTTATTTGATTCCTTTCCCCCCCTTTGTTACCATAAAGCTATGGAGCGTGGATATCATATGAAGAACCGATCCGTCACGATCGTTGAATATGCAGGATTTGAGAGCTTAATGATTGTGTATTAAACGGGGGTTCCATGAAAAACGTGACTCTTGAAAGGGAAGTGAAGATTAAGCTTACAGACGTTTCTCTTGAAGGGTCGCTTGGGCTTCCTTCAGGAGCAGAAGGGGTCGTTCTCTTTTCACACGGGAGCGGAAGCAGCCGCCATAGCCCCCGGAATAATTTCGTCGCCAATTTCCTCCGTCAATCTGGAATCGGCACTCTCTTATTCGATCTATTAACGGAAGAAGAGGACGCCCATTATGACACCCGGTTTAATATTCCCCTTTTGTCCCAGCGGTTAATCGGGGCAACCTGTTGGCTGATAGAGGACCAAAAACCTAAACGTCTTTCCATCGGTTATTTCGGCGCAAGCACCGGAGGCGCCGCCGCATTGGAGGCTGCCTCAAAACTACCGGCAGATGTCGGCGCGGTCGTTTCCCGCGGGGGACGCCCCGATCTGGCGATGAAAATATTATCCTTTGTCAAAGCACCAACCCTTTTGATTGTCGGAGGGAATGACATTCAGGTCATTGATCTAAACCGGCTGGCGTATGATCAGCTTACCTGTAAAAAAAAGATGGACATCATCCCCGGCGCCACTCATCTATTCGAAGAACCGGGGACTCTGGAGAGGGCGGCAAAACTGGCAGTCGACTGGTTCACTCTTTATCTTAGAAATCACCCCGTATGAACAGCGGGAGAAAAAAGATGAGCGACATGGCGGGAGGAAGAATGAAAAACAAGATGACACCGAAGCGTCAACAAGCGTTACAGCAAACCCTTCATGCGTTACGGGAAAAAGAAATCATCGATATCGAAAAGGAGCTGGGGAGAGAAATAGATCCGGCCCTTATCGGCAAGATCGACAGTCCAATGGATTTCGGGGAATTGGCGTCGCAGGAGACGAGCGAAGGAATTGACCGCAAAATCCTGGAGAGGCGGTACAAGACTTACAAAGACATTGCCGACGCCTTTCGCCGGCTGGAAGCAGGAACTTACGGAGTGTGTGAAAACTGCGGCGCCGAAATTCCATTAAAACGGCTGAACATTGAACCTGTTGGCCGGTACTGCGTTCCATGTTTAAACAACATGGAGAAATTTGAAGAAGCAGAAAAAGGGATTCATAAAACTCTTTATATGGGATCATCAAACAAAATAATGGAGGGTAAAAAAATGAAGAAACCTACAGAGAAGAAGATGTTGCAAACTGAGAAGAGATCTTCTCCCGAACTCAGTATCGAACTTCACGATATAGATCTTCAGAAGAATGATTCCCAGAGTCTCAGAGAAAGAATATCGGAGGCAGCCTACGATCTATTTTTGAAAAGGGGCGCGGCCCATGGACATGAACTGGACGACTGGTTAGAGGGCGAACGCCTGGTCTTGGACAAACTTGGAAACGCCAAAAGTGAATCGAACGGATGAAAAAGGGGAAGAAGGGGTCTATGAAGATTCTATCTGACCTGGCTAAAAGAGCGGTCCAAAAACTCGGTTCTACTGCGGATATCCGGATTAATGGAGATCGGCCCTGGGATATTCAGGTTAAAGATGAGCGGTGTTACCCGATGATCCTCTTCCATCCCAACCTGGGTTTGGGGGAATCGTACATGAAACAATGGATCGAATGCCAACAATGGGACGAGTTTATGGATCGGATTTTACGGACTCAGGCCACGCTTAAAATGGAGGAAAAGGGGGGAATTTATTACAGGTTACAGGGATTCCTGGCCAATCTGCGGAGCCTGACTGAGCCATTTAGGGTAGGGAAAACCCATTATGATCTTGGAAATGATTTGTTTGAAAAGATCCTTGACCGCCGGATGACCTATAGCTGCGGTTATTGGAATACGGCCAAAACTCTGGAAGAGGCCCAGGAGGCAAAACTCGAACTGGTCTGTAAAAAACTCCGGTTGCGTCCCGGCATGCGGATTCTTGATATCGGATGCGGATGGGGAAGTTTTATCAAGTATGCGGCAGAGAGATATAGCGTCGAGGCGGTAGGAGTAACGGTTTCAAAGGAGCAGTTTACGCTTGGGAAAAAGCTTTGCAAAGGGCTTCCGGTAGAAATCAGGCTTCAGGATTACCGGGAAGTCCATGAACCGTTTGACGCCGTTGTTTCAATCGGGATGTTTGAGCATGTCTGCACGATGAATTACAGGGCCTATATGACATTGGTTCACCGGAACCTCAAAGAGGAAGGTCTTTTTTTGCTTCAGACGATCGGGAACAACGAGTCGAGAGGGGGGGTCGATCCATGGATCCGGAAATATATATTTCCGAACTCAATGGTCCCTTCCCAGGTGCAGATCGGAAAGGCCATTGAAGGGCTGTTTATCATGGAAGACTGGCATAATTTTGGAAGCGATTATGACAAAACGCTGATGGCATGGTACCGGAACTTTGAACGGGAAAAAGCTTTCTGGGTTGAGAACTATGGCGAACGGTTTTACCGGATGTGGAAATATTATTTATTGACCTGCGCGGGAGCCTTCAGGGGAAGAGCACTGCAACTCTGGCAGATTGTTCTGTCCAACAAGGGGGTTTATGGCGGTTATGCCCCTATGCGATAATAACATGGCTTGAGAAATTCCATATGACCGCCATGGAAACATGTGCCATAACATACCTACGCTTTTGTCCCCCTATTCCGTAAAGGCGTCATCTTCCCTTCGGAAGTTTCAAAAAACCCTTCTGACGACATTCATTGAATCCTCTTTTTCTCTTCTGTTATGATGAAAAAAAGGATAATGGGGATAAAAAAAAACATAGCTCCTTCTTTATTTAAAGTATGAGAACGCGGCTGCAGATTGGAGAACATAGAATGAAGGCGAATAAATGGGAACTCTCTCCCGCCGAACTTTGCATGACATTTGATCCGCAAAAACTCCCTTTTGAAACGACTGCCGAGCTTCCGTCAGAGGAGGGCGTTATCGGCCAGGAACGGGCGGTCCGGGCGATGGACTTTGGACTTCATATGGGGGGCCAGGGATATAACATCTACGTATCGGGTGTTCCGGGAACGGGAAAAAGCACCATCATCAAGTCGATGATCAAACGGGTTGCTGAGAAGCAGCCGACCCCCGGGGACTGCTGTTATGTAAATAATTTTCAGAATCCTGACCGCCCGGCAATCATTTATCTACCTGCCGGGAAAGGACGGGAGTTCCAGCGGGACATGTCGAAACTGATCGTCTTTCTGAAGGAGAATTTTCCCAGGGTTTTCCAGAGCAAGGAATATCAGGAGGAACGCCGAAATATTGAGGAAAGCTTTGCCAGAGAGAGAGAGGCTCTCTCCAGTGAACTCGACTCCCATGCAAAAAAAGAGGGCTTTATGATTGAAAGTTCACCCCTCGGCATTAGCGTGATTGCTCTTCATAAAGGGAAGCCCATTCAGGCCGACCAGGTCGATACCCTTGGATCGGAAGTCCGGGATGAAATCCTTCGCAAGGAAAAAAAGGTCCATGATCAGATTCACGTTTATGTTCAGAAAGTCCGTGAAATGAGAGAGGAGATGGAGCGAAAAATCGAATCACTGAATAACAGGGTGGCCCGTTTTTCCTCCGAGCATTCCTTTGAAACAATCAGGGAAAGACACAAAACAAACCAGAAAATACTTGAATATATTCAGGCCATTCAGCAGGATGTCCTTGAAAATTTCAAGGACTTCCTTGCCTCCCCCGAATCCCCTGGCGAAATGCTTCCGGGGAATATAAAATTCAACCATCCCTCCATGAGCCGTTATTCAGTGAACGTCATTGTGGACAACAGCCTGACCCGGGGAGCCCCCCTGATTGAAGAAGCGAACCCCACCTACAACAATCTGGTTGGACAGATCGAAAAGAAAAGCCAGTATGGCACTCTTTATACCGATTTTACCCTGATCAAAGCGGGTTCTTTACTACAGGCTAACGGCGGCTACCTGGTTGTCGATGCGCTCGACCTTCTCCGCCAGCCCTTTTCGTGGGAGGCGCTTAAGCGGATCAGCAAGAAAAAGGAGATTAAAATTGAAGATATCGGCGATCTTTACGGGTTTATCACCTCATCGGGAATCAAGCCGGAACCAATTCCCGTCAGTATCCGCCTGGTCCTGGTCGGAAGTCCGTACCTTTACTATATGCTTCATGCCTACGATGAGGATTTTGGGAAAATATTCAAAGTAAAAGTCGACTTTGACGTCCAACAGGAGCGGAAGGAGGACTCTCCTCTGCAATACAGCCGGTTTATCGCGCGTCTCTGCCGGGAAGAGGGGCTTCTCCATTTTGAAAAAGGAGGCGTCGGGGCGGTACTGGAGCAGGTCACCCGCTGGGTCGACCATCAGAAAAAGCTGTCCCTCCGTTTCAGCGACCTGGCAGACCTGCTGAGAGAATCGAGTTACTGGGCCCGGCAGGAGGGGAAAAATCTGGTTTCACGCGGGCATGTTTTGAAAGCGGTACAGGAGAAGATTTTCCGCTCCAACCTGATAGAGGAGTATATCCGGGAACTGATCGCCGAGGGGAGTATCCTGGTCGATCTGGACGGCGAAGTGGTTGGACAGGTCAATGGTCTCTCGGTGCATGACCTGGGAGACTTTTCCTTTGGCCGCCCTTCCCGGATTACCGCCCGGACATTCCTCGGCCGGGGAGGGGTGATCCATATCGACCGGGAGGCGAAGCTGAGCGGAAAAACGCATAACAAGGGGGTTCTTATCCTGTCGGGATATTTGGGTGGACGGTATGCCCGCGAAACCCCTCTTTCTGTTTCGGCGACGATTGCCTTTGAACAGAGCTATGGAGAGGTCGACGGAGACAGCGCTTCTGCCGCGGAACTGGTTGCCCTCCTGTCGAGTCTTTCAGGCATTCCTCTCCGCCAGGGGATTGCCCTGACCGGGTCAATCAATCAAAGGGGAGACCTTCAGGCTATCGGCGGGGTCAATGAAAAGATCGAGGGATTCTTCACCCTCTGCAAAACCACCGGCCTGACCGGAATACAAGGAGTCATTATTCCCAAGCAAAATATCAAAAACCTGATGCTCAGGGAAGAGGTCGTCGCCGCGGTGAAAGCCGGCGAGTTCCATATTTATGCCGCCGGAACGGCAGACGACATTCTTGAAATCCTGACGGGGAAACCGGCGGGAGAATTTCAGGCCGACGGGACCTTTCCGTCCGGCACCGTCAATGAGGCGGTGATGAAGAATCTCAGAGAGATGGATGAAAAAATGTTCGATCGGGAAGATCAAAATGCCGAAGAGGATGCTCCGAACGGAAACGACCTGGAAAAGAGTTGACTGGATCATCCTGTAAAAAAAAAGAGTCCTGACGATGGAAAAGAAACACGAATTTTCACTCTGGTATTTTGTGGCGGCATCCCTTCTGCTGGCGGCGATC
>JBGPKT010000114.1:0-7478 GCA_041486115.1 Nitrospiria bacterium | reverse complement strand
TGGCCATTTCCCGAACAATTTCCAAAGAGCCGAAAGATTACGAGAAGGAGACCCTGATTGCGATTGTGGCCAAAGAGTTATCCGGCAGAGGGGTTCACTTAAGCCCGGGGCAGGATATTTCCTATGTGATCACGGACACGAGAGGAAAGGTTTACTCCGAACGAGCCCGGGCATTAGGGTTTATCGATGGGGACTGGTCTTACGATGCGAAAAAATACGGAGAGCTTTTGTATGAAGCGATGGAGATTCTCATTCCGCCGCTTTAAGTGGCGTGGACTGGCTGGAGAACTTCCGGCTTGTTGTTCTTTGGCGAGTTTACCATTGTGCTGACCTCATAGGCATCCAGCCACCCCGATGGACAGGGTTTCAGTATTTTCTGGAGCTCCGTCACGTTAGCATTCTCCGGATCCAGCCACCTTTCTTCGTCAGACCGATCCAGTATCACGGGCATGCGCGTATGGATGTTCTGCATGAATTCATTTGCTTCAGTCGTAATCATCGCAAATGAGAAAACCTCTTGCGTCTCATCCTTGGATTTCCAATGCTCCCAGACTCCTGCGATACTCATGATCGGTTCGTTCTTCAGCCGGATACAAAAGGGTTTCTTGGGGCCTTTTTCGGTTTTTTTCCATTCGAAAAAGGATGATAACGGAACGATACACCGCCGTTTTTCAAACGCGCCTTTATAGCTCCGTTTTTCGGTAATCTCTTCGGATTTAGCGTTGATGAGGCTATAGCGGCTTGTGCTTTTGATATCTTTTGCCCAAAACGGAATTAGTCCGAAACGCATCGAATCAAACTTTCGCTCGTTCTCAACAACTCTCAATACGACCGTATTTTGAGTGGGAGAAAGATTGTAATTCGGTCTTAAATCGGGAATTATTAAAGGACTCCGGTTCAGATACCTGATGGCCAATTCCTGGTTAGTAAAAGTTGTCGAAGCTCTTCCACACATGAAATCATTATTATCAGATTAGGAATTAATCTTCAAGCTTGCGTAAGAAGGTCTGTGTCTGGTATCAATATTGGAGGTGTCGGGTAGCCGGGGTCTGTTACCAAACCCCCGCTACCCGACATTTCAACAATTCTTCCCAGTGATTTGTTTTTAGAACTGGTAGATGAATCAACTACAATAGGAAGCGAGTCTGATTTAAAATTGTTTGGTCAGCTTGTAGTTTCAGCAACAGATAAAGCTTTCTTCCAGGAGCCGAAATATCTTTGGCTAGGGCGGTAAAGGATACACTTCTCATCCTTTGGGATATTATCATGGCCATGTTTCTTTTGTAATTCCTGTATCTTTTTCAAAACCTTCTCTTTATCCCACTTGATATGCTTTTTCCCGGCTCGGGGATGGTCATATTTAAATCCAGCCGCATTAAGGGCTTTTGCCCAGGAACCGAAATAATTAATCGCCGCCCGGTAAAGCGATTCATCGGTATTTGAGATGAATCCCCCTTTGAGATTTTCTTTATGCCGATTCAAATAATAAACAACGGTTCTCACCCTTTCAGCAGTCCATTTCTGATTCTTTCTGACCTGATTTTTTTCTCGGATCTCTTCATCATTTAATCCCATCGCTTTCAAAGCATTATGTTTGGAGCCAAATCGAAGGATCATCTTATGGAAAATTTTTATTTTCATCAGTTCTGTATTTGTAAGACCATAGGATTTCTTGGCCTGTTTTCTTAAGATGTCTAAAACTTCACTTTTTGTCATGGGTCGCCTCGGTTCAACTTCGAGGATTTTAAATAATTTTTCCTGGCTCCCAAAATGTTTTTTCATCTGATAATATAAGCCGAAATTATCCTTCAAGAGAGCATAAGAGTGTATAGGTTTTCCGTCTCTGATCCTCTCCTTGAACGCTTCCAATACCGACTCCTTTGTCCATCGGTGATAGTGATCAGTAGGCAGTCCCATGGCCTTTAGCCCTTTGAGCCACCCTCCCCAGTAATATTTAACATCCCTATAAAGTAGGCTGTTTCCTTTTTTCATCTTTTCAAAGCTGAGGGATAAACCTTTGGCGTGCCTTTCTTTCAATAGACGGATGATCTCGTTTTGAGGTATTTTTAGATGGGAACGCTTTTTAAAATAGGGTTTGTTATTCATAAAGAATCGCAAATTATGACTTAGAAAAAGTATACCAAATAAAAGAGAGAATGAATGGCGAAAAAACTAAACAAAAAAGAGACCATTCCCCTGGAAGAGCTGGTCATTTCTCAGATGTGGGAGCTACAGGCCCTCTACAATCTCCTGGAGAAGAAGGGGGTGATCACCAAGAATGAACTATTGGAAGAAACCCAACGAATCAAGGAAACAAAATTGCAAAGATAAACGATGGGTCGACGATGGAGACCGTTTCATAATCCATCCCGGGAGTGTTCCCTAAACGCACTTTATAATCCGTTTCGTCAAGCAACCCCAAATAAATATTCCCCACCCCGAGAAAATGCTTAAAAAGACCTTAGAAAGGCAATTGAAAAAACTCAATTCATTAAATTCGCCAGGAAATCTTCCCCGTTTTAATAAAGGAAAATGAAAAAATTAACCCATGAATGAATGAGTGTCAAAATTTGTCAATTGACAGAAATGAAAAACATACCTAATATAATTCCATTCTACTATCGGTTCCAGAAGTAAGCCATAAGTTTAACATGGAATAAGCCGCATGGCATCGATCTTGCTCAGTCAGTCAGTCAGTCAGTCAGTCAGTCAGTCAGTCAGTCAGTCAGTCAAATTTAAAACATATTAACCAGAGGGGGGGGCAAGGAATTTCCTCCCCTTTTTTATTTAAAGCCCTCGTTGAGTCCCGGATAAGGACAAACAGGGCTTTTTATTTTTGAGGATCTGTCGTGAGATGTATGTGGTAAAAATTCGCGAAACCTCGATTCCCACTATACAGGAGCAGTGAGCGATGACCACTCAACCTGTGATTGATTTTAAAAAGCTGATTGAATCCCTCCCCGATGCCACCGTCATCGTCAACCGGGACGGAAAGATTGTGCTGGTCAATGCTCAGGCGGAGCTCCTGTTTGGATACCCCCGGCAAGAGCTGCTGAATCAGCCGCTGGAAATTCTGATACCGGTGCGAAACCGCTCCGGGCATATCCGCGAGCGGATCGGTTATTATCTCAGTCCACATATCCGGCCGATGGGAAAAGGACTGGAAATTGTTGGCCTGCACAAAGACGGTCATGAATTTTCCGCCGACATCAGCTTAAGCCCGGTTGAAGCCGGAGAGGAAGTCCTGGTGATCAGTTCCATCCGGGACATCTCGGACCGCAAAAAGATCGAGGAGGCGCTGACGGAAGAAAAAGAACGGCTTTCCGTAACCCTCCGGTCCATCGGTGACGGGGTTATTACCGTTGATTCTCAAGGCCGGATCGTTTTCTTAAACCGGGTAGCCGAAATTCTGACCGGATGGGGCCAGACGGAAGCCAAAGGCCGTCCCCTGTTAGAGATTTTTCATCTTTTGAATGAAAAGACCCGCCAGCCTTATGAAGATCCGGTGGCGGCGGTTCTCTCGACTGGCAAAATCGTGGAGATTGCCGGCCCGACGTTGTTGATTTCGAAGGAAGGGATCGAACGGAGTATTGTCGATTGCGCGGCGCCGATTCGGGATCCCGCCGGCAAGATCCTCGGGGTGGTCCTGGTGTTTCGCGATATCACCGGGAAGCAGAAGATGGAGGAAGAGCTTCTCAGGACGATGAAACTGGAATCCATCGGGCTTCTGGCCGGCGGGGTAGCCCACGATTTTAACAATCTCCTGACGTCCATTCTCGGGAATCTCGATCTGGTCATGACGGAGAAGGAACCCAGGAATAAGCGGTCTCATTGGCTGAGCCAGATCGAAAAAGCGGCTTTGCGGGCCAAAGAGATCGCTTCCCAGTTACTCACCTTCGCCAAAGGGGCGACTCCGGTCAAACGGGTCGTTTCCATCAAGGAGTTAATTGAGGAGGCCGCCGGATTTGCCCTGCCGGATTCAAACTGCCGGTGCGAACTGGTTTTCTCCGATCCGCTCTGGCTGTTGGAAGTTGACCCGGGACAGATTATCCAGGTGATCCATAATCTCCTGATCAATGCCTCCCATGCGATGCCGGAAGGGGGAGTCCTGACGGTCGGCGCTGAAAATATCACCCTGAAGAACAAAGAAGCCCGTCATCGTTCACTGAAACCTGGAAATTACGTGAGAGTCTCCGTTAAAGATAGCGGCGTGGGGATTTCCAAAGAACATCTCCACAAGATCTTTGACCCCTATTTTACGACCAAAGAGACCGGAACCGGTCTGGGGCTTTCCAACTCTTACTCCATCATCAAGAAGCATCATGGAACGATTTCGGTGGACTCCCAGGTGGGAATGGGGAGCACATTCAGCTTTTATCTTCCGGCGGCCACAAAGGAAATTTCAGCGCCTTCGAGGGGGGAAGACGCCCTTCACATCCGGCATATCCGGGTCCTGATTTTCGATGATGATCCGATGATCCGGGAAACCGCGGGAGAAATTCTTAAACAGATCGGTTACGAGGTGGTTTATGCCTCCGAAGAGAGAGAAGCGGTTGAACTGTTCAGACAGGCAAAAGAATCGGGAGAACCCTTTGACGCGGTGATTTTGGATTTGAACCTTTCAAACGGAATGGGAGGGATAGACCTCCTTGCAAGGTTGAAGGGGATCGATCCTTCCGTCAGGGCGATTGTTTCAAGTAAAAATCTTGAGGATCCGGTGATGTCGGATTGCAGAAAATACGGATTTAAAGGGAGACTTGCCAAACCGTATGATCGGAAGGACCTGGCAAAAGTCCTTCATGATCTCCTTCATACTCTTTGACTCTTGAGAAGGTCACACCCTTTCGTCTCTCCTCAAGGGATAGACTGGAAACACCTTTTCCTGCAGATTCTTGCCTTATCAATTAACAGATTTCTGGCATGTGCCACGAACCCATAGGGGCTCAGGTGAATACAGGGAAAGAAAATCCTCGATCAGAAATGTCGGGTAACGGGGGTTTGTTGCCAAACCCCTGCTACCCTCCGTTCGGAAACCAAGAAATGGAAAAAGAGAGTTGAGAGCTAGGACACGGTGCCGCACAAGTAAAACAAGAGATTAAAAAATTCTATTTTTGGGCCAAAAATGGAAAATCAGATAATTCTGCGGGACTTTTGGCCTCCTTATTGGGTTAGACCCAAAGTTTATTAATTTTACTTGAGTAATTTAATAATACGCAGGGGAGGTTTATGAAAGTATTACCTGTACCGGTTTTACCTTTTGGAACCGCGTTAGTCCTGTTGACCTTTTTATGTCATCCCGCGACGGTGACGCTGGCTTATGAAACCATGACTGTTGAAAAAGGAGGAGAACTTGTTGGAAGTATTAAATTCAAAGGAATTTCTCCGGAAAACAAAGCCCATAAGGTTGGTCATAATCCAGAGTTTTGCGGTGAAACAGTTTTAGAAGACACATTTTTGGTTAATCCCGAAAACAATGGCCTCCAAAATGTTGTCATCAGTCTGGAAGGAGTCGCAAAAGGGAAAAAACATGACCTGGCGACTCTTGTTCTTGAAAATTCGAAATGTCACTTTCTCCCTCATATCCTTGCAGGGGTTGTCGGTGATTCCTATGAAATCAGAAATCCCGATCCAATCCTTCACAACACCCATTTACGACTGGAAGGGACAACCATTTTAAACGTGGCAATGCCGGAAAAGGGAAGAAATATTAAAAAAACCTTAACACAAGCCGGTCTGATCGGAGTGAAATGCGATGCTCATCCGTTTATGAGCGGCTCCATTCTGGTCTTTGATCATCCCTATTTCTCAGTGACTGATAAAAACGGAGAATTCAAAGTTACCGATATCCCTCCCGGAACTTATAAAGTCAAAATCTGGCATGAGGAAATCCCGGTTAGAGAAAAAGAGGTTACAATAGCGCCTCATGAAAAAACCAATCTTTTGATCGAGTTAAGCTTAAACAAAGGGAAACAAAAATAGAAAAAGACTATTAGCCGCTATTTTCATTAAACCGGCATCTCTGTGGAAATTTTGAGGATCCGGTGATGGCGGATTGCAGAAAATACGGATTTAAAGGGAGGCTTGCCAAACCGTATAATAAAAAGGATCTTGCAAGAGTTCTTCACGAGGTTCTTTCTGTCTTTTGAACTTCATGGTTCTTCGTTTATCTCTTCAAATTAACGATCGTGTTGCTCGCGCACGACATCACGACAGGGGAGCTTGATTGGGTTCCGAAAAAGAGAAAGCCTTAAAGGAGATCCAGGAACGTTTTGAAGCGATCAGCTCCATCACGCCTGACGCCGTCATCATGACCGATGCCGAGCAACGGATCCTCTTCTTCAATGAAGGAGCGGAAGGGATCTTCGGCTATCAGGCCGGAGAAATCATCGGACAGCCCCTGGATCGGCTTCTGCCGGCCCGTTTTATCGAAAAGCACCGCCAGCATATCCGGAAGTTTGGTGAAAGGCCGGAACAGGCCCATCTGATGAGACAGCGGGGCATGGAAATCTTCGGACGCCGCAAAGACGGAACGGAATTTTCCGCGGATGTGTCGATCTCGAAATGGAAGAAGAACGGCCATACCATTTTTACTGCCATGCTGCGTGATATCACCGAACGTGTCGAGATGGATCAACTCGTTCAGAATATCGCCATGGGGGTATCGGCTGAAACCGGCGCCGATTTTTTCAACTCTCTGGTCAAATACCTGGCCGTGACTTTAGAAATGGATTTTGGATGCATTGGCGAGGTGACGGGTGAAAACAGCCAGACCATCAAAACCATCGCTGTCTATGCCAGAGGCAAGTTCCTGGATAATTTTGAGTTTCCCCTGGCCTGCACTCCCTGTGAAACCGTTGTAGGGAAAGCCCTTTGCATCTATCCCCGGGATGTCGCCCGGCTGTTTGCAAAAGATGAAATGCTGGCAAAAATGGGAATTGAGAGCTTTATCGGCATACCCCTCTCCGATAAAGAGGGAAAACCGCTCGGTTTAATGGTGGTGATGGACAGCAAACCGATAGAACCATCCAGCAAAATGAAATCATTGATGCAGATTTTTGCCGCCCGGGCCTCGGCAGAGCTTGAGCGCAAGCGGTCTGAAGAAAATGTTCACCGCCTCGCTTATTATGATACCCTGACCGGTTTTCCCAACCGGCACCTTTTTCATGATCTTCTTGAAAAAGGGATTTTTCAAGGTCAACAGGATGGAAGACCGGTGGCGGTTCTCCTTTTGGATCTTGACCGATTTAAGGAAATTAACGATACGCTTGGGCATCATCGCGGCGACCTTCTATTGCAAAAAGTCGCTATCCGTTTAAAAGAAGCGCTTTTCATCAAAGACACCGTGGCACGCCTTGGAGGGGATGAATTTGGAATTTTGTTATCCATGGCATCATCTGACCATGCCGGATTAGTGGCCAATAAAATTCTAAAAACTCTGGAGGAACCTTTTGAAGTTGAGGGGTTGCCGGTGGTGGTAG
>JBGPKT010000113.1:0-7613 GCA_041486115.1 Nitrospiria bacterium | reverse complement strand
GGTATCGATCAGCGTCGATTCGCTCGACCAGAACAACCATGATTCTTTCCGCTGTCTCCCCGGCGCCCTCGAAGGGGCATTAGAGGGGATCGAAGCCTGCAACCGGAACGGCCTTCAATTTCAGATCCATACCACGGCAAGCAGCATGAACTATCAGGATATTCCAAAAATAATGGATTTTGCATATGAGAAAGGGGCAAAAGTTTATAACCTCTTTTTTCTCGTCTGCACCGGCCGGGGCGAAGAGATGTCGGATATTACCCCTGCACAGTATGAAACAGTTCTCGAGTATCTGGTCGATGTTCAGAAAAAGTATCCCGGGATGCTGGTCCGGTCGCGTTGCGCTCCCCATTTCAAACGGATAGCTTTTGAAAAAAATCCGGACTCCCCTGTCACTAAAGCGCAGGGGTATGAAGGGGGCGGTTGCCTGGCAGGGACCCATTATTGCCGGATTACGCCTGAAGGGGATGTGACCCCCTGCCCTTTTATGCCGGTTTCTGTCGGCAATTTGAGGAAAGAGTCGTTTGATCATATCTGGAATACCTCTTCCCTCTTTGCTGACCTTCGTCAGCCTGTTTTAAAGGGAAAGTGCGGGGAATGCGAGTTCAGTGAGCTTTGTGGAGGATGCCGGGCCCGGCCGTTTGCTTCCCACGGCGATTATATGGATGAAGACCTCTGGTGCCTTTATACGCCGAAAGGAGGGGCTAAAATTATCCCTCAGGCCCCTCTTGCCGATCTCAACCTCCTCTGGGACGAGCGTTCTCATGCCCGGTTAAGCCGGCTCCCGTTTTTCCTGCAGAAGATGATTAAAGGGAGAGTCGAAATTTATGTCAGGCAACAGGGAAGATCTGTAGTGACGCTTGAAGATATGGAAGCGCTGAGGCAAAAAACTTTTGGAAACGAGAAACCGGTATTCGACGGCGGACGATTTAAAGGATTGGAATAAATCATGAATGCGTTCAGGATGGTTAATTTCTGGATCCATTTGATTTCAGGATTCAGCTATGTCGGCGGAATTTTCTTTTTTCTGTTATACCTTTCTCCCGCCTCAAAAAATTATTTGAATAACGAACCTATCAGGCTGTTTCTTGAAGGCCTCCATGACAGGTTCCAGAAACTTTCCGGTCTTTTCATCACGCTCCTCCTCATCACGGGAGGGCTAAATATCCACTTCAGCCATCTGACGAGAGGCGAATTTTCGAAACCCTATTTTGTCGCGCTCTCTTTTAAGATTCTTTTTTTCAGCATCATGCTGACCCATTATCTGTTGATCCTCAAACACATCCTCGGCAAAGAGAAAAAAACAGGATTAATGGAAATACCCTTTAAACAGACGATGGCTATCCTCGGCCTTTTAATTTTATTCATGGCCTCTTTATTGAAAAATCTCGCTTAAACCATTACCCATGCGTAACAGACTTTTGCGGTTTTTGCACGCGGGGTTTCACACCAGCGAGCGGTTTTTGCACGCGGGGTTCCGCACCCGTCTATGTCGGCTGATGAACGGCCTGGCCGAAAAAAACCGTCACAGAACTATCTCCATGATTCGCTATGGCAAGATCGGTAACGCCGTCATGGTTAAAGTCTCCCATAACCATTGAAAATGGACCCCGATTAGTCGGATAACGTGCGGGAGCGTTTTTAAAGGTCCCATCCCCGTTTCCAAAAAGAACCACCAAAGAACTACTGGCATAATTGATAAAAGCAAGGTCGATGAGGTGATCTCCATTAAAATCCTCTGCCACCACGGAGATCGGTTCTGTATCCCCGCTCATCGTTTCGCCTATCCTAAACGTTCCATCGCCGTTCCCTAAAAAGACCGAGACATTGTGGTGAATGGCATCCACGGTAATTAAATCGGTCTTGCCATCCCTGTTTAAATCGGCCTGCGTCAGGAAGAGCGGTCTGAAGTTTGTTCCGGAATACCTGTAGCCCGCGACAAAATCCCCCTTTCCGTTCCCCAGGAGAATCTGAATGTCACTTTTCATCGGACCATTGTTTGTAATGGCAAGATCAAGTTGGCCGTCATTGTTAAAATCGGACACGACCATCGCCGTAGGCGTATCATCGACATTAAATGTTTGATGATGGGTAAATGTTCCGTCGCCGTTCCCTAAAAAGACAACCAGATGATCGAACCGGGTTAACAACACCAGATCTGCCCGGCCATCCTGGTTGAAGTCAGCGGTGGCCAGAAAAAGAGGGGAACGCTGGTCCAGCGCGATTTTTCCATTTTCTTTAAATGTCCCATCTCCGTTCCCTAAAAGAATAGTCAAATCATCGGTTTCATTATTCAAAACGGCGAGATCGGGAATCCGGTCTCCGTTAAAATCACCGATGGCCATCCCTTTCGGTCTTTTATCGACCGGGAACATCTGATGCCCTTTAAAGGTCCCGTCTTTCTTTCCCAGGAGGACCGAAACATTGCCGCTGTTGGTATTGGAGGTGATCAGATCGAGGATTCCGTCGTGATTGAGGTCTGCCGTCACAAGATAGTTGGGGTTTAATCCGACGTGGTAGGAATCCCCTAATCGAAAAACTTTTTGAAACGGGGAAATATCGGCGGAACGGTCTTTACATCCGGTAAAAAGAGTCAAAAAAAACAGGAGTAAAATGCGAAGGGACATTTTTTAGAGGAGTTTCTTTTCGTCGCCCTGGAGATATCTTTTCATTTTATCCATCATTTCACGGTCAAGAAGCCCGACTTCTCCCCGTTTGTCCATAAATTCTTTGATTTCCCCCAGCCGGGTTGGGGCTTCGGGGTTCTCTTTTAACCGTTTGGTCTTTGCAAGAGCGTCTTCAAAGGCATCAAAGGTAAGCGTATTATAACCGAATTGGCGGATTCGAATAACCGCTTTCATCATCGCTTCGTTACGAAAACGGGTGAGCATTTCAGACGTGATCGTATCGGATTGGGCCTTGCGGGCTCTCCGCTCAGCCGCCTTTTTAATTCCCGAACGCACAAATTCGGGCGAGGTCTGGAGACGCTTCCAGGCTTCCGGTGTCCATAGGATCTCTTCATCCTCCTGGCTCCATATCTGCGCCAGATTCCCCTCGGTCATTTCGTCCATTCCTTTTAACAGGGCCATCTCTTCGGCATCTTCCCTGAGCATCTGAGTGACAAAATCGAGAGCCATGGGAGGAGTCTCTTTAATTTTTTCCTGGAGCAGCCGGAGAGCCCCTTCGGTCCATTTCAACCGGAAAGGGGTGGCCTCGCCCTTTAATCCCATCCCTTCGATTTTCGAGAACAACTCCGAGTTCACCTCGAGATGCCCCCCTTCTTTGGCAATCTCCTCGGCGATTTTCTGCGTCATCGGACGGAGAAATTCGGGTACGGTTTCAAGCATTTCTTTGGCTTTTTTGGTCCAGAAAATCCCTCCCGGTTCTGCGGGCATCTCGACACCCGACATCCCCTCGTTTTTCCACCGGGTCAGATGTTCCGGAGTGATTTCGGAAATTCCCGCCGCCTCCGCTTTTTTCTCCGCCAGTTTCTTGACCATGGCTCTTAAGAAAAAGGGGGCCTGTTCGATTTTTTTAAGCGCTTCGGGCGTCCAGTTCATCTTGTTCCCTTAAGTTAATACAGAAGAAAATACCGCTCTTTCAAGACCCTCCCAGAATAATCTTCTGGCCTCCAATGATTTCATCGCCCCATCCCGAATCAGTTTTTGATCTTCCGGAGTACTATAATGCGAGATTAATTCATTAAAAATCTCGGCATGATGTTTATCCTGAACCATATGAAAGGTGAAATATTCATAATCTTCTGGTTCAAGAGAGGTATTCTTCTCTATCCCTTTGACGAGATAAGAAAACATATGGGGAATCGAGTATTCATGACCCGGGCCAATGGCTCCCAGGCCTATTCTAAAGTCTTCATCCCGAGTGATCTCCATGTGGAGTTCAACAAACCGGGAGACTTCGGGCAATGGCGCTATTCTCCCCCAGTCATTATCCTGGAGGCCGAGCCTTTTTAAAAACTTGCGATAGAGCGCCGGATGGCTTCTGAAAATTGTATGCCCACCAAACTCGTCGTCATAGACATGACGGAATAACGAGGAAGTTGACGGATCGGGAATCCTCGGTTGAAGAATCGTCATGTAATTGACGAATATTTTGACCAGTTGATAATGCTGGAGGCCAAACTGCTGAATCTGCTCCATCGAAAGGGGAAAGGTGGAGAATTTCTTAAGAAACGGATGATGAACAGCGACATGCTGTTCGATTTCATTCTGCAACGCCTGAATAAACGTATTCATAAAAAACACCTTACGCGGGTGTGAATCCCCGCATGCAAAAACCGCTCGCGGGTGTGAATCCCCGCATGCAAAAACCGCTCGCGGGTGTGAATCCCCGCATGCAAAAACCGCATCTGCAGCCAGATTACATGCTCATGAATTGGGCAAACTTAACCTTTGCCTCGTCGATAACCTCTTCGGAGATTTTGGTCAACCCTTTTTCCGCGGCCATCCGTTCAATCTCTTTTTTGGCAAGAGGCCTGACAAAAGCAGGAATGTTTTCGAGTTTCTGACTGGCCCCGGGGGTCCATTCAATCTCCTCCTGTTCGTTTTTGGACTCTTCGATCACCTTCGGGGTAATCACCTGGTACCCTTTTTTTTGCGCAAAGGCTTCGATTCCCCCTTTGATCATTGGACGGACAAAATCAGGAATTTTCTCCATTCGTTCCAGTCCTTCGGGAGACCAGGTGACTTTTGATACGGCGCCTTCTTTCATTCCCGCGATCATAGAAGAAAAAGGGCATTTCCCGGCTTCGGCCTTGACCTCATCCGATCCGACTTGTGGATCGGTCGATCCCAAGACCGGACTTCCAGGCGCAGCCACAGCGGGAGACGGAAGAGCATAAGCCGGCTCCATTGTTTCTCTGAGCGTTCCCCGGGTCAGTTCAAAAGGTTCCGGAGCAGTTGTCCTGCCGCCAAGCTTGACCCCGAGAGCGCTTACCATCTGCGTTTCACCCGCATTCGTCACCATGGCCACCCTGCTGTCGCACTTCGGGCATTCAAACATCACCCCGAGGGAATCTTCTCCGGGCGTTTCGACTTTTTGAAATACCATAAACGCTTCACATTTCATACAAACAAACTTCATCCTATCCTCCAATCTTCTTGAATTTCAATTGATCCATGATTCCCGCCGCAATTTGTGAAAATTTCTTTACCGCATAGTCTGTTTCATCCGAAAGGGGCTGTCCATGGTCACAAGCATGGCTCATTTTTTTACTGAATGGAATTTTTCCGAGGAGAGGCACATTTAACTCCTGGCAAAGGAGGTCCGAACTTCCATCAAAGAGTTCGCTCTCTGTATGGCATTCCGGACAGAGGAACCCGCTCATATTTTCGATCAACCCAATCACTCTGATGCCGACATCCCGGGTATATACAATCGATTTTCTTACGACATCGCCGGTCACTTCCGAAGGGGTCGTCACCACAATGGCGCCATCGAGCTCGGGAATATAGCTGGCAATCACAGGGGGCTTATCGGCGGCGGCGCCGGGAGGGAGGTCGGCGAGAAGAAGGTCGAGTTCTCCCCATAGAATATCGCCAAGAAACTCCCGGATGACATTCATTTCAAGGACGCCGAGCCAGACCGGGGAAAGGTCCATCGATCCTTTCCACTGCACCGGACGGTCTTTCCCTAGAAAAAATTCCATGGAGGCGACTTTAATCCCATAAGGCCCGACAGGAGGGATCGCCCCTTCGGACGACATGATAAATTTTTCCCCTTTCATTCCAAGCATTTTGGGAACGCAGGGTCCGTTTAAATCCACATCCAATATGCCGACTTTTAATCCGAGGCGGGCAAAGGCTACGGCAAGATTCACCGTCGTCATGCTTTTTCCGACACCCCCTTTTCCGCTTAAAACGGCAATTTTTCTCCGGATCTTTCCCATCCGGGTTTTAACCGAAAGGGATTGATCGACAAGCTGCTTCATGACCTTAGCGTCGTCAGAATATTCCAGCTTTTTTAAAATACTTTTAACGCTTTTAGTCTGTTCCATTTTTAGACCTCTTCATCATCCAAAGGCAATAATATGCACGATTTTCTCCAAGATTTCAAGAACCTTATTATTGCGCTGATAAGTGGGGCCAGAAGACATAGAGCATCAGATAAGTGGCCGTACTGGTAATAAGGGCTATCAAATAGAGAGCCATCGTGAAAGTCCCAAATGCCCGATGGCGTTTGGCCCCATCCGGATAAAACATCTGGGCAAGCCCTTCAAGAGCGATGAGTAAAACCCCTCCGCCGGCACAAAGCGAAAACCAGGCAATAAACAGTCCGATACCGGGAGGTTTGGATAATAAACGAATCATAAAAAGGGCCATTGCAAGAAAAACCGAAATGACGAGGGTATACCCGGAAAATCGCGCCAGGTTTAATTTAGGGGGGCCCTCCACAAGGACTCTTTTCAGTCCCTTTTTCAGGGAAACTCGGTATCCGAGAATGATCATATAAACAGCCATGATGATCCCGACTGTCACCACCCAGATATGGAAGGTTAAAATGGGGGAGAAAACCCATGTGTAAATAAACGCGCCTCCTCCAAATCCTTCCTTACCCTCGAACGCCACAGCCCCTAACTCCCTGGCAAGATAATAAATCACAAAATAAGCCAGCATGGCGGTCATAGCAATGAGTGTGAGGGTATGGTGAGCCTGACCTTTCCTTCGTTTGGCCAGATACCATCCACCCATAAAAAGAAGGGTAAAACCAATTGCCAGCAGATAACTGAGATCGGCCCCAAATGTGCCATAAGGAGATAAAAAACCAGGTTTTTCAAAATATTTTATCATGATTCCTCTCGAGGCTCTACCCAAATGTTAAAGTATAACTTTCAATATCAGACGTAAATACTTTAATAATTAAAAGATGTTTCCCATACCCTTTTTGATCTTCAACAATCCGGTAAAGCTTCTTTTCTGATATAAACAGATAACTTTTTCCCTCCGAGTCAATGACCACATCTTTCCCCGCTTGAGTCGGTGTCAGATAATGATGGTCAAGTTTGACCTCCACCCGACTTCCCTGATCGTTGGTCCCCACAACCCAGTTAACAGACTTCGCTTCATATTTGATCCGGATTTCCCCGGAAGTATTTCCGGTATGAAGGGCCGCCTCTTCTTTTACAGACCAATGGCCCGCGAGATAATAGCTGTTTTCTTCGAGATGTTCTGGAATTTCATATTCCCTGTTTGGATCAGACAAGATTCCGAAGGGATTTCCCAAAAACCCGCCACGAAAGGTCCCAAAATAGATCTCCGGCGTTTTAATCTTTTTAAAATTGACATTTTCTCCGGTAATGGGAGTTAAGGGGCCGTCCGTTTTTGTCCCTCGCTCTGAAAGCAACTCTCTTATTTTTTCCTCGGACTCTTCGTAATGTCCTTCTCCGACCGCTTCATATCGAACATTTCCATCGGCGCCGATAAAATATTCATGGGGCCAATAATGGTTCCCAAAGGCGTCCCATGTTTTATGTTCGTTATCAAGTGCCACCGGATATCTAATTTTAAGCTCGGATACTGCAGATTGGACTCTTTTAACCTCTTTTTCGAACAGAAATTCCGGAGAATGAACACCCACGATTTCAAGACCCTCCT
>JBGPKT010000112.1:0-7646 GCA_041486115.1 Nitrospiria bacterium | reverse complement strand
GCTTAATGCCCTCTGGGTTGACGGGAAAGCTGTTTTAAAAGAGGAGATTCATGTTGGCACCGCGATTTCTCTCCGCCAGGGCGGGCTGGTTGCCCCTGCGCTTCACCACACTGACCGTCAGAGCCTGGATGAGCTGATGAAAAATTTTCTGGATCTGGTTAAGCGGGCAAGAGCCGGGTCGCTGAAGAGTTCTGAAATTTCCGATCCTACATTGACCGTCACCAGTCTGGGAGAACAGGGAGTCGAGACGGTATTCGGGATCATTTATCCCCCCCAGGTCGCTATCGTCGGTTTCGGCAAGCTGATGGAACGGCCCTGGTCCGTCGAGGGGAAGATTGTCTCCCGTCCATTGATTACGGCGACCCTCTCGGGAGATCATCGGGTCACCGATGGCCATCGGGGAGGCCTGTTTTTGGCAGCCATCGACAGATATCTGCAGGAGCCGGAGCGACTATGAACAGGGATCAGACCAAAGAAAAAATTTTGCGCGTTCTCGGCGGAATCGCTCCCGAAGCTGATTTGTCCCATCTCAACCCGAATGTTAGTTTCAGAGACCAGCTGGATATGGACTCGATGGATTTCCTGAATTTTATCATTGGACTTCACAGGGAGACTCAAGTCGATATTTCTGAAACAGATTATCCTCAATTGTTCAGTCTGACCGGATGTGTCGATTACCTGGAATCCAAAACCCGGCCCGGCTAAAGGCTGTCACTTTTTTTATTCTTCCTCTACTCTGCGCAGGCTGAGCTGGTGGGAACTTACAAACTTCACCTGTCACTTAACAGGGGATAAATGATCCGGTTATCCATTGTTCCTTTATCTTCACTGTTTGAACAATTTCATTCCTCGCCTGAAGGTTTAACGGGCGAAGAGGCTTCCCGCCGGCTGGCCCGGTATGGTCTTAACGAGCCGGTTCCGGTAAAACGGACCCATGGGGCCGTTCAATTTCTTCTGCTGTTTGCCAATCCTTTAATCATTATCCTGCTGTTGGCCAGCCTGTTCTCGGCTCTTGCCGGCGAACAGATCAATGCCTCTATCATCATGATCATCGTGCTTCTGGGAATGGTCCTGAACTTTGTTCAGACTTCGAGGTCGGCACGTGTGATCGAAAGATTGCGTGAAACCGTGGCGTCCACGGCAACTGTTCTGAGAGACCGTTGTTGGATAGAAGTCCTTATCCGGAATCTTGTGCCGGGGGATATTATCCGGCTGACGGCCGGGGATCTTGTTCCGGCCGATGGCCGTATCTTTCAGGCCAGGTCCCTTCAAATCCGTCAGGCGGCGTTAACCGGCGAATCGATGCCGGTTGAAAAACAACAAGGGGACCTTGAAGAGGATCCGTCCTCTCCTGAGGAAGCCAAGAACATGGTTTTTCTGGGGACCTCCGTCATCAGCGGGACGGCTTTGGCCCTGGTTGTGGCCACAGGAGAGAAGACCGCCTTTGGGGATGTGGCATCCCTGCTGGCCAGGCGGCCGCCGGAAACTGAATTTGAACGGGGGAGCCGGAAATTCGGTTTTTTAATTATGCAAACCGTATTTTTCCTTGTCCTCTTTATTTTTACGGTTACGGCGGCATTCCATCGCAATCCTCTCGAATCGCTTCTTTTTGCCATCGCTCTGGCCGTAGGTTTAACGCCTGAATTTTTTCCGATGATCACCTCGGTGACATTATCCCGGGGCGCTCTCCATATGGCCCGGCTGAAGGTCGTCGTCAAACATCTTGCGTCGATTCAGAATCTGGGAAGCATGGATATTCTCTGTAGCGACAAGACCGGCACATTGACCCGTGGAGAAATGAGTCTGGCCGGCCATCTTGATCCGGAGGGCCATGTTGCCGAAGAGGTCTATTTTTTTGCCTGTCTGAACAGTGCTTTTGAGACCGGGATCAAAAGCCCCCTGGATAGCGCCATTCTGAATTATCGCAGGCCCGACATCGAAGGTTATCAAAAGATTGACGAGATTCCCTTTGATTTTGACCGTCGGCGGCTTTCTGTGGTGGTGGAAAAAAAAGGAGAGCGGTTCCTCATTTCAAAGGGGGCTCCTGAGGGGATACTCCCGCTATGTCTCAGCTATCGGATAAAGGGCGATCAGCGCCCCCTGGATGCGGAATCCCGCCTAAAGGTCCAAAAAATGTTTCAGGAATTAGGCGCGGGGGGATACCGGGTTCTGGCCGTTGCCAGCCGGACGATCCCCGTTCAAAAGGTTTATCGCGCCGGGGACGAAAAAGATCTGGTCCTTCTCGGGTTCATGACATTTTCCGACCCTCCGCTTGAAGACGCCGCAACGGCCGTCCATTCCCTCAAAAGGGACGGGGTCAGGGTGAAGATCCTGACCGGAGATCATGAGCTTGTGGCACGCCATATCTGTTCGGCGGTCGGCATCGATACCGACCGGATCGTTCTGGGAGAGGAGATTGACCGGATGAGCGACTCTGCGCTGGCCGGCGTTGCGGAGAAGGTGAATCTCTTTGCGAGGGTCTCTCCCGGACAAAAAAACAGGATTATTCTTGCTCTCAAGAGCCGGGGGCATGTGGTGGGATTTCTGGGCGATGGGATTAACGACGCCCCTTCCCTTCACGCGGCGGATGTCGGAATTTCAGTTTCGTCCGGAGTCGATGTTGCCAAAGAGGCGGCCGAAGTGATCCTCCTTGAAAGGAGCCTCCGGGTGCTGCATCAGGGGATTATGGAAGGGCGCAAAGCCTTTGGGAATGTCGTGAAGTATCTTTTAATGGGGACCAGTTCGAACTTTGGAAACATGTTCAGCATGGCAGGCGCGTTTCTTTTTCTTCCCTTTCTTCCGATGCTTCCGATGCAGATTCTGCTTAATAACTTTCTCTATGATCTTGCCCAGCTGACGATTCCCACAGACCATGTAGACGCCACTTTTATCCACAAGCCGAGACGATGGGATATTTCCCTGATCAGGAATTTCATGCTGATCATTGGACCGATCAGTTCGGTCTATGATTTTCTCACCTTTTTTGTGTTGTTGAAAGTGTTTCATGCCTCCGAGGCCCTCTTCCACACCGGCTGGTTTGTTGAGTCCCTCGCGACACAGACCCTCGTCCTTTTAATCATTCGAACCGCCGGCAATCCTTTCACCAGCCGGCCGGGCAAGCCTTTGATCATGACCGTCATAGCCGTGGCAGCCGTGGGGGCGCTTCTTCCTTTTACCCCTCTGGCCGGAATACTGGGGTTTACCCCTCTGCCCGCGACTTATTTCTTTTTCCTCGCTGGAGTGGTTTCCACATACCTGTTGATCGTGGAGTTCGCCAAACGGAAGTTAATGGCTTCTTACCTCCGTCATACGGTAAGCCGAGGGAGTTCTCGTTTTTAGACGGATTTCAGCTTTTTTTCTTTAAGGGACTTTTTTCAATGCCAATTCATAGAGCTTTACATATTCCCTGGCGGAATGGTCCCATGAAAAATCAGCCTTCATGGCGGTTTGAATCAGATTATTCCAGAGAAGCGAGTCTTTATAGAGACCGAGGGCAAGCCGAAGGGAGGTTAAAAATGATAGCGGGCTGGCAGTTTCAAACATGAATCCGGTTGCTTTGCCGGACAAGATATTCGAGGGGGAGGCATCAATGACGGTGTCGGCCAGACCCCCTGTTTTTCTAACCACCGGGATCGTCCCGTATCGGAGGCTATAAATCTGGTTCAGGCCGCACGGTTCGTATCTCGACGGCATGAGGAATATATCTGCTCCGGCTTCAACGCGGTGTGCAAAAGCTTCATCGAAAGTCAGGTGTACCGAAAGCCTGTCCCTGTACTGGCCGGATTTTGCCCGGAGTTTTTCCTGGAGATCACGTTCACCCACGCCGAGAATGACAAGCTGGATGTCGAGGCACATCAACTCATCGAGGATATCGAGGACAAGATCCGTCCCCTTCTGAGCCGTTAAGCGGGAAATCATTCCGATCAAAGGGACATCCTTTTCTGAAAATTTGCATCTTCTCTGAAGGGTCTTTTTGCAAACCGATTTTCCTTCCAGCGATCCGGCGCTATAACTGCTGGGAAGGAAGGAGTCGCTGGCAGGGTCCCACTCCTGATAATCGGCTCCGTTGATAATTCCAAAAAGATCATTCCGGCGTTTTTGAAGAACACCCTCCAGCCCATGGCCGAAATCAGAGGTGAGAATCTCCCTGCTGTAGGTGGGACTGACCGTATTGAGGATGTCGGCAAAAACCAATCCCCCTTTGAGAAAGTTGATCTGTCCATAAAACTCCAGAATATCAGGAGAAAAAGTGTACCGAGGGAGCTCAAGTTTTGGAAAATCCGAACCGGGAAAAAGCCCCTGGTAAGCCATATTATGAATGGTCAAAAGGGTTCCTGTCCTTCGGTAGACGGGGTCTTCCCTGAGGAGAGTCTTTAAATAAACAAAGACCAACCCTGTTTGCCAGTCATTGGCGTGGAGAATATCAGGCTTCCAGTTTAAGAGTTTTGGCACTTCCAGGATGGCCCGGCTGAACAATGAGAATCCTTCCAGGTTGTCAGGAAGATCTTTGCCGTTTTCGCTGTAGAGGCCCTGATGGTTGAAGAAGAGAGGAGTGGAAACAAACAAGAACTCAACTGAAACCCCGGGGAGGCGGCTTTTCCAGAGGGTCAGGAAATGTTCTTTCTTTCCAAGTGTGAGGGAAAAATCTTTCACTTTTATAAATTCCCATCGATCCCCCGGAATGACCGAGTATCTGGGCATAATGACCTTCACTTCATGCCCCAGGCGTTCGAGGGCAGAAGGGAGGGATCCTCCTATATCTGCCAATCCACCTGTCTTGGCGAAAGGAAAAACTTCTGACGAAGCATACAAAATACGCATAGGACTGAACCTGAAGAATGATGTGTCTCTTCTATTTTCATGGAATTTTTAAAAAATGCAAGTTATGAATAATTTTCAGGTACCAATTATGAATGATAAGCATGAAAATCAAAATATTCTGAAATGTAAAATATATATGAATAGTATATTGACACACTATTACTTGAGGAGTATATTTTAGACCTTTCGCGTTCCTTGATAGAGAATGGAGTCCTTAGGTCCGAATTCAAAAAAGTTTAGAAACGAAGCGAAAGGAAATAAACATTAAAATCGATAAAAAGCCAGGAGTCATTAAACCCGCCTAAACATGTTGAGAAAGGAGCTGAACCTTGCTGACTAAAAAGAAAATCAGGTCTGCCCTGGTGGCAGAAATACCCAATCCGGGAAGAATAGCCAATACCAATGCGATTGTTCTGGCAGGAGGGACCGGGACAAGGATGGAGGATTTTGTTTACCAGGTATATGGGTGTCGTCACCCCAAGCAGTATATGGCCTTTACCGGAAAACGTTCCATGATCCAGCATACTCTGGACAGAGTTGAAACGCTGATTCCCCAGGAAAAAATATGGGTGGTGGTTGACCCCAAACATCGGGATTTTATTGACCTTCAGCTTAAAGAATATCCTTCAAAGAGGGTTATTTTCCAGCCTCAGAATCGTGAGACTGCTCCGGGGGTCCTTCTTCCTCTTGCTGCTATTTACAAGAATGACCCAGAGAGTATGGTTGTCGTTTTCCCGGCGGATCATTTTATTCTCGAAGAAGAGCGTTTCATGGAACATGTGAGGAGCGCCGGAAGGGCGGTTCAGCTATTTCCGGACAAAATCGCTCTTTTAGGAATTCAGCCTGATACCCCGGAGATAGAATACGGGTGGATTCAGCCCGGAGATAGAATTCCGGGTTTAAACGGCATAGAGATCAGCCGGGTCGAACGCTTTCATGAAAAGCCAGATTCTACCGCGGCCAGGGAATTTTTCAAACAGGGTTATCTCTGGAATACGCTCGTCATGGTGGCACGTTGTTCCACATTATGGAACCTGGTGCTGGAAGCCCTTCCCGGAATGAGGAATCATTTTAAAAAAATCCTGAATGCTTTTGGCACCTCCGGTGAACAGGAGGTTGTCCGGCAGGAATACCAGAGTATGGAGAAGGCAACCATCTCCCATAGCGTACTTGAAAAGTATCCTTCAAGGCTTCTGATTGCGAGAGTGAATGATGTTTTATGGAGCGACTGGGGGAACGGACCCCGTGTTCTGGAAACGCTTAAAAAAATCGGACGCCTTCACACCGACGAACGGACTTTTGCTCGCCCGCCGGAGAAGGAAAAATGGATAGTGGCCTGAAAGAAACCTCCTGCGGCGCCTGCCGGAGGTAAAAAAAAAAGACTATTTTGCTGACGTAGAAAAGTTCAGACTGAAACCGCCTGAACGAACCCACCTGATGCGTTATTCCTTCTAAAAGATCTCGCTATTTTTTTTCCGCGCTTGAAATTAATCGACCCAGGGTGCATAATTTAAAAAAATGCTATTTTAAAAGACAATTCCAAAATAAAAAGGGAATCGGAGGAGTTAAACTTTGGCTTTAGAATCAAACGGCAAACCGCTATTGTATGAAAAAATTGGAGTCGATGCCGCATCTATCAAGCGTGCATTAGGAAAACAACTCATGTTTTCCCTGGGCAAGGATCCTCATAAAGCGACCCAACGGGACTGGCTCGCCGGTACGGTCTATATGGTGCGGGACCGGCTGATTCAACGCCGGATGGAGACCCTGCCTCAGAATGATCGGAAAGATATCAAGAGCGTTTATTATCTCTCTTTAGAGTTCCTGATCGGGAGGTCTTTGACCAACGGCCTGCTCAATATGGGTTTGAAAGACGTTTCTCATCAGGTTCTCTATGAGATGGGCCAGGATCTGGAAAAACTCTGCGAGGTTGAGGTGGAAGCCGCTCTGGGAAATGGCGGCCTCGGAAGGCTTGCTTCCTGTCTTCTGGACTCCATGGCAACCCTCCATCTGCCGAGTTACGGTTATGGAATCCGGTATGAATACGGAATGTTCCAGCAAAAAATTGAAGAAGGCCGCCAGGTTGAACATCCTGAAAACTGGCTTCGGCTTGGGAATCCATGGGAATTTCCCCGTCCTGAGATGCTTTACCCGGTCAGGTTCTATGGCCGGGTAGAACAAGACCTTGATGAAAATGGCCCCCCGCTCCACCGCTGGGTGGGCGGAGACGAGGTGATGGCGATGGCCTATGATATTCTCATTCCCGGTTATGGCGAAAATACCAATTCGGTGAGCATATTGCGGCTCTGGTCCGCAAAGGCAACCCGGGATTTCGACCTCAGATACTTTAACGAAGGGAACTACATCGAATCGGTTAAGGACAAAGCGGCGTCAGAAATGATCTCCAAAGTCCTTTATCCCAGTGAGTTGACGATGGTCGGCCGAGAGCTTCGATTGAAACAGCAATACTTTTTTGTTTGCGCTTCCTTGCAGGATATCTTCCGCCGTTTTTTCGAGGATCATGATTCTTTGGAGAGTTTTCCCGATAAAGTCGCGATCCAGCTCAATGACACCCATCCCGCGATTGCCATCCCGGAGCTCATGCGCCTTCTGATGGACATCCATCACCTGGAGTGGGATCGGGCATGGTCGATGACGGTGCGTACCTTTTCTTATACGAACCACACGTTGCTTCCCGAAGCATTAGAGACCTGGCCTGTCCGCTTGTTTGAAACGATGTTCCCGCGACACCTTCAGATTATTTATGAGATTAACAGACGTTTTATTAAAGAATTGACCCTCCGTTATCCTGGCGATATGGATCT
>JBGPKT010000111.1:0-7712 GCA_041486115.1 Nitrospiria bacterium | reverse complement strand
CCATTATGCCCGATTGATTGCCCAGGAATTGGCGCCAAAATATGGATTTAGTGATGAATATATCGAAAATATTTTTCTCTTCTCTCCTCTGCACGATATTGGCAAGGTGGGCGTTCCGGATACTCTGCTTAAAAAGAATGAAAAACTGTCCGACGAAGATTTTCAAGGTCTCAAAAAACATGTCGTCATCGGCCGCGAGATTATCGATTCTATCATCAAAGATTTTGGCCTTAATACGCTTCAACACATGACAATGTTACGCAACATGGCCGAGTATCATCATGAGGCTCTGGACGGATCAGGATACGTTCTTGGATTACAGGGAGAAGAAATCCCTATCGAAGCGCGTATTATCTCTGTGGCTGATATTTTCGATGCCCTCACCAGTTCCCGCAGCTACAAAGTGGCCTGGTCAAACGATGAGGCGTTTGCCATGCTACGGCAATTAGCCGGGTTTAAGCTCGATAAGGATTGCGTCAAAGCACTTATTCAAAATCCCAACAAAGTGATCGAAATCCAGCAAGGATTCAAAGAAAGCCTCCACCCGCCGATCATAGGAAAGCGAAAATTTCCAAGACTCAAAACGGAAGTGAAGGGAGATTTTCGTATCCTTCTGCCGGAAAAAGACAAAGAACTGTACCCATTCAGGACCAAAAACATCGGAAGGGACGGTTTGATGTTTGATTCGTCCATTCCTCTTCCCGAGGGGACCCCTTTGCAAGTGAGATTGTATCCCTATTCTGATAAAATTACCTTTATTGCCAAAGTTGCTTGGATGGAACTCCGTACGGAAAATGCCGCTTCAGGATATAAGATTGGGATTCAATTTAACCCAGCTCGCCAAGCTTCCCTGCTTCTCATTGATTTTCTTCTGCAAGCTCCCTTGGATTAAAAAACAAATTACCGGTAAGAACCTAAAATAACAACTGAAGAGTTTCGGTTAACGCTCTTGGAATCTTCGTTCGACGTGCCTCGATAACTATTTAAGTCTCATGTTTTTTTTTGGACGATGCCGCTTCTTTCGTCCAGTATTCAACGTATTTTGTTAACTTGAATTCCGTTTCTTGGTAGGTAGGGCTTGCAGCGAGCAAGGCTTCTTCCTGGAAGCTTCAGTCCCCCAGGTTTCCAAAACATAGAAGTTTACAAACTCCATTAAATAAATCTGAAGTGCCCTGTAGCTCGTACCAAAACTTTAATAAAACTTCCTAGTTGGATGGAGATAGCCTCATCCAAAGGAGTTTCATCCGCCCTTTCCCTGAAAGGTCCTTCTTATATCCAACGAAACCTCCCAATATATTCCACTCTGAGCCTTCCTGAGCACTTTTTTCGAGCGAATAGAGCGGAATGACAGGATTAAATTCAAACCGAAAATTTCCGTCCGAGCGTTCATGAATGAGAAGAGCCATGGCCGATCCGCCTAAAAAGCGGAAAGACCTACTTGTCTTTGTTTTCTGAAAATCGATCAGCCACCATAAAAGATTAAACTCAGTCTTTTCCTCTCCCTCACTTTTATAATCGGCCAGCGGCCATAAAATGGAGAGCTCGCTTTCGTGGGAAGATTGACTTGAACTGTACCCGTAGAGGGGAAAGAGCCTGTCTTCGGTAACACTTTCGGATTTCAGGTGGTGATAGAGCGAATATCTGGAAATTCCAATCAATCCAAAATAGGTGTCTTTATTCTTTTCATTCCGTTCATAGTTGTAAAGAGGAAGAAAAGTGTCTTGAACGCCATCCACACCTTCTTCATGACGGTATAGCAAAAGAACGTTCCAATCATACCGGGAGGACTTCAGGTCATGTTCATAACCATAGATAGGAAAAAAGCGATGGGAGATCCTGCCGGAAGTGAAACGATAGTCAAAAAGCGCCCATGCAATGGATCCTGTAGGTGGAAGTCCAAGAGCCGTCATCTCGGTTAACCCCTCCTCATGGCGGTAGCCATAAATCGGAAAAAAGCGATTAGAGGTCTCTTTGAGGGTATGACGGTAGTCAAAGAATGCCCATGCAATGGATCCTGCGGGTGGAAGTCCAAGAGCCGTCATCTCAGTTAACTCCGCCTCATGGCGGTAGCCGTAAATCGGCACCAACCAATCGGAGGTTCCATTCTTATCCCACTGATGTTGATACAATGAAAGCCCCGGAAGGCCTAACATCCCAAACCTCCCTTGATTCAGGCCTTTATTCCTATCATAGCTGTAAAGGGGAAGGAACGCGTCTTTAACACCGTCGGAACCTTTATCGTGTCGGTAGAGCAGAAAAGCATTCCAATTATAATGGTTAGTCTTCAGGTCATGATCATAGCAGTAGATCGGGAAGAACCTGTTGGAGATCTCGTTGGGTGTTTGGCGATAGTCAAACAAGGCCAGGGCAATAGACCCTATAGAGGGGAGACCCAGGGCGGTCATTTCGGTTAACTCCGGCTCATGGCGGTAGCCGTAAATCGGCACTAACCAATCGGAGGTTCCATTCTTATCCCACTGATGTTGATACAATGAAAACCCCGGAAGGCCTAACATCCCAAACCTCCCTTGATTCAGGGCTTCATTCCGTTGGTAACTGAAAATGGGAAGAAACGCATCTCGGATTCCATCGGGACCCTCTTTATGACGATAGATTAAAAGCGCGTTCCAATCATAATAATTGGACTTCAAATCATGTTCATAACCGTAGACGGGAAAGAACCGGTTAGACATCCGGTCGGGGGTGCGACGATAATCAAAAAGCGCCAGAGCTATGGATCGTATAGCGGGGAGTCCCAGAGCTGTCATTTCGGTTAACTCCGCCTCATGCCGGTAGCTGTAAATTGGCACCAACCAGTCGGAGGTTCCATTCTTATCCCACTGATGTTGATAGAACGAAAATCCCGGAAGGACTAACATCCCAAACCTCCCTTGATTCAGGGGTTCATTCCGTTCGTAGCTGTAAATGGGAAGCAATGCATCTTTGAGACCCTCTGGCCCTTCTCCATGACGGTAGAGCACAAGGGCGCTCCAATCATAACGGTTGGACTTCAGGTCGTGTTCATAACTATAGATCGGAAATAAATGGTTGGAGATCCCATTGGGCGTAAGACGGTAGTCAAAAAACGCCAGTGCAAGGGATTCTACGGGCGGAAGTCCTAGCGCCGTCATTTCGGTCAACTCCGGCTCATGGCGGTAGCCGTAAATCGGCAGCATCCAATTAAATGAACTCTCTGGATTCGATAAATTTCCAAAAACCGCTAACATCTTATACCATGGATCAAATAGTTCAAGCTTGATAGCCAATTGGTTATGATCATAAGAAAAAAGTGGAAATAAAAAGTCTGATTCCCTCTCAGGGGTAACTGTGCGATTAAATAAGAGGAGAATGTTCAGATCCGACTTTGATCTATGACCCTGGTTTTCATACCGATAAAGAGGGAAAAACCGGTCAGAGAACCGTTCTTTTTCCGTCACATGTTCATATAATGAAAGGGTCGGAAGCGAATATTTTTGAATACTGATTGGACCCGGAATTGGAGGAAGTCCGATTGCCGAAAAGCGATTTAAAGATAGTTCAGGATTAGAAAGGGATCCATAAACCAGGGGAACAAACTGATAATCAAAGTCAGTTTTGTCATTATGATGGCGGAAATAAAAAGGAACCATCCAGAAATAAAGGTCGTTTTCTTGTTTTTCGGAATTTCCAAGCGGCCATAATACAGACCTTCGGGTGTACCTTTTAACGGAGTCAAATTCTTCCGAGTAAAAAGGTCGGATGGCTAACCGTTCATATCCTTTTCTTTTTTCCATAGAATAAAGGAAAAAGAAGGCGTCTGTTGAGATTTGATCTTGATCTTCGGAATGGCACCATAAAAAACCAAAGCAAGGTTTCTTGGACTCTTCCGCAAATGAAACGGATTGATTGAATCCTGCCAGAAGGAGAATCATACCTAAGATGAGTAAAATTATTTTAAAACATTTAAATGAAACAATAAGGATTAAATTTTTCCGGGCGATCACCGGTTGACTCATCTGCCTAAATCGAGTTATTTTTTCAAAAAGCAAGCCCATTTTTATTTCTGTCTCCTGAATTTCTTCCTGACTGTCCACATGTTTTACCACTTTCAAAGCTCTTTCATGCATTTTCCTTATCAAACTCAAAGAAACATTTTTAGTGATACGAACTACCGATTATTTTTACAATTTATATCATCAGAGGTCGTAAAATGAAACAGTTTCCTCATTATTCCTTACGCCATTCTTTCCTCTGATTGCTCTCCCGCAATAAAAATGATACCTTGTTCAAAGAGGACCTTTTTCAGACGGGCATAGGTTAATATGCCGAAAGGCACTTTCGTACGGGGAGTAGATAAATGAAGAAATATCATGCAAAGTGGGTATCCGCCCTATTATATGCCGTTTTATTTTCTTCCTTCGGGTGTGCTACTACACCATTACCGAAGATCATTTATCCCAAAGCTATTTACCCGATGAACCGATATCCAATTTCAGTTGAGTCGGGTGGATTGAAGATTGCTGCGGTTCCTTTTGGCCCTGGACGAGACATTTACGCTGATCCGTCACAACCGCTCCGAGAGCAAGCTCAACCCCCTTTGAATGTCCTTGATGCCGGGGTCTGGCCGGTAAGGCTGATTATCTTAAATGAAACCGGAGACGAGATTTTGATCGATCCAAATCAGATCATCGGGGTTACCGAGTCGGTCTCCTACCGGACTTATACTCCGCAGGAAGCCACCGATCTGGTTGTTCAATCGAAGGTCTTTAAGGATGCGACTAAAGATAGCCAAGTCGGCCCGGTCATCACATCCCTTTTGGGAGGCGATATCTTTGTTGGGGCCGTAAAAGGCGGAGTAAGTGGTATCGCTTCGGGCGGGATTGTAGGCGGGGCTTCCGGCTTAGCGCAGGGAGCCGCTAGCACAGGAATGGAAAGGGCGCAGGGTTACGAGAAGGCACTCATTCAATTAATCACTGGAGAATATACCGCTAAAGCGGTCCAGCGACAGAACCTTTATCCCAGATTCATAACTGACGGCCTTATTTTTCTTCCCTCTAAAGCTGGAATCACGGAACTTCGAGTCCAGGCGTATGCCCAGAACAGTAAAAGAGCGATCTCATTAAGCATGAAGTTGAAATAGGACTGAATTCATAATAAACTCCAATCAATTCTTCAGAGAAAGGTCCTTCCTGTTTTCTTCTGTCCTCCCAAATTTGAAAACATCGTGGGTTTCCATCGGGATTCCTCGCTTTTAGATTCGTAAATATTTATAATACTTTACTTAAAGATCATTATATAAAACACTTTCTTCCTACCATACCTCAACGAGTTTTTCTAGATACAGGGGGTTCGGAATGAGTCAATTCGATTTAGCTCTCACCTTCCTGATTTTCTCAATCTTCTTTTTCATCACTTCTTCATATTTTCCGAAAATGCGTACCCTCCTATTAACCATTGGATTCACTTTTGTGATCCTAGGAATCTATTCTTTATATGCAAATTGGCTTCCTCAAACTCGAGGTGAAGTGCCCCCGGCACTCGAAAAATTAGGAATGTATGAGATTGAATCTATGCCTGCTTCTCAACTTGCAAAGGTCGGTGCATCTATTATCTTTGATGATCCAAAAGCGATGAGAGGAGCCGGAGAAGGACAATGCCCTTTATGTCATGGATTTTTTCCAGATGCAATTAGTGAAAGAGCGCCGAATTTATTTGGGATTACAAAAAGAGCCGCCAAACGCATAAAGGAACCCAGATATTTAAATCCTAACCTAACTCTTGTCCGGGAGTCATTTCCAGGGAGTGGTCGGGCAACAACTGCAGAAGAATATCTTGCTGAATCCCAGATTTGTCCGTCTTGTTATGTTGTTGAGGGATATGGCGCCAAAGGGACCAATGATCGAGAAAGCCCTATGCCGAAAATTCATAAGGCGCCGATTGAACTTTCGATCGAACAGCAGATCGCTATCGATATATGGTTATTTGTGAGAGAGGGAGCCACCCCTCCCACCCCCAAGGAAGTTAGAGCCGCCTATGAAAAGTTCATTCCAGATGAAAGATCGCAAACCTCAGGTCCACCCATTTCAAAAGATGTTTATTATGGAACAAATGGAATAGATTCAGGACCTTCTGCTCCTCGACTCACCGCTCAGGACTATCCCAGATTGAACCTACCTTTTCCCTTCAGTGAAAGTCGTCTCATCATTTGGGTGGTGGCTCAACAGCATCTTTACTATGGAAGTTTGATACTTGGTGGATTTTTTTGGATCATGCTTCTTGAATTGGCAAGCTTGGTAACACGAAACAATGAAACCGCTCACAGGTGTGATCGGTTTGCCTACGAAATATTTCAAATATTAATTCTAGTTTTTTCTATGGTGGTTATCCTAGGCGTCCTTTTGTCGTCAGCGCTTTTGGCTCTCTACCCAGGATTTACCAAATACTTAGTCGGTACTTTTCGTCCTTTTTTCATGATCTATGGTCTACTGTTTCTCGCCTTGGGCGTAATTATATATGTCTACTTTATTTCTTGGAAAAAGATAACTGGTGGTTTTTTGAAATGGCTACATGCCTGTTTGGGGGTAGTCATCAATCTCGTGGGAATAGTGGTTATGATGATGGCCAATTCCTGGGGTACCTTTATGATGTCTCCTGCAGGTGTCGACGAACAGGAACGTTTTTTGGGAAACTACTACCATCTATTGCATAATGCGCTCTGGAATCCCCTCAATGTTCATCGGTTTTTCGGAAATTTGATTTTTTCTTCTGCAGTCGTAGGCGCCTATACCGCATATCAAGCCATGAAAAGTAAAGCCGATGATAAAAGAGCCTACTATGATTGGGCAAGTTACTTAACATTATTGTCAACTTTATTTGCATTTTTTACGGTTCCGTTTGGCGGTTACCGGCTTGTTTCGAAAATTTACGAATATCGTCAGCAGATGGGTATTACTCTGACAGGCGGATTACTCGCTTGGACACTCTGGATACTGGCAATGGTGGTTGGCCTGTTGTTTTTAGCAGTCAACTACTCTATCTGGCAAAGGATTGACGCTGCCGGAGAAGGGAAGCGTTATGAGCGCCAGAAAACAATGGCTTTCTTTGTCCTGATTGTTAGTCTGCTTGTATATATTACGCCACATACCTTGGTAATGACTGTTTTAGAACTAAAAAAAATAGGCGGTCAACAACATCCCATCGTAGGAAACTTTGGGGTTGAATCGGCAAAACAGACAGCGATTAACATTATGATCGCAGTCAACATATGGACCCTGATTTTGTGGTGGAGAACTAAATATGAAGCCACGTCAAACCATTCATGGATCGATGCGTTGCTCATAGGCCTTTTTATTGCCGGAGGAATCAACATTATATGGCTAGGCGTCTACGGCTTTTATATCCCAGCAAATGTTCGAGTGGGGTTATCGATCCCATTGGTTATAACCTACGTGAGTCTCGGTATATTTGGAAGTTTGTTAACTCTTATCAGATTCTCTGGAGCTCAGAAGTCAAGGGCACCTACGTGGAAAAATCTCTCCTCCAGGGGATACTTTGCTTTATTCTTTTTGGCCGTGACAGTCACTTGGATCATGGGATTGGGAGGCTATCTTCGGTCATCCGTCAGGTTGTTCTGGCATATCATGGAAATCATGAGAGACAACTCTCCCTGGGCATTTACTCATCCTATGGGCTTTGCTGCCAATGTGATTACATTCAACACATTGCTATTCTGG
>JBGPKT010000110.1:0-7740 GCA_041486115.1 Nitrospiria bacterium | reverse complement strand
TTTTTTTTCATAGGGCGCCTCTCCGACCTGTGGATCGGTCGATCCAGAGACCGGAACCTCATGAATCGGGGGGAGGCCGGGAGAAGAAAAGACTTTGTTTTCCGAGCTCCTTCTCTCATTCAGTTTTTCGATGATAATATTTTCGTTTTCCAGAACGACCATCCTTTTAATCATATTTTCCATTTCACGGATGTTTCCCGGCCAATCGTACTCTTGTAACAGCTTGAGAGTCTGTTCTGACATGGGATGATATTTCTTATTGTATTGTTCAAAATATTTATTAAAAAAGAATTCCGCCAGAAATGGGATCTCCTCTTTCCGCTCCCTGAGGGGCGGGAGATGGATCGACACCACATTCAATCGGTAAAAAAGGTCTTCTCTGAAAGAGCCGTCTTCTACGGCCTTTTCAAGATGTTTATTGGTGGCCGTGATCACCCTTGCGTCGACTTTAACGTCATTCTCCCCTCCAATCCTTGAAAATTCTCCGTCCTGAAGAACCTGCAGGAGTTTGGCCTGCAGTGTGGGATGGATTTCGCCGATTTCATCGAGAAAAATGGTCCCATGGTTGGCAAATTCAAATTTTCCAGGTTTCCGGCGATGGGCTCCCGTAAAAGCCCCTTTTTCGTAGCCGAAAAGTTCGCTTTCCAGAAGGCCTTCCGGAAGGGCCGCACAGAGGACTTTTACAAAAGGCTTATCTCGTCTGAGGGAGCGGGCATGAATGGTCCTTGAGACCAGTTCCTTCCCTGTTCCGCTTTCTCCTCTCACGAGGACCGTAATATTTGTTTCAGCAACCTGGTTCATGATCGTTAACACATCTTTTATTTTCTTGCTATGGCAGAGGAGATGCGCGTAGTCGTTGTAACCCCGGGCATCTTCTTTAATCATTTCCGGCTGAATCAACAGTTCGGGCTCAAGAATCATTTTCTTATGCTGGCCTAAACGGTGGATCTTTTCTTCTAAAAGTAAAATTTCAGCTGGCAGCCTGAGAAATTCAATCCCCTCGCTCTGTTTATACAGGTTTTCCAATTTCAGGATCTGATCTACGTGCCCGGCCAATACAAAATTGATATCCGGGAAAAGAGATCTTAAATTTCCAAAATTCTCCATCCACATCGTGGTATCAAAAACGGAATCGGCCACGATGACCGCGGCTGGGTGAAGTCCTGCGGTTTTAAAAAGCTCTGAATCATTTTTTAACTTAATCAACAATGAGGGAAAAGAATTTCTTAATAAAGATTCAATTCCAGATTGTTGATTCTTAGTCCATAAAATAATCTTTTTGTTCATACCCTATACCTTACATTTCAGCAAGAGTCATACCCTACATAAGATCTAATATTTGTTTATTTAGATAAAGAATAAAAAAAAAGCTCTTTTTATTCTTTTTTTTCTCTTATAAATGAACAAAAGTATATATTCAGACCAAAAAGTTTACCATTCTCATTTAGGACATTGCCGTATAAAAGTGAAAAACTTTTCACACTTTTAATTTAAAGGTAGCTTTTATTAGGTTTTTTGTCAAGAAACAATGGTAATTGAGGAAAAGTCTAAACCAAACAGTCCAATGGAATGTCACATTTTCCTTATTTGAATAAAAACATTCATTTTTAACAAAAAAAAGCCTGGCAAGAATGCCAGGCTTTTTTAAAAGTATTAAAAGTAATGGTTATTAAATTCCAGCCGTTCAAAACGGCTGGAATTTAAGGGTGTTGCTCAACCCAGATATCCCCCCCCGGAGTGGTTTCTTTTTTCCAGATGGGAGTAATTCTTTTTAACTCATCAATACACCAGGAACAAGCGCGGAAAGCGTCTTTCCGGTGTTCTGCCCCTACAACGATTAGAACAATCTGTTCGCCAATATTGATTTTTCCGACCCGGTGAACGATACTGACTTCAATAATATCGTAGTCTTTTAAGGCTCTTTCTCTGATATCGGCCAGTTTTTTCTCGGCCATTCCGGGGTAGTACTCAAAATCAATTTGATGGATATCCCTTCCTTGAGAAAAGTCCCTTGCGGTGCCGAGAAAGGTCACAATACCGCCGATTCTTTTTGAGCTTTCTCTGACTTTGTTGACTTCTTCTTCGACTGAAAAATCACCTTCCTGAATTCTCGTCCACTCTGTCGTTGTATTTCGCATTGTTGCTTCTCCCTTTATGGCCAATCATTATAATAACAGGTTTTTCTCTCCCCTGAAAAAGCGGTTTAACCGCCGGCAAAGGGTGGGAGTATGGCAATTTCATCCCCATTGTTAACAATGGTGTTTTCATCGGCCATTTCCTGGTTAATTGAAATGAGGGATCGCCCCTCTCTGATAATTTCTCTTATCTTTGGGATCTCTTTTTCGATCTGATTGAGAATATCTCTCAAAGTCGTAGGCCCTTCAATATGAAGCTCAATGGTCTCACGGCCCACAAGCTTTTTCATCACCGCAAAAAATTTTATAACAATCATAAGGGTATTTTCCTTCGTAAAAAAATTTAATAATGCGATCGCAAAGACGTCTGACAAAACATTGCGAAACAATTCATCATTAATAACCTAAATAGGTTGTTTTTGTCAAGGAAATCAGTCTTTTTCACTCTTTAGTTTTATTATGCAAAAAAAATACCATTTTAAATTTCTATGTGAATAAATATGAATCCATGAGGTAAATGGGCATTTTAAAGAAGATGGCTTTCTTTCGAAAACAAGAATAAACCTTTTATTGTGCCATTTTTGGGCGATACTAAGACAAAGTTTGCTCTTTAATCCTATTTAAATGCCCTGGGACTCTTTCTTTTGGGTTGAAAACTTTATCCAATTTTTGGAGATTCCGGGCCAAAAGAAAAAAGGCCGTAATGTCCTGTCTTTATATTGACTTTTGGTGAATATTGGTGGTATAAATTTATCTCTTAATTAGATGAAAAACCAAGTTTTAGAGCGGGTGGTATGATTGGTATGCCGCTTGCATGTTAAAACATTAATTTCAGTTCATGTTTTTTGTCTGTTAAAGGTATCATCTTTTAATAATCTTTAAATTAATAATCTTTAAAAAAGGATTGAATCATGACGAATGCCGATTTAACCCATTTTAATCCCGAAGGCCGGGCGAGAATGGTCGATGTGACCGAGAAAAAAGAAACCGAACGGACCGCCCTTGCAAAAGGGACAGTTTATATGCAGCCTGAGACCTTTAGAAGGATTCAAGAGGGAAAGATAGCCAAAGGAGATGTTTTAGCGGTTGCCCAGGTGGCTGGAGTGATGGGAGCGAAAAGAACCCCCGATTTGATCCCGATGTGCCACCCTCTGCTTTTGACGAATGTCGACATTGATTTTAAAGAAAATGGGGTGCCGAACGAAAAAGGGAAATGCTCTATTGAGATCAACGCGACGGTAAAATTAAAAGGGCAGACCGGCGTCGAAATGGAAGCGTTAACGGCTGTTTCTGTCGCCGCGTTGACGATCTATGATATGTGTAAGGCGATTGACAAAGAGATGAGTTTCGGAAATGTCGGCCTTGTGAGAAAAACAGGGGGTAAATCAGGAACGTTCGTTCGCAAGGAAGATTAAAGCGAGGAAATGGCACCCTCTATGATCCAGATTAAAAATCTCTCTAAAACTTACGCTTCCGGAGTTCATGCCCTCAAGAACTTGAATCTCGAAATCGGGGGGGGTGAAATTTTTGGATTTTTGGGTTCCAATGGGGCCGGCAAAAGCACCGCCATCAAAATTCTGACGACCCTCTCGAAGCCGACAGGCGGCGCCTTTTCAATCGCCGGAATAGACCCCGTTAAAAACCCCTCCGGGCTCAGGGAGACCATCGGTTATGTCGCCCAGGAGGCGGGAGTCGATTATTTTCTGACCGGCCGGGAAAATCTGGTTCTTCAGGGCCGCCTCTATCATCTCCCTTTTCCGGTCATTGCCGAAAGAGTCGCGGAGCTTTTAAATTTATTTGACCTGAAGGAAGTGGCCGATTCGCTGGTTTCCACCTATTCCGGAGGAATGCAGCGCAAACTCGATATCGCGACGGCGCTGGTGCACCGTCCAAAAGTTTTATTCCTGGATGAACCGACCCTCGGGCTTGATCCCAGAAGCCGGATGACCTTATGGGACCATATCCGCGCCTTAAACAAAACTTATGGTATGACGATCTTTTTAACCACGCACTATCTTGAAGAGGCCGAAAAGTTATCCCGGAGAATCGGAATTCTCGATGAGGGGGAATTAAAAGTGATCGGAGCTCCCGAAAAGCTGAGGTCAGAGATTGGGGGCGATTCCATTAATTTCATCTGCGAGTCAGACGAAAAAAGGGAATCGCAGAACGAAAAATGGAGCCAGTTTAAATTTAAACCCTATATCGATCATCTTGTCTACGACCGGAATGAAGTCAGAATGTATGTTAAAAATGGAAAAGACGCTCTCCTGAAAGTCATGGCCGATGCCGAGGCGATGAAGCTTGAAGTCGACACCCTCTCCTTTTCACGCGCCACTCTCGACGATGTTTTCCTGAAATATACCGGAAAAAGCCTTGAAAACAAAAAAGAAACTTCTGAGGCCGAGCCCTGGTGGAAAAAGTGGCAGAAATCGGGACAGGGGAGCGACGAGTGGAAGAAGTGGCAAAAAACAGAAGCAAGCGATGAAATGAAAGAGGTTTCTGTAAACGAGAGCCAAGTGAACAGGCCCCCGGATACGAATGGGCTCGAACATCAGGCTATGCCCGTGGGAGAGCCGGGGCCCGGGGGCAATGAGAGCGAAGCGAACAGGCCCCCGGATACAATGCCCTGGAATTCCGGAAAATGGACCGAATCTGAAATGAAAGAATGGTGGGCGAAAAACGGAAAGTAAACACGGACCAGCAGGCTTTGCCGGTTCGAGCGAAGGGGCGAGGGGGCGCACGTTGGCACGAGGAAGTGCCAACAATGTTGTGCGCGGGCGCGAGACGGTGAGCGCCCCGGACAATGTGAGCAAAGCGAACAGGCCCCTGAATAAAACGATGACCTTATTTTTTGATACCTGGTTTCAGTTTGAAAAGTATATGCGGATTACCTTCCGGATGCCTCTCTGGACGCTCTTCGGGTTGATCCAGCCCTTGATCTGGCTGGTTATTTTTGGTGAGCTTTTTAAAAATATGACCCGGTTAGGGGGTTTTCCCGAGACCTCTTACATTGAATTTCTCACGCCGGGGATATTGGTGATGACGGTTTTATTCGGTTCTTCCTGGTCGGGCGTCAGCCTGTTGAGAGAGATTAATTTCGGGACGGTGGACAAGGTTCTTGTTACCCCTGTCAAACGGACGTCCATTGTGCTGAGCCGGGTGCTTCACTCGGCCGCGACCGTGATTGTCCAGATTCTGATTATTTTTGTCCTGGCCTGGATCCTGGGCGCGCACAATCGTGGAGGCCTGTTTGGATTAACCGCCGTCTTTTTTATGATTCTGCTCCTGGCGGTCGGATTTGCGGCGCTTTCAAACGGATTTGCGATGAAACTCAAGCGGGAAGAACCTCTTGTCGTGATCGGGAACATGATGACGCTCCCCCTGATGTTTTTTTCATCGGCTTTTGTTCCGCAGGGCTTTATGCCTGAATGGATTAAAGACCTGACCGTGATTAATCCGGTCAGTTATGCCGTCGATGGCGTCCGGCTGGCTTTAAGAGGACAGTTTTTCACCCCTTTTTTATTTAGTTTTTTTATGATAGGATGTTTTGCATTTTTCACCATGTTCTGGGCGACCCGCACTTTCATGCGCCAGCAAGAAGATTAGGCAATGGTCGAGAAAATCAGGGAAAAAGAAGAGGCGACGACCCTTATATTTTTCAGGCATGGTAAAACGAATTTCTCGGAGGAGCGGTTTTACAGCAGAGAGGAAGACCCTTCCTTAAACGGAGAGGGAAGGCTTCAGGCGGAAAATCTCGGCCGCTGGGTAAAAGGGGGGGCTATTTCGGCGCTGTACGCCTCCCCGTTGAAAAGGACCATGGAGACGGCAGCCTGCCTCTCCTGGGGATTAAACCTGAACGTGATCCCTAAACCGGGCCTTGAAGAAAGGACCATGGGAAAATGGGACGGTCTGAGCCCGAACGAAGTGAAAGAGCGGTTTCCGGGGGAGTTTTTAAAATGGAAGTCAGACCTCCTCAATTTTGTGCCGCCGGAAGGGGAGTCGTGGAAAGAATTTGCGGAGCGGGTCATGAAAGCGGTAAACGCCATCCGGTCGGCTCATCCGGTTGCACGGGTGGGCGTGGTGACTCATGTGGGAACTATCCGGGTCATTGTGACAAAAGCTCTGGAAATGGAAGCGGGACATCATAAAAGGATTGTCCTGGGGTATGGTTCGGCAACCCGGATTGATTATACCTCGAAGTGGGGGAATCTTTATTATCTCGGAGTGGTCCCATTTTCGCAGGTGCCCTGATGGGGCATAGAACCAGGTTCCGGGAAAGCAAACAGGTCACATCATCAACTAACATCAAGGAGGAAAAATAACATGTGTAACAATCACGCTCACGGTCAAGCCCATGGAGTCAGATCAAACGAAGACAAAGTCTGTGCCGATTTAAGGGACAATCTCGTTGCAAAGTTAAACGGTATTACCAAAATCGAAGCGCAGATCCCGGTCATTGCCGAAGAAGATTTTCCGATGGTCAATGAAGTCACCGCTGTTCTGGCTCAAATTGTCCGCGAAGAAAAAAGACATGCCGCGGCATTAATGAAACTCATCAATAAAATCGACCAGGTGCAGTCCGAAATGTTTTTAAGCGGTCTTAGAATCGAAGAGACCGATGACCACGACCATGAGCATGACGACACCGACCATGGCGCCCATAGCCACGAACATTCCGAGCACGGGCACTCTCACTAAAAAACATTCAGGTGTTCTGTCATCTGTTAAAAGAGCGGGCGTGACTTCTTTTCCGGAGCATGCCCGCCATTCCCTTTGCAGGAGTATCGCGGTTGCGGTTTAAGCGACATCTCATCTCAGAAAGCATGGTCTACAGACCATAGAAGGTGGAGGACATGAAAAAGGCTAAAAAAGCGGTAAAACCTTCAAAAAATTTAAAACCCCTTTCAAAAAGATCTCCATTGGATCCCATGGCAGTCGCCCGGATGAGTTCCGCTTATTGGACCTCAAAAGTCATTCAATCGGCCGTGCGCCTCGATGTTTTTAATCACCTCGGATCGGCATCCAAAAGCGCCGAAGTCCTTGCCGAAGAGTGCGACGCCAATCCCCGGGGTCTTGAGATTCTTTTAATTGCCTGCGTGGCTCTCGGCTTGCTCGATCGGAGTTCAACCGGAAAATATAAAAACACGGTTCTTTCCAAAACATTTCTTGTTAAAGGGAGCCCCAAATACCAGGGGGGAATTCCGTTGATGTTCGAGGAGTGGTATCCCACGTGGGGCAGGCTCTATGATGCCGTCATTACCGGCAAGCCGGTGGTTGAAAAACCTCACGAGCAGGGGGATGAATCGACGCGCGCCTATATTATGGGAATGCATTACCGGGGGCTGGCACAGGCCCAGTTGCTGGCCAAAAGAGTCTCCCTTTCAGGGAGAAAGCAATTTTTTGATGTCGCCGGCGGGCCCGGAATTTTCACCATTATGATGTGCAAAGCGAACAAAGCGCTCAAAGGCGTTGTTTTTGATACGCCTCAAACTTTAAAAATTACCCGGGAGATCATTGAAAGTTACAAGATCGCCGACCGGGTAGCGACCCGTGAAGGGGACTATTTCAGGGATGAGTTCGGAGAAGGGAACGACGTGGTCCTTTT
>JBGPKT010000109.1:0-7791 GCA_041486115.1 Nitrospiria bacterium | reverse complement strand
TTCCCTTCTTACTTTCGACCAGGAACAGGCTCTCGCCAAACGTATAGAAAAAGGGGACGAAACTGCCCGAGCGCAAATGATCGAAGCCAATTTAAGGCTGGTGGTCAGCATCGGAAAAAGATATATGAACCGCGGCATGCCATTTGCCGATGTGATTGAAGAAGGAAACATCGGACTGATCAAAGCGGTTGAAAAGTTTGAATATAAAAGAGGGTTCAAGTTCAGCACTTATGCGTCATGGTGGATTCGGCAGTCGATAGAAAGAGCGATAATTAATCAGGTGAAACTTATCCGGCTTCCTGTTCATGTCGTCGAAAGGGTCAATGACTATTTAAATATTGTAGAAGAGCTGGTTCAGGAGCTCGATCGCGACCCGAATCCGAATGAAGTCTCAAGGAGAATGGGCGTTTCCGAAGCGGAAATCATCGATATCCGCCAAATTATTCGCAAGACTTACTCCCTCGATAGCCCCATCAGTTACGCCAATGAAACTTCTCTAAAAGATGTCATCGAAGACCAAGCGGAAATTTCTCCCTATAAAAGGGCTGAAGGGGTCAAACGCCGGGAAGACTTGATGAAATGGATCAGCAAGCTTAAGGACACAGAAAAGCAAGTCCTGATGCTCCGGTTTGGTTTAGACGGAGGGAACCCTCAGACCCTCGAAGAAATCGGCGTCTATTTCGGGCTGACCCGAGAGCGCGTCCGCCAGATTGAAAGCAGCGCGCTAGGAAAATTAAAAGAGATGATCTCTTCCCGGTCGATCAAACAGGATGAAATTTTATAAATGAAAAAAGAGCGCGTTGATTTAAAATCGACCATCCGGGGAATCCCCGATTATCCTAAAAAAGGAATTTATTTTTACGATGTGACGACCCTTTTAAAAGAAGGGGATGCGTTTGCCCATGCCATCGATCTGATGGTCGACCCTTTTAAAAAAATGGGGATTCAAAAAGTCGTCGGCATTGAATCGAGAGGTTTTATCCTGGGAGCTCCGGTAGCCTATCGCCTGGGGGCCGGTTTCGTGCCGGTCAGAAAACCGGGAAAACTTCCTTTCGAAACGTTTGAAGTGAAGTATGACCTTGAATATGGGAGCGACGGATTGGCCATCCATCAGGATGCCATCCATAAAGGAGAAAAGGTCGTAATTGTTGATGACCTTCTCGCCACCGGCGGGACCTGTGCCGCCACCGTGGAGTTAATTGAAAAGCTCGGCGGGATCCTTTTAGGGATTGCTTTTCTCATAGAATTAAAAGATCTCAACGGAAGAGCCAGACTAAAGAATCATCCCATCACCTCCCTCCTTACCTATTAAAACCCGGCGATTTAATATTCAATTTAACCCTTGGATTTCATTTTCAATCGCTTCTTCCTCCTGCCTTCATGTCCCCGGCTCCGTCGAAAAATTCAAATTGTTTTTAGGACCAGGTTCATAGTAGCATCCGTAATACGAAACAACTTTTTTAATGCCGATTGGATCTCCAAGACTGTTTTACGATAGAATCGGAAGCGAGGAACAAATGATGAAGCGGTACAAGATTATGAGGAAAAGCTTTATTTTAGATATTCTGATTTTTTCCTTATTAGCAGGAGTATCGATAGGAGCGGAGCCTCTGCAGTTTGGCACGCCAAAAGGGGACGAAGGAACCCGAATCTTTAAAGCCACCGAGAATCCCTTTTATAGCGGGCAATTCCATCTTACGGGGCAACAAACGACTCTGTTGGGAAGTATGAAGGATCAGACACCCTGGGATCATTTGGACTACGCGGGCCAACATCTCCAATTGGTTCAGGGCCAGATCGACATCAACGTCAATGAACGGGAGAATAGTGGCGTTGTGACCGCAGAGTTTATGGAAGGCCAGGACCACTACAAAATTGTTTTTAACCGGTTTACGGGTAAAGGTTCTTACCAGGATGGCGGCATTGCCACGCGAGTCTATGAGCATGGCGATTCCGGCAATGGTGATCCTCTCTATCCCAAAACATGGCTTTACCTTGCGGGTTGGGGCACGGCGGATGTTTTAAAGAATGACCAGGTATTATTTAAGGACTATTCCGCCCATTTCATGGTCATGGAACGGTCCCGTGATCCGAAGACCCATGTCGTACGCTATCCTGCCAAACGGACCCTGCCAGGCGGGGAGACCGATCCCTCAGGGATGGAGATCGATCTTTGGGTACGTTCTAAGGAGGCCAATCCTAAGAATTTCCCCCCGTTTGAAACCTTTATTCATCTCATGTGGGAGGAAGTGACATGGAGGTAATCAGTCATGATCTGGGTGACACGGGAAAACGCTTAGACAGATCGAGTTGCCTGCCCATGGTTGATTAAGCGCTTCATCGATATAGGTGCAGAGTTTATGTTCGTGCCAAAGGATCAGGTCCTGGAAACCGCAAAACGTCTGAAGGGAATCTCCTTTGACACACCGGGAGCAGATTATACCCACAGAGAAAATCGCTGTACCTTTGAAATATTAGTAAAAGACTATAAATTAGATGACCTCGCCTTAAACCGGCTAGCTCTGATTGTGCATGGGGCCGACATAGAAGAGGACATTCAATCCTCTGCTGAATCTGCCGGACTTTTAGCCATAGCCAAAGGGTTTTGCCAAACGACTTCAGACGATCAGGAGAAGTTAAAACTTCAGTTCCCTCTCTACGACGCCCTTTATGCCTATTGCCAAAAAACCTCTGAACATGCCGCGTGATGTCTGGCTTGTTTTTCTTGCCAAATCAGTCCGAACCTTCTCCTATGGCTCTCTGGGAGTCCTCTTTCCAATCTACTTAACTGAAGTAGGGCTGGGATCAAAGGGAGTTGGGGCTGCCATCACGGTGATGCTTCTTTCCAGTGCCGCACTCACTTTTGCCATTCGGCGACCTTCGGAACGATATGGGCCTCGGTTTGTCCTCATCCAGTTATCGTTGATGATTGTCCTTTCCTCCGTATTGTTTCTTTTCTTTCATCACCCGGTAGTGGCAGTCATCGCAGCGATGCTTGGCAACTTAGCAGTAGGAATAGGAGAAACAGGGCCATTTCTCTCTCTTGAGCAGGTATTCCTTGTTCGTTCCGTTTCCAGGGAGACTCTGGTTGGCGTCATGAGTTATTACAATCTCGCAGGATATATAGCCGCGGCTATTGGAGGGGCACTCGTTGGAACCGGGGTGGTTACCCCGAAAGTCATTTTTGTTATGTTCCTAATCGGAGGCCTTATACAGATCGGTGCTTTCAATTTACTCGAGTCAGGGAGAACGCCTCAATCCCATGAGTCCGAACAGAGGCATCACCCATCTCGGCCTTTAGTCAGGCGTTTGGCGGGCTTATTTGCGCTAGACGCATTTGCAGGGGGATTTGTTATTCAGAGCCTTGTCATTTACTGGTTTTACGTCCGATTCCATTTAGATCTTTCCCAGCTTGGCTGGATTTCTTTCGGAGCCCAGCTTCTTTCCGGTTTATCTTTTCTGCTGGCTCCACGAATTGCCGAGAATTTCGGTCTTGTCAAAACCATGGTGTTTACGCATTTAATTTCCAATATTGTTCTAATTGCATTGGCTTTTAGCCCTACGGCAACCCTTGCCGTCGTCTTGCTCTTTTCCAGGCATCTCCTTTCCCAAATGGATGTTCCGACCCGGCAGGCTTTTTTAATGCTTGTCGTAAAGGATCATGAGCGGGATGGGGCGGCGGTCCTGACGAATATGAGTCGTACGCTGGCTCAGTCGGTTAGTCCTGCGCTGACCGGAGGGATCATCAGCACATTTTCTTTGTCATTGCCCTTCTTACTAGGGGGAGGGTTAAAGATAATTTATGATCTCCTCCTATATGCAACTACAAAAAAAATACGTCCGCGATAGAGGAAATCCTGTCCAGCGGGTAATTAACCACGGAAAGATTTGCCGTCATTTTCAATTATTTTCGCGAACAGGGAAAGCCGGTGCCGCCGAATGATTTGTGGATAGCCGCCTCTGCCATGCAGTATGGTTTTAAAGTTTTAACGAGCGACCGTCATTATCTCAGAATGCCGCAGATTTTGACGGAATATCACCCGATTACCTGATGCCTTCTTTTAACCCCTCGGGTGAAATTCCTGGTGAATTTTTTTAAGCCTCTCCAGGGTAATATGGGTATAGATCTGTGTCGTGGAGATACTCGAATGCCCCAGTAAGGCCTGGACTGAGCGCAAATCGGCTCCCCTTTCAAGAAGATGGGTTGCAAACGAATGCCTAAGGGTGTGGGGCGAAAAAGGGCGGCTGATGCCGAGTTGAAATGCCCGCTTTTTGAGGAGATACCAGAACGCCTGACGGGAAAGCCCTTTTCCTGAGTAGGTGAGAAAAAGAGACTCGGATTTTTTATCTTTTAAAAATTTTGGTCGTTCCTTTGCAAGATAGTCCCTTAATTTATCGACTGCAGGCTCCCCGATCGGGATCAGCCTTTCCTTTGACCCTTTCCCAAGGGTTTTAACAATTCCTTCATTCAGGTAAAGAGACGAAACGGAGAGGGATATCAGTTCAGAGACCCTCATACCGGTAGCATACAAAAGTTCGATCATCGCGGTGTTTCTTAAAGCGAGGGGCGTTGCTTCTCCGACAGGCTGGAGTAGTTTGTCGACTTCGTCCAGGGACAGTATCCCGGGAAGCCGATCCCATGTTTTCGGCGATTCAATAAAAAGCGTGGGATCTTCCGGAATGCCGGAATCTATTTGCAAAAATCTAAAAAACATTCGGAGAGAGGACAGGAGCCGATTGATTGAAACGTTAGAGAGCCCCTCCGTTTTCCGTTGGTTGAGAAAAGCTAAAAGGGTCTCTTTTCTGACTTGTTCGAGTCCGGGTATTTTTTTTTGACTTAAATAAGAGATCAGTTGCAGAAGATCGCGCTGATAAGACTCAAGGGTATTGCGTGAGAGCCCTTTTTCAACGGTAACGTAATCCAAAAAAGATTGAACCTGTTTATTCATTGAGACTATGTATATCGAATTTCAGAGGATTTAACAAGCGCCCTCTCGCTATTTCACTCCCACATTTTAAATTAAATATGGTAAAATGAGAACCTTTTTAAAAGCCAGGGGTATTTTTATGTGTAAAAACAAAACGTTAATGGGTGCTCTCTCTTTTTCCATTATTCTTGCCGGGTTAATCGTTTTGACTCCGGCGTCTGCTCCGGGGGCGGATCCTCTAGCGTCTCCCGCCGAAATTCTCGCACTCGACAATGCCCAAAAAACTTTTGAGGCAGGGGACTTTGATAATGCCATTCTCCAGGTGAAAGATTTTTTGGCAAAATACCCTAATTCGCCTAAAGCGGATCAAGCCTATTTTATTTTGGGCGTATCGCAGGTGAATAAAAAACATCTTCCGGAAGCCAGAGAAGCTTACAAGCAGATTGTCGAGCAGTTTCATTCCTCGTCTTACTATCCGCAGGCCAATTCCAACCTGGCTAATATCACCTATGATCTCGGCGACCTTGATCAGGCTAAAAGGCTTTTCGAGGACCTGTTAGGAGAAGCGACAGAGCCGCAGAAACAAGTTGAACTTTATGATAAACTCATTGATATCGGGATCAGAAAAGAGTCGTGGAACGGCGTTATAGACGATCTTCTTGAAAAAGGGAAACTCCTGGCCGGCGGAGCCGATCAGCAAAACGCAAAGAATAAAGTCATCGAGCTGGTCCAGACAAAACTGAGCAAAACAAATCTGTGGGATCTGATTGAAAAATACCCGCAGAGTTTTCCCGGAGATTTCGCTTATGTCCGCCTGGTCTCCGTTTATGAGGCGGAGAAAGATACCTTTCATCTCGCAAAAACCATCAAACATTTTCTCGAGGCGTTTCCCAAGAACGAAAATGGTGAAGTTTTAAAAATAAAAGCCGGTGCGATAAACGACCTGGCCAAAAAGCATAAAATCAATATCGGAGTGGTCGTCCCTTCTCTACAAAAAGCGAGCGAATTTGTTGATCAGGTCGTCAATGGAGTGAACCTGGCTTTGTGGGATTATCAAAAAACGGCTCATGACGAGTCGGTTGGCCTTATTTTTAAAGAGCTGGGGAGTCAGCCCGAGAAAAACCGTTCGGAAGTAGAATCTTTTATTAAAGAGTTCTCTCCAAAGGCGGTTATCGGCCCCCTCTTCAGCAAGGAGTTTGAGAGCATGGCCGGCCTGGCCGACAGCTATTCAATCCCCTTTGTGACCCCTACGGCGACCCATCCCGGCGTTACTTTGAAATCGAAGTTTTTGTTCAGGAATGCGTTAACCAACGGGACCCAGGGCAGAGAGATTGCGGATTATGGCATAGCACAGGGTCATTTAAAGCGCTTTGTCATTCTTTACCCCAAAAACTCCTACGGGGAAGGAGCGTCAAAAGCCTTTTTTGATGAAGTGATCCGATTGGGAGGCGAGGTGATTTTCATGGACTCTTATCCGCCGGAAGCCACCGACTTTTCGCCTCAAATCAAACAGCTGATCAAGGTCGATTTAACCAAATACGGGGTTGAAGGAGAAATTGTCGAGGAGAAAGATTATAAACACAAGATTAAAAGAGAGTATACCCCTGGGTTTGATTCTGTCTTTTTACCCGGTGAAGGGAAAAACGGGGGATTAATACCTTCCGAACTCGCTTTCTATGATATTCGGGGGGTGGCTCTGCTCGGAACCAACGGTTGGAATTCGACTGATTTTCTCCGGGCCGGTGGCAAATATCTCGATGGGGGAGTTTTTGTCGACGGTTTTTTCATCGGTTCGACGGCGCCCCTGGTGGCGGAGTTTGTTTCCCGGTATCGAAAAGCTTTTCAGAGTGAACCTTCTATTTTTTCGGCTCAGAGCTATGACTCGATGCAGATGATTCTGCAGTCGGTGAAAGGGGGCGCTTCTACCGGAAGTCAGATTAAAAACGCAATCCTGGAGATCAAGAGCTTTGATGGCGTTTCCGGAACAACCCGCTTCATGCCCGATGGAGAAGCGGAAAAAAAGGTCTTTATTCTGCAGATAAAAAATGGTAGGTTTACCCAGTTAAATCAGCCTTGAATAGCCGGTGATATAGACTTTTTTTATTGGTTTTGGAAGCCCATTGAAATGAAAATTCCTTTATTTAACAAAATCTTAGTGGCCAACCGGGGAGAAATCGCTTTAAGGATTATCCGCGCCTGCAAAGAACTTAAAATTTCGACGGTGGCGATTCATTCCGAGGCTGATGCCACAACCCTCTATGTCAAAAAAGCCGATGAAGCCTGTCTGGTCGGTCCAGGACCTTTGGCAGGTTATCTCAATATTTATAAAATTATAGAACTTGCCAAACAAAAAGGGGCCGATGCGATCCACCCCGGTTATGGATTCCTTTCCGAAAACCCGGATTTTGCCAGGGCCTGCGAAGAAAACGGGATTACGTTTATAGGCCCGGGCGCCGAGACCATCCGCAAAATGGGGAATAAAATCCAGGCCCGGCAGGCCATGAAAAAAGTCGGCATTCCGATTGTGCCGGGGATTCTGAATCCTTTAAACTCTGAGGAAGATGCCATCGAAGCGGCCAAAGAAATCGGATTTCCGGTCATTTTAAAAGCGTCAAATGGCGGGGGAGGAAGGGGACTCCGGATCTGTTTAAACGTAGAAGACCTGACCAGGCACTATCCCATTATTCAGATGGAATCGCAGACCGCTTTCGGCAGTTCCGAAATCTATCTTGAGAAATATTTTAATGCTCCGAAACACATCGAAATTCAGATTCTTGCCGACCGGTTTGGAAATGTCATCCATCTGGGAGAGAGAGACTGCTCGATCCAGCGAAGGCATCAAAAACTGATTGAAATCGCTCCC
>JBGPKT010000108.1:0-7817 GCA_041486115.1 Nitrospiria bacterium | reverse complement strand
GGGGCATTTTGTTCTTCTGAAGCTTAAAGGTCGACCCCGGCAATGGCTTTTGATCAAAGCAAGAGATGATGCATCCAGACCCGGAAGCGATATTACCGAGGAACATGAAAACTCGGTGATTACCGGCCGGAGCCTTGATGATCTCAAGATAGAAGCTGACTCAGGAAAACTGAAAAGACATCGCTGCAAGTAGGCCCAATGATGGCGAAGCTGCAACCGAGTGCAAAATTATAGCAAGCGATAAAGCATTGCTTCTTATTTACGCTATAATCTTACCTGGATTTTCTGAACATACAGTTCCAAGGATTGCTTCCTGGATTCGAAATTCATTCTTTTTCTTTCTTAAGGTCTAATATCAGTGCAATTCTTTCAGGGTTATAACCGATAATCACTTTCTCTCCAATTACGACCATAGGAAAGGCCTTCCCTCCTCCAATATCCGACATTGCTTGTAAGATCTTTTGTTGTTCGGCTTTGCTTTCCAAATCGTAATCGACGAACTCAAAAGGTATGTGGTTCTTTCGAAGAAATGTTTTTGTTTTGCGACACCAGAGACAGTTACTGAGAGCATATAAAGATACTTTTATTTGTGACCCTCCTATTTAAAGGGGTTTTCCGTGGTATCGGGTGGAATTGTTTTGATCCTATCGGGGAGCCCTTTTTCCTGTTCCAAGGTCCTGAGAGTCGAATCAATCAATTCCTTTATTGAACGGGCCAGTTTCAATCCGGTTTTGTCTTTTGTGATATGAAGAGAGCCATAGAGCTCAATCCGGTCAAGACGGTTCTCAATGGTCAGCTCCCCGATCTGAATAGACTCTTCCTCGTTTTGAAATGGATTGATTTTCGGCATAACCTTCCTCAATGAAATAATGTCCGGGCAATTTCTGAATAGGGTTCGTTATCGGAAAATCCTTGGTGGCGTCCCCTCCTCCCTTTGTGCCCGTGGGGTTTTGGTTCTGGAAGATCCATTTTCTTTTCTTTCACCTTTGGAGACATTTTCGGAAAGAGATTAATACCAATACGTTTTTCCAGCTCGTCGATGGAGACCGTTTGATATTCCATCCCGGGAGCGTTTGGAGCGATAAACGCTCCTGCCTCCTCTCTCGCCGGATCATAGACAGCTTTGAAGATATGACTTGGGATAAAGACCCGGCCATTTAATCTTTTAACGGGTGACTCGTCAAAAATAGGTCCCGTAATCACAAAAAGCTCACTGTGACGGCTTGTCAGAAATCGAACCGAACTTTCAATCCCCTCCCAAAGGTTTTGATTATTATTGGGATTCTGTGGAACCATATTGGCCAGGGAGAAGCTTTCGAATTGGGCTGTCGCGGTCGGCATGTCCCCCGAGGGGCTCATATGTCCCCGGTCGAAACCTGAGTGGACGTAATCGTCAAGTTCGGAGCGATCCTCCATCGGGAGTTGTTCTTCCGCATGGAACGCATTTTTCCGTTTCAGATGTTTGGCCTCTCTTAGCCGGGCTGGGGTGAGATCTTCGGCCGACCAGAGGGGTGTCCGTGAAATTCCGGAGTGAAGCAGCGCGTAGCCTTCAAAACAGAGGACCTGGATCTTCTGCTGAAGTTTGGGATTGGTAATTTCGGGAGCTTCTCCACTTGCAAAATGGGCCGGGCAGGCGATTTCCCTTGCTTCAGCCCAACCCACGGCCAGAAACAGAATGAAAATGATCTGACTAAGCTTCTTCATCGGCTTTATGAAAATCAAAATAGGTCTGAATATCCGATCGATTCCCGAATCCGTTTTCCCGTTTTGATTTCTCTAAACTTTCAGAGGCGTCATCCCGCCACCCTCGTTTGCTTAAGAACCCGTTCCACACTTCGATCTCTTCGTCCGTCGGTTTCTGGCCCTTTTGAAAACACCAGTCAAGAATTTCAAGGTCTGAACCCCCGTGAGCAACTCTTTTAACGAGGGCCTGATAATCCAGATGAAGAAATCTCACGCAACGCCCGTCGAATCCGATGCCGAGGTTTTTGTGGTAATCGGCCGGGAGTTTACCCTGGGAGTTTAATCGGATCTTATCCAGCATCCGTCCGAAATAGACGATTCCTCCCACTTTTTCATTTGAATTTCGAAGTCCGGAAACGTTCATGCCTTACTCCCCTTCAAAAACCCTCTCTACCAGGTCTTTCGCCATCTCAAAAACAACCTATCCCGACACTCCCTTTCTATTAGGAAGGTGTAGATTTCAAATCAACATTTTAAGGTAACAAAGCCTTCCTTTAAGATTGGATTCTTAAAAAAATTTTAGTAAAGTATTTCGGTGATGCAGAATCATTTCAAAGATTGAAACTGACCATTGCTGATCCTAATTGATTAAAAATTCCAGGAATTAATTTATTATCTTACGGGATACACGAATGAGTTTAACCCCAAAACAGTTAGAAATCGCATCGATGATCAACGAGAAGGTGCAGGTAATCCTTCGACAAGGTGGCAACGACCTTACGGTGTTGGCGGAACTGGCTGATCATATGCCCCGTTTTAAGCAGCTGCTCGAATCCGCAAAATCCGGCGATCTGGATGAGTTGATCCATCGCTTCGAAGGGTTTTCTCAGAATAAAAAAATCTTGAAAATCTCGCCGCCGGCATAGAGTCTCGGAAAGCTAACGATCCTAAAGAGTGATCCCAAAGGGATTGCCTATATATAAAACCATTTATTATTTCTTCACACCCAATACCGCATCTTTGCAGGCTTTGCCAATCCGCATTTTAACCACCCGCTTTGCGGCGATCTTAATCGTTTCACCGGTGGCAGGATTTCTTCCCATCCGGGCTTTTCGGTTTACAAGGACAAGTTTTCCAATTCCGGGGAAAGTAAAGGCGTTCTTGGCTTCTTTATAGGCCAGTTGTACTATTTCTCCCAGAATCTCGCCCACCTTCTTTTTCGGAAGGTCAAGTTTCTTTGCCAGGGTCTCCACGATTTTGGATTTGGTCATTGCTTTTGCCATACGATGTTCTCCTTATTTTTATTGTGGGTATTTAAAATAGGTACTATACGACTCATGAGTTAAAGTTTCCAGAACATTTACCTGCCCGAATATATGTCCGAATGTTTTTCCTGAGCTTGCAAATTGTTCAAATTTTCTGCCGCCAGAGGTTTACTTTTAAAAGTCTTCCCATGTATGGAAAATGAAAAACATTACTATAACGTAATCGAAAGAAGCGCTCCACAATAGCTTATCTTTTTTCTTTTAACGCTTTTTCGATTAATATTTTTCTTTTTTCCTTCTCTTCAATCGCTTTTTCGATGGCTCTCTGAACGAAAAAATTGATCGGCGTTCCATCTTCCTCTTTAAACTCGATTAATTTTTGATACTGGGTCTTGGGGATCAGGAAAGTAACCCGGGCGAGCGGGCTACTTCCCTCCAGGGTATATTTCTCATGGTACTTTTTCTTCGTCATCTGGGGAGTTCGGCGAAAAGGTTGTCCTCATTCAATTTATGTTCCCTTCTCTCCTGTGATTTCTTGGCCAGCTCTATTGATTTTTGGAGATCAAATCCCCTTCCGCGGAAATACCAGACCGACTGGATGATGGCCGCTTCCTGGGGAGTGTACTTCCAGACATCTCTTTTAACAATCGGAACCTTTGTGCCGGAGACTACCCCGAGTTCTTTTAGGTAATCCACGAATTGCCGGGGCATCTTCCCACATTCACTTAATTTCTTTATTCCACGGACGGAAATAAGTTTAACTGCGGGATCCATACCAGACCATCTCCTCAATGAGGCTGTTGAGGCCTTTGGTTAATAAAAACACATCAGGCGGAAGTACAGTCAGGACAATCTGTTCCTTCTCAAAAATGGTTTTGACGACATATTGACTGCTATCTCCTTTAATGATGCTCAGAGTCTTTTCTTTTTGATCGAACCCCTTCCGATAGAGAACGAAAGGTTCGGACGGAGCGGGATCTAAAAGATAAACGGATAATTGAGCCAGGTCCTCGAGATCGAGATGGAAGATGACTTTCTTCTCCCAATCATATTTCTGTCCTCCGGACTTAGGAATGACACGAACCATGCCGGGTAGCGTTCTGGCTACTTCCAAAAAAACAACAAAGTGTTTCTCGTTGTCCGGCCGGCCTGAGATCCGCAGCGCACCGGTCGGCTTAAAAAGCGGGAGCTCAAACCGGAATGGGGCTATTTTTGTTTTGACCTGTTCCATCTTTCCTTCCTGCTTATTCTGTTCTATTCTGCATTATGACAGAATAATACAGAATAACGCAAGACAAAAACAAAAGGAAGCCATCCAGAGGGGGTGTGAAATTGTCACTTGTCCCTTTATTTGGCAGAATATTCTGCCACTCTCTTTCTCCCGTCATTTTTCCTACCCATCTCCCAGGCTTTTCGATCACCTTCAACCGGCCGAGGTCTGCCGCCCGTTCAACTGATCTTCCTCCCTCTTTTCTTTTCTTTTTTATCCCCTCCCCGTTTTTTGTTTGTCGTCTCCTCCATAATTCCATCCGACCGGTTCTCACCAGACCTCCAACCCTAAACCACTCAATTTTTTTCCGAGATCCGTGTCCCCCCGGGCCAGGTGGCGCGCAAAAGAAAGAGAAGGGAGGGAGGGGGAAAAAGAGAGAGAGAAGAAAAAAAAGAGGGTGGTTTAGGGGGAGGAGCCGGGTCAGGCGGGGCTCTGGCAGGATTAGACGGTGGTGGGGGGTTGGTTTGGGGTGCGGGAGAAGAAGAGTGGCAGAATGTTCTGCGAAATGGAAGAGAGGGGAGGGGGAAGAGAATGAGGCGGATGGTTTGAAAAAAGAGACGATCGGTGGGAAGGGGTCCGAATGGCGGGAGAGCGGTGGGACGGCTGATCGGCCGGGAGAGTAAAACTCGCAGAATGTTTGCCAAATAGATAGCGTGAAAATAAGACGAATGAAGTGAAAAGTGAAACGATCAAGGGGTCGGATTAACCCGGTAGCCGATGGAAATAGAAGTCTGGGTGTCTGAGAGGGATTAATTTGACATTGTCTAATATTTCGCCTAAAATCAGGTCACATAACTGTAATTATCGTAATTATTATAATATATTATGATAATTACCGTAATTATGATGGAGGAAAATATGGCTAAACCAATCGTCAGTAGAGATGCTGTTTTTGAAATTTGTTCCATTATGGTGAAGGAAGGGGTAGAACCATCAATTTTGACGATTCAGGCCCGGCTTGGCGGTGGCTCCTATACTACAGTTAAGCGTTTCCTGGATGAATGGCGGAAGACGCAGTCTGAGAATCCCGCGGCCACGCTGGATATTCCACCGGAGGTTTCATTAAAGGGAGATGAGCTGTCCCGGGTGATCTGGTCTACGGCCACCCAGCTTGCCGAGAAAAATGTGCAGAACGTAAAGGAACAAGCCTTGGCTGAAGCATCGAACGCTCGCCAGGAGCTGGCCAACGCCCTCAATGAATTACAACGGCTGGAACGTATCGAGGTGGACCAAACGCAAGCTTTGGAAGAGAAAACACATCATATCCGGGAACTGGAACTAAAGGTTGCCACCCTGGAAGTTGAGGCTAAACGGGTAGCAGAATTGCAATCCGAGCTTGATACTCTCCGTGCTTCTTTCGCGCGTGCCGAACAGGAGGCCCGGAGTCTTCGTGAGCAGGCCGAGAAAGCAAATGCCGTGCAATCATCCCTAACAGAATTACAGACCAAAGTCGAAGCGCTGATTGCAGGTCAACGGAAAGAAAAATCCTAATGTGGGTTCTTTTAGAAAAGGGACTGAAAAAAGACAAAAAAAAAGAGGCTGAATCGCCTCTTGGATGAAAAAAGCTGTCCAAGAATGATTTACGTCCAAAATAATTTTCCAGTGTAAACCGGACGGAGAAGATCCTGCATCGAAACAATTCCAACGATTCTCTCACCGTCCGAAACCACCAGGCGCCGAACTTTTTGTTGTACCATCATATCGCTGGCCTCATTGTCGGTATTCTCTTCACCGATCACAAAAGGAATCGACATCACGGTCTCTACTTTAACAACGTAGGGATTGATATCTCGGGCCAGAACATTTTTAATGATGTCAGACTCTTCCAAAATTCCAACGATTTCTTTTCCTTTGCGTACCAGTACACTTCCCAATTTCTTTTCCGTCATAGTCTGGATCGCCTCTCGGACAACTGTATCGGCATCAACTATCACAAGATTTTTTGTCATCATTTCTTTTACTTTAACCATTTTTTCTCCTTTATTAATTTGTTAATCTGTTTTTGGAGCTTTTTCTACAGGACTGACAAAATCCCGATAAAAAATGCTCCAGCGACTGCTAAAACGATAAATTGAAATTTTTGAATCATGTTTTCTTCACCTCCTTCCGGGTCGATATTTTATTCTCATGCTAACAGTCTAATCGACCTGGATAAAGAAGGGGTCACATCGGCGTAACCAATAGGTAAAAATAAGGGTTTATGCTCCGGATTTAACTTATGCGGCGGAACTCGGATTGATTTGTAGTTGTTTATGGAGGAAATGTTGAATATACAAAAGGTCGTCGTCTGAAATAGATCGAAATTTGAGTCCGCACCGGAACTCTTTTTGTTTTCGTTCGACATTGATTTCTGTCCAGACCACCTCCGCCTGAAAAGGGACCGTAGAAAATTCAAAAAAGACTTTCATATCGACGATCGTCCCTTCCTCAAGGGGAGTAGGGGAGACAAACATAACCCCTCCCCCTCCGAGCGTCTTAATCAACGCAGATTCTTTTTTTGAAGCGTCTTCAGTAGAAGCAGCTACAGAAAATGTTGCAAGAAGCTCCAGGTTGATTCTGGGATGTTTTCGTACAAATTCTAAAGTACCTTGAGGTGCCATAGATCAAGCTCCGAATTTGAATTTAAAGTATATAGCGGATCAGAATTCTGTCAACTCGACTCACCGCAGGTCTAAACGCCAGAATTTGGACAAATTTTTTTAGCCAAAACTGAAAAAAGGTAAAAAAGGTCCTAATACACAAAACAATCTAAATTCGCGATCTTTTCCGGCCTCGTCAGAAAAGTTGAGTCAGCAAGACCAACTTTCCGAAAGCCTAAAGGGTCTGCTAAACTAAAAGTATGTCAGAAGAAAACAAAGAGATAGACTCCATCGGCCGAGACATTATCGACCAGGTCGAAGCAACGAGGCCAATCTGGTCACACACAAAATATCGCGACAGAATTGTTAAATCGCTCCAAGATTTGGATACCGCCTGGCTCATCCGTTTGGCTACACCATTTCACGAAACCGTGAAGGAATTGAATAGGCTGGTTTATCGGGCGTTTTGCGAAGAGTTTATCTCTGCAAAAAAAGCGGTAAAAATTCGGATAGAAACATCCAATATCGAGTTCTGGCTTGTTCCGAGTCCAAAAGTTGCCAAAGATCTCCGGACCTCAATCCCTTGTATTACAGGAACAGAGTTTATTGAACTCCTCGAGAATCCGCCTGATACAAAAACCTTGAAACTTATTCTCTCGGCGAAAAAGAACTTGTCCGTGAAGATTGAACCAAAACACTCCTGAAACGACAAAAAAACTCTAAAACACAAAAAATTTCTAAATTAGCGGTCTTTGCCGGCCGAGTTTTAAAAAAAAGGAGATTAGGAGAAGAAATTCTCCTCCTAATCATCCCAAGATTAATTAAATGTTTACTTGGCAAAAAGATCGAACTGACCATAATTTTTTAAATATTGTTTTCAAGCCACGATATTTCTCCCTTGATTGCTTCCGATCGCAATTTGAAGGGTCCAAGTGTAGGGCCTCCGACCGGGGAAAGGTCCGCAACCCATTCCCCGTTTTCATTCGGTTCAACGTGCGAAGCCCGGGTATGGGAGACATT
>JBGPKT010000107.1:0-7869 GCA_041486115.1 Nitrospiria bacterium | reverse complement strand
AACTCCGATTTGGCCCGAAAGGTTATCGCAACGGATCATCTCGTCAACGCTTTTGACGTCGAAATTGATGACGATTGCCTCCGGTTGATCGCCCTCCATCAGCCGATGGCAAGGGATCTGCGGTTTCTGACCACCGCCATGAAGGCCTCTACCGAGCTCGAGCGGATGAGCGACCTTGCCGAAAATATTTCTGAACGGGCGCTTGAGCTGAATGAAGAACCTGAACTAAAATCGGTTAAAGCGTATGCCGATCTTCGGCAGATGGCCCGGTATACCCAGCAGATGGTCAAGGAGGCGCTCGATGCGTTTGTCAACCGGAACGCCGACTTGGCCCGCAAAGTCTGCAAAGACGATGAAAGGGTCGACCGGTTGAACCACCAGATTTTTCATGAGCTCCTTGCGCTGATGCTGGAGGAGCATCATTCCATTGCTCAAGCGGTGCGCGTAACGTTCATTTCAAAATATCTCGAACGGGTCGCCGACCATGCCACCAATGTCTCCGAACTGGTGGTTTATCTGATCGAAGGAAAGATCATCCGCCACACCACTCTCCCCGAATAAAAACAACGCCAGCCTGATAAAATGGCCGGCGTCTTCAACACATTGAATGTTTTTAATCTCGTAGCCTGTCATTGCGAGCGACCAACGGTAGCGTGGCAATCTAAGATGGCTTCGTCACCTGCGATTCCTCGCAATGACGCTTCATTTATATTATTATTTAATCTTCAAAATAGCGCTCTCTTCTTTCATGACCACTTCCTTCGGAAGCGGCGCGTAAGAAAGATCTTTCGCATAGGCCTGACCGTCATGGATCATCCACTTTAAAAATTCAACAATGGCCTTTCTTTTTTTCGGGTCTTTGACCTCTTCGGGGATTAAAAGCCAGGTAAAACTCGAAACGGGGTAAACCGATTTTCCCGGAGGATCGGTTATAGAAACCCGAAAGTCTTCCGGCATGGTCTTTAACGCCCCGGCCGCAGCGTCACTCACCGACTCTAAAGTGGCTTTTATAAAATGACCGGCTCGATTCCGGACTTTACCATAGCCGAGATGGTTCTGAACGGCATAAATCAATTCGACGTAACCGATTGAATAAGGGGTCTGTTTGATCAATCCGCTGACCCCTTCGTTTCCCTTGCCTCCCAACCCCACCGGCCAGTTAACCGAGGTTCCTTTTCCCACTTTTTGACTCCATTCCGGGCTGACTTTGGCCAAAAAATCGGTCCAGATGTAGGTGGTTCCTGAGCCGTCTGAACGATGGATCACCATGATCTCTTTATCGGGAAGGGCGACTCCCGGATTGGCGCTGGCCATCGCGGGATCGTTCCATTTGGTCACCTTGCCGAGGAAAATATTGGCGAGGACCTCTCCGGTAAAGTTTAATTCGGCGCTCACATCAGGGATATTGTAAGTCGGAACGTCTGCTCCCAGCACGGTAGGAAAATGGAGGAGCTTTTGCTTGCTCGCCTTGAGCTGTTCGTCGGTCATCGGACCGTCCGTTGCGCCAAAATCAACTGTCTTTTCACTGACTTGCCGGATTCCGGCGCCGCTCCCGACTGACTGGTAGTTAAAATGAAGGTCAGGGTGCTGTTTGCCAAATTCAGCAAACCATTTTGAATAGATGGGGTAAGGGAATGTCGCCCCCGCTCCGTTGATAAGGAGCGCATCGGTGGCTTGAGAAGGGCTAACTCCCACCATGACCGTTGCAACTCCCAGGATTAAAGAGGCTATTGCTAATTTGATTTTCATATCCACCTTTCTTTTCTATTTATTTATTTATTTATTTAACTCAGGTTAAAACGCCACCTGAGCTTTGACACCCATCACGTTATCAGTGGTACTATTCCCGACATTGTCAATTTTATTTGTAATGATATTGTCTTCCAAAGCAACGACCACGCTCTTGCTTAAATCATAGCTAAAGGATATTTTTAGCAGAGTATTGGTTCCGGCTTTCAGTGCAGTTGATGAGCTTCCACTTAAGACAGGACCTAGATAATTATTGTCATAATCGGTATCCGGTTTCATTGAATCATAACGGACAAGGACACGTAACGGTTCAATTCCGGGAATCCGCGAAAACGCCCAGACGGAGTAGCCATTCCCTTTGTTGAATTGGCCGTTATTTAGATTTGTCCCTGTCGCCCCGAGAATGTTACCTGAAGCGCTCTCATTTTGTCCCGATTTATGGTCATCAGCGGTCAGATATTGTCCCGCCACTCTAAACATCGGGGTTCCATAGGTCACAAAACCGATAAAGCGGGTCGGATTTTCGTCTGCTTTACCTGCTCTTTTCGTTTCCATCAAATCATAAACAGCGATGGACAACCCTTCCATATTAAATCCAACTCTACCGGCATAAGCAAATCCCTGACCGTCTACCGCTTTATTATATCCTTCCCCCTCAAAAATCCCGACTTGATAGTCAATCATCTTATCCATGAAAGAACCAGCAAGGCTGACACCGGAATCAGAGGTCGTTAAGACCCCCTGGCGGTCACTGAATACTTTGTCCAAGAAGCGATAAGTATAAAAACCCTCTTCGTAACTGGTAAAGGGTGTCGGCTGGAGTCCGAAGATGACTCTCTGGCCAGCGAAATAGGTATAATCACCGTATACAAATTTGACAAAAGATTTGTCGCCGGTTCCACCATTCTGATCATAAGTAGCCCGAACCATGAGATCTTCGTTGATCTTATCTTTCAAGGTGATATAGGCTCTCGTAAAATGGAATCCATTGTCTTTTCCGGCATTTAAATCCCCTTGAGCGGGAGCGAGAACGCCATTTGCAGTTGTACCTATATTTTCGTTTTTATAACTGTCTCCCGAAACGGCAGTAAAATCCACAAAGCCAAGCACATCAACATTTAACCCTTTGTCGAGTTCAAGCGCTTTTACCTGAGGAACCATTAGCAACTGTGGCAAATAGACTGCCATGAGAACAAACAAAAATTTGGATAGTGAACTTTTCATTGAATAACCTCCTTTAATATTAATAACGAGTTGATTTTTAACAGATTACCCGATGGAGATAGCCCCGGATTCAATTTTTTGTAAATTCGGTGTAAATTAACTCTCATCTTAAATCATCGACGGGAAAATATTCAATCGATTGGATAACGTCATTTCGATATAAGGGTTCTCCTCGCCGGCAATTTTCTCCAGAATCGTCAGAGCCCTGTTGTAAAGAACCTGCGCTTTCCTATACCGTCCAAAAGCCTTATAGACTTCAGCAAGGTTGTTAAGCGACGTCGCGAGGAAAGGATGATCCGGTTCGACGGTTTTTTCATAAATAGCAATCGCCTCTTCGTAAAGGGCGGCTGCCCGGCCAGGGTGCCCCTGAAGGTAGTTTAACCCGCCAAGGTTATTTAAAACCACCCCGATATTCGGGTGATTCTTACCCAGAGACTCTCTATTTAATTCCAGGGCTTCTCGATAAAGAGATTCCGCTTTATCATAGATCTCCATCGAAAAATAAAACCTTGCAAGGTTGTTCAGGTATCCCGCCTGCCCGGAACCATTTTGTATCCTCTTCTCGCTCTTTTCACAAACTGCTGCACTCATCATCTTTCTTCTCCTTTTATTTTTTTTATTTTATCTGCCCCCAAGAATACCTCTCCTCTTTATTAAATACGTCAATAATCTGTAAATTCGATGTAACATTTTGTAATTGATTTAATCGGGTAAAATAGGTCTTCCGCTTGATTTTAAATTCACCCGGGACTATATTGATATCACATTAAGGATCGACCCCTTGAAAGAAACTCTCTCTTTTTTTAAAGCCCTTTCAGATGAAACACGTCTTCGAATCCTCAACCTGTTGACCGCCGGAGAAGTCTGCGTCTGCCATTTAACCGAAGCGCTTCAGATCGGTCAGTCGAAAGTGTCCCGGCATTTATCCTATTTGAAACATTCAGGGTGGGTGAAAGACCGGAGAGAGGGGCTCTGGGTTTACTACCATCTTGTCCCGGTCAAAACCCGTTTTCTTCGCAAAGAGATGGACGCCCTTACGTCCTGTTTTCAAGAGCATCCATCATTCCGGCAGGATATTAAAACCCTTCGCCGGATCCTGAAAAAAAATAACACTTGCGGATAACCAATATAAAAAACCATCAAAAGAAGCTTATTTCTTGACTATTATATCTGTTTAAGCGTATATACAGATTAAATGTCTGACCAAACAAATCCTTATAATTCCTTTAGAACCTATCTGGCTGAATTTGCCGGAACCTTCTTTTTGGTGTTTTCCGGCTGCGGGTCGATGGTCATCGATCAAATCGCTCCCGGACAGATCACCCATGTCGGAATCGCCTTAACCTTTGGCCTGGTGGTTATGGCGATGATCTATGCGACCGGACATCTCTCGGGAGCTCACCTGAACCCTGCGGTGACCCTGGGGTTTGCTCTTTGCCGTCATTTTTCCTGGAAAAAGATTCTCCCTTATTGGCTGGCCCAAACTCTGGGAGCCATTGCCGCGGCAATGGTGTTAAAAGGGTTGTTTGGCAACGTCGGCCATCTTGGAGCCACCCTTCCCCGTTTTAATCCATGGCAGGCGTTTGTTCTTGAATTCTTTCTGACTTTTTTTCTGATGTTTGTCATTATGGCGGTAGCGACCGACTCCCGCGCGGTGGGTGAGGCAGCGGCTATCGCAATCGGAGGAACCGTAGGATTGGAGGCTCTCTTCGCGGGACCGATTTCAGGGGCTTCGATGAATCCGGCGCGTTCTATAGGGCCTGCTCTAATCTCAGGGACTTTTGAAAATCTCTGGATTTATCTTCTGGCTCCCTTTATCGGAGCGGTCCTAGGAGCATTCTCTTATCAGGCCATCAGAAGGGATAATCCATTTTAAATGGCTTTATGAAAAAGTCAGGGGTTTAACCATGCAAAAGAAAAAGATTTTATTCCTCTGTACAGGAAACTCCGCCCGAAGTCAGATGGCCGAAGGTTTGACCCGGCATCTGAGCCATGAATCCATCGAAGTCCATAGCGCGGGGTTGGAGCAGAAAGGGCTCAACCCTTTTGCCATTCAGATCATGGATGAAATTGGAATTGATATTCGAGGGCAGAAGTCCAAGCTCATCGATCCAGTGCTATTGACTCAGATCGATCTGATTATCACGGTTTGCGACAATGCCGGCGAGCATTGCCCTATGACTCCGCCCGGTATCCGGCGGCTCCATTGGCCCCTCCATGATCCCGCAAAGGCGACCGGTTCAGAAACGGAAATCGCCATTCAATTTCGTACGGTAAGAGACGACCTGAAAAAAAGGATAGAATCGCTCCTCGGCGATTTTAAAATTTGACAAATACCGGCAGGAATGATTAAAATCTACCTTCTGTCCACCCTATGGCGGCGTAGCTCAGTCGGTAGAGCAAGTGAATCATAATCACTGGGTCGGCGGTTCGATCCCGTCCGCCGCTATCAATTAAATCCATCATTCAAAAACAGCTGTTTCTCCGGGAAAGTTGGCATGCCAAAGCGATACTGGCTTTTGAAATCGGAACCGAATACCTTCTCCCTCGAAGATTTAAGAAACTCCGAAGACCGGACCGCCTGCTGGGATGGCGTCCGGAACTATCAGGCCAGAAATTTCTTACGCGATGACCTGAAAAAAGGTGATGGCATTCTTTTTTATCACAGCAACGTGGACCCGGTTGGAATCGCCGGAGAGGCGATAGTCGTACGCGAAGGGTACCCTGACAAATCGGCTTTTGATCCATCAGATGTTCATTTTGATCCGAAATCCACTCCCAAAAAGCCAACCTGGTTCACAGTGGACATTCAATGGGTGCGGAGGTGCAGGGAGATCATCACCCTAAAAACACTGAGATCGCTTCCTTCTCTAAAAGAAATGAAAGTGCTCCAACGGGGGATGCGCCTGTCGGTTCAGCCGGTCACGCCGAAAGAATGGGCAATGATCATGAAACTTTCCGAATGGGGATCCTAGGCCTGAATGTGCCGGCCTGCCTCCCTCATTCATTTTCCGGAGCCGCCCAGCAGTCCCATCGTCCGTCTTCTTTAATGATGTGAACAATATTTGGCCTGCAGCAAACAAAACAATCTTCGATGACTTGATATGTTTTTCCGATGGATTCATCAACGAGAATTTCGTTGGTCTCGCCGCAATAACCGCAAGCGTACAGAGTGAAACCTTCTGAATCTTCTTTATAGTCCATGGGTTTGTTTGGTCAGGCGGTGAAATTTCGCGATCATTTTTTCAGTCGGAATGCGATCTCCCTCTAACTCCCCCACTTCTATCCCTTTTTTGAGAACAACGAGCAGTTCTTCTTTTTTCCCAAGCCTATTTAAAACCTGCGATAAAAGATAATAAGAGGCCGTATGCCTGGCGTTGAGTTCCAAACCTCGTTTTAAGGTTTGCTCAGCCTCTGTAAGAAATCCTTCATTAAAATAGTTCTGTCCAAGGCCAAAATAGGTTGTGGGATCCAACGGATCCATCGCAAGGACTTTTTCAAATTGTCTTATCCGGTCTGATTTTTCCATAGCGGAGCCACTTACCCTGTTGATACTCTATATCTGACTGATAGAACCAGTTTGCCCTTAGAACCCCGTCGATGTCAAAAAATAATGAACCCGTTTTATATCGGGTTGAGACGATAGGATTTTTGTCACGTCGATTCTAATGTGTTAGAATCAGAACAAAACCGCTCCCTTGGTATCAGGAACGTTCAGTGAATGTCGAAAGGAGGATGATGACAATTAAGTTGATTTGGGCATTAAAAATAGCGCCCCAGGATGATGCCGTGGAGAACTCTCATGAATTTGGACTTTCCTGGTATCGGTTCGAAGATGACATAGGAGCTTTCGAGAAATCCCTTCAACAATCCGTACATCCAGCGGTTTGGATCAGATTCAGCCAGATTGAACAGTTGGAACGGATTCAGGGAGCCTATCCTGAAGCTAAATTGGGCCCAGCTAGTTCTTTTACTGAAGCCCTCCTTTTTGCGGAAAACTGGGAACAAGGTAAAGCATTAGAAAAAAAAGCGACCCTCCTTCTTGAAATGGAAAAAGAGGTCGATGAGATGGAAGCGATCCTTCGTGAAGATACACTGGAAGACTACTAAGGGTTCGAGACATCATAATGAAATATTTAAACTTTGAAGGGGGGGCATTCCCCCCTTCATTTTTTATCATCCGAATTACTTGAGTGATATCGGGTCTTGATAAATCATCAAATGAGCATAGGGTGTGCCATCAAACATGACATAAGTTCCAAATTTTCCGGGAAGAGAGGGTAATCCGCTTGTTTTCGAATCAACCGGCCAAAAGATCATCCAATGACCCTGTTCTTTCACCTTTCTTGAACCAGGTTCTTCTTTCATGATAATTTTTCCGTCTTTCTCGAAATGCCATCCCCCTTTAGCCATATAAGCAATTCCGGGAACAGTATTGGTCGGTTTTGGCGCTCCACTCAGCAAGTCGCTAACCCACTGAGTCGCGGCCGCATCATTACAAATTGGATCAGGAACCGATTGACCGTCAACATCAGGGAAGCAGGTAAATCCATTTGTTCCCTTTTTCCCTTCGACCATTTTTCCATCTTCTCCGGGAATCATCGCCGTGGCATCTTTAGCTATTTCTGAAGGTGCGGCACTTAAAGCAAGGTTGATTAACGCCTCTTTAGACATTCCTTTTAAACCGTTTTTGGACGAACCATCCATTTTATGCCCTTCATCGGCCAACAATATGGATGAAAAACCAAAACCAATCAAAATGATCCCGAGCAAACTTAAAATTCGTTTCATTTCTTCTCCTCTATTTAAAGGTTTCATTGAATGATCTATCTAAACACTTTCGCCTATCACCTCCTTTCCGAAATCTTTATTCCGAACCTTTTTCTTGAACAATTT
>JBGPKT010000106.1:0-8086 GCA_041486115.1 Nitrospiria bacterium | reverse complement strand
ATAAGGATCATAGCCAATGACCTGCATCCCCATCCCCTGGGCGACTTTCGCCACATAACTTCCGATCTGGCCGATGCCGACGATTCCCAGGGTCTTGTTGTACATTTCAACCCCGTTAAATTTGTTTTTTTCCCACTGGCCTGCTTTCATTGAACTGGTCGCCTGGGGAATTAATCGGGACATCGAACACATCATCGAAAGGGCATGTTCAGCCGTCGTAATGGTATTGCCGCCGGGCGTATTCATCACGACGATCCCTTTTTTAGAAGCCGCGTTAATGTCTACGTTGTCGAGCCCCGAACCGGCTCTTCCAATCACTTTTAAACGGTCGGCGGCATGGATGACATCGGCCGTTACCTTTGTGGCGCTCCGGATGATCAAACCGTCGTAATTTTTGATTTCTTTAATCAGCTCTTCGGGCGTCAGCTTGGTTTTAACATCAACTTCCAGGCCGGCTCTTTTTAGAATTTCCACTCCCTGGTCCGAGAGTTTGTCGCTCACTAATACTTTCAATGTTTTATCACCTTATTTTAGTTTAATTTTTTTAATAATATTTCCTGCGCTTTAGCCACGCCCGAACCTAAATTCACAGGAGCTCCCATCCCTTTTAAAACCATTTCAACCGCCGCAATCGCGGTAATGGTATCGAAGGTGTCGGCATAACCCATATGGGCGATTCTAAACACTTTTCCTTTTAATTGATCCTGCCCCCCCGCGGCCGTAATCCCATAAGTCACCCGAAGGTTCTTATAAATCGCCTGTCCGTCAAAGCCGGCAGGCGCTTCTACGGCTGTTAAAGCGTCAGAAGGTGTCCCTTTTGCAAAGAGTTTCAATCCCGCGGCGATCATCCCCTGACGGGTGGCTTCTGCAAGCCGGTGATGTCTGGCAAAGATATTTTCAAGTCCTTCGGCTTTTTGGAGTTTTAACACTTCACTCAATCCAACGATCAGCGAACTGGCCGCCGTCCAGGCCGTTTGGTTTTTTGAAAGACTCTCGCGCTCTTTTTTAAAATTAAAATAAAACTTGCAGTTTTTTGCTTTATCGGCCATTTTCCAGGCTTTTTCACTGACGCTGACAAACGCAAGCCCCGGAGGAAGCATTAAGGCTTTCTGCGAGCCGGTCACGACGACATCGAGCCCCCATGCATCGACTTTCAGGTCAAAAACGCCGAGAGCCGTAATGGCATCGACCACCAAAATCGTATTTTCATGGGCTTTTACAATAGCGGCAATATCCCGGGTCGGATGGGCAACCCCTGTGGAAGTTTCACTGGCCTGAATAAAAACAGCTTTAATCGAAGGATCTTTCTGAAGAGCGTTTTTAATGAGTTGAGGATCAACAGAATAGCCCCACTCGACTTTGATTTCTTCTGTCTTGACGCCATAAGCGGCGCAGATTTTCCCCCATCGTTCTCCGAATTTTCCGCTGTTGACAAAGAGAGCCTTGTCCCCGGGAGAAAGGAAATTCGTCACTGACCCTTCCATTCCGCCGGTTCCTGTGGACACCAGGGTTAAAACGTCATTCCGGGTTTGAAAAAGCCACTTTAGATCTTCTTTAACCTGGCCGAGAACTTCGGCAAATTCAGGCGCCCGGTGATGTAAAATCGGACGGGACATGGCAAGTAAAACTTCGGGAGGAACCGGCGTCGGCCCTGGGGCCAGGAGATATTTTTTTAACATGAGGAAACTCCTTATTTATGTTATATTACAACCACCTAAGTGTTAGAATCAAATCCATTTCAAGCTTTGATAAATAAAGAAATCGCGGGTGAAACCGCTCCAGCTGTTAAACAAGAGTAGAAGTCGGTAATGATGCCAGAGTCGATGTATGAAGTCAAGACCTATTAGCCAAAACAACCCTTTCCGGCTCATCTCTTCAAAGGCCGAAGATCCTTTTTGGAACATGGCTCTGGATGAGACGATTTTTAAAGAAGTCAGCGCCGGCCACTCGCCCCCAACCCTCCGGTTTTACACCTGGGCATCCCCTTCGATATCGATCGGATATTTTCAAAATCCCCGCACTGATCTTAACCTCGCTCTGATGAAAACTAAAAATATACCCTGGGTGAGAAGAATGACCGGAGGGAAAGGTATTTTCCACCATATTGAGTTAACCTATAGCTTTTCGGCGCCAAGCGGATTAACCTTCCCCGTTTTTCCAAATAATGTCAGGGGGACCTATCATCAAATAGCCCTCGGGTTTCAGGCCGGACTTCAAAAACTAAATATCCCTCTGAAGCTTTATGCCGGGACGGATAAACAAAGGGAACCCGGACTTAAACAAAAGGGGGGATCCATCCGCTTAAACCCGCTCTGTTTTTCATCCCCTTCGTGGTTTGAGCCGATGATTGAAGAGAAAAAAGTGATCGGAAGCGCTCAAAAACGGTTTAAGAATGGCTTTATACAGCAGGGGTCCATTTTATTACATCACCGGGTTGAAGCATTTGATCAGTTTTTTCAACTTCGCCCTGAAGATGACCGCGATTTTGTCGGGATTTTTGACTTTTTAAAAAAGGAGATTCCTCTGGACGGACTGGAAGCGATATTAGCGGCCGGATTTGAAGAGGCCTGGGGAGTCTCCTTTGAAAAAGGGGAACCCTCAGATCGGGAGATCGAAACCTGTAAAAAACTGGTCTGTCAAAAATACAGCACAACGGACTGGAATATGAATAGAAAAACCGCCTCTAATCTTTAACAATCTTTCCTATGGCCTTTTCCAGCTGAGCCTGCGCCACATTATAATCAAACAATGACTGAACCAGGCTGGTTTTTGCGTTCGAAAGCAATACTTCGGCATCGGTTGTTTCCAACGCCGTTCCTACCCCCGCTTTATAACGACCTTCGGCCAGATTTAAATTCTCTTCCGCCTGTTTGACGATAAGCTCGCTGGTGGCGATCTGCTCCTCTGCGGCGGTCAGGTTAAGGTAGTCCTGCTGAACTTCCAATAGGACGTTCTGCACCTGAACCTCTTCCTGGGCCGAAAGAGCCTCGACATTGGCCTGTGCTTCATCTGCCTGTTTCGTGGTTTGAAAACCGTTAAAAAAGGGGAAAGCTAAAGTTGCCCCGACATTCCAGTTATTGATCAGGGGGAAATCATCGTTGCGGTACTGATACCCTCCGCTCGCCGTTAACGTCGGATAAAATTGCCGCTTTGAATATTGGAGCGAATAAAGGGCCGAATGTTTCTTTAACCGTAAAGAAAGAAGTTCCGGGCGGTTCTCAACGGCCAATTTTTGCGCGGTTTCAACGGTTATCTCTTCTTTCTTAAATACCAGAGGATCTTTGGGTTCAACCCTGAAATCGACCGGCATTCCCATGGCATTATTTAAGGTGATCCTGGCAACCTGGACTTTGTTTTTCGCCCGGATCAGGTTTAATCTCGCGCTGGTTAAATCAACCCTGGCTTTTGTCACATCAAACTTCGGTTTGGTTCCCGCCTTAAAGAATCCTTCGGCCTGCTCCAGATGCTTTTCCATTTGATGGACGGTCTCTTCATTGACTTCCTGAATCTTCAGGTTTTCAAGAAGCCCATAATAAGCCTGTTTGACATTTAAAATTAAGGCGTCGGCCGTCGATTTTCGATCAACGCCGGCAGATTCCGACGCCATCCTTGTGGATTGTACCTGTGAATGAAGTTTCCCAAAATCAAAAAGAAGCTGTTTGAAATTCAAGGAGGCATTGTAGTTAGGATAAGACGTGTTGCTTTCTCCGCCGGATCCCCCGGGAAGAGCCAGTCCGGGCTGTGGAGCAAAATTCGCGGTCGCCCGGGTATAAGTTAAATCGGCCTCGAGCTGAGGGTAAAATCCTGATTGGACTTCGCCTATTTTAGCGTTGGAAGCCTCGTAAATTTTTAACGATTGCTTCAAATTCGCGTTTTGGCGCAACGCAAACTCAACGGCCTCCTGCAGGGTCAGCGTCTTTCCTTCGACCTGTGAATCGGTCGGTCCAAAGACCGGAATGATGGACCTATTGACATTCCCGGCTTCCGCGGGGAGATCGGCCCCGGCACATCTGCTGGCCGGATAGCCCAGGATAAATAAAAACAATGGCGCTAAACAAAGTACCGAAAACGAAAAAAGAAAATGGGGATGTCGGCGCATGAATAATCCTTTCTAAATTCAACGATTTTATGATTTTTTTATCTTATCAAATTCAGTTTAAACTTGACAGTTAGAAATAAAAAGATACACTGTAGACGATTACGTAAATCACTGTAGGTTATTTTAACAACCAAGGACAATGCATGATTTTAAGAAAAACGTTTACCGTACTTTCCTTTCTTTTTCTCGGTTTGGCCTGGGGCTGTGCAACTCATAAAACAGCGCTCATTAGCCCTGCCAGCCTTGCTTCTGAAAATCAAGTCCGACCCGCGACAAACGCTGAAGCCTCCATCGGTCAAGCCTTTAAACCAAATTTAAATGAGACGAAGCAAGCCAGTAATAATAAGGTTATTAAACCCGCTGACAAAGGGGTGGAAACTTCCAGCCGTCCTGCTCTTGGGAAACAGGACCAGGCAAAAAACCCTCTGTTAACGAGTGAAGATACCCCCGTTAAAAAAGAAAAAGACCCTTTAATATCGGCACCGGTCCCCCTTTTATCATCGCCTTCCGGAGATTCCCCGTCACAAATCAATCAGGAGCTCCCTCCTCTGGAAGAGACTGACGTTGAAGAGGATACCGATGAAAAAGATGGTGAAGAACCGGGTTATGATGTTCCTATTGTGAGAAATCAAACGGTCGAAGGCTATATCAGTTACTATCAGAATCGCAACCGCCCCCATTTTGAAATATGGCTCTCCCGGTCGGGACGCTATCTTCCGGTGATGAAAGAGGTTTTTAAAAGTTTTGATCTACCCGAAGACCTGGTTTTTTTGGCTCTTATTGAAAGCGGATTTAACCCTCACGCCTATTCCAGATCAAAAGCGGCAGGGGCATGGCAGTTCATGAAACCGACAGCAAAAAAATATGGATTGAGAGTCGACCGATGGATAGATGAAAGACGGGATCCGATTAAATCGACCTACGCCGCCGCAAAGTATCTAAAAGACCTTTATTCGATATTTGGATCCTGGCCGCTCGCTCTGGCCTCTTATAACGCCGGCGAAGGAAAAGTCATGAGAGCCATGGCCAAAACGAAAGCCGAAGACTTCTGGGACCTTTCTTCGACCCGTTATATCAGACCCGAGACAAAAAATTATGTCCCCCAGTTTATGGCGGCCACCATTATTGCGAAAAACCCTGAAAAATACGGGTTTTCTTTAGAATATTTAGAGCCTTTAAAGTTTGATACCGTCTTAATCGACCGGCCGACCGATTTGAGAGTGCTCGCCAGGGTCGTTCACGCATCCTATGAGACGATCAAGGAGCTTAATCCTGAACTCAGAAAAGGAATGACCCCTCCCCTCTACCCGAATTATCCGCTTCGAATCCCTGAAGGGACTAAGGTTCTTTTTGATGAAAATTTTAAAAAAGTTTTTGAGGTCACCAAAGTTTTAAAACAAAAACATAGAGTCAAAAGAGGTGAAACCCTTTCGAGCATTTCAAAACGGTTTGGAGTTCCTCTTCAAGACTTGGCGGATTCCAATAGTCTGGGCCCAACCGATAAGCTCAGAAGAGGACAGGTCTTGATTATCCCCCTGGGAAAAGCGAACCAGACGGGTGAAAGCACAACGATCGGGCCTCCGAAATCTCCCCTTAAACTCGGGGCTTCTTCCCGGCCCTGTCCCGCATGCCAGCGGGGACATCGTGTCGTGTTTTACCGGGTCAAAAAGGGGGACACCCTTTATCATATCTCTAAAAAATACGACGTTAAAATCGCTTCCATCGTAAAACTCAATCATATTCAGGATCGGGAGATCAAAACAGGCTCCCGCCTGAGGATTCCGAAACAAAACACCAGGCTGAGCTAAGCTTTTTACTTCTTTTTAGAGGGAGAGGTGCCGGGCGTGGCGGCCACCGCAGGCGCCGGAGAGGCAGGTCCTTTTATCGAGGCCACTCTTGCTGAAGCATCAGCCGCCAGGGGGGAAGAGGGGTAGTTTTTAACCAGAGACTCATATTGATTGAGCGCTTCCGTTTTTTTCCCCTGATCTTCATAAATCCGGGCGATTTCAAAAGATGCAAAATCCTGGTTTTGGGGAGCTTTGCTTTTCTCAACTTCCCCGAATTCTTTTAAAGCCAGTTCTTTTTCGTTTTTGTTTAAATATACATATCCCATCCGCAGGTGAATCATTCCCCGCAGCGCTTCATCGATAGATACGGAGCTCAATGCTTTTTTGTAAGACTCTATCCCCCTGTCATAATCTTTGATATCCACATACGCATTGCCTGTATAAAAAGAGGCCACGGAAGCTGTTTTGGTTTTAGGATAGGCGGAAATCACTTTTTGGTAGAGGTCGATAGCGAGCTTGATCTGCTTCTCCTGTTCGGCCCCGCTGACGCGGTTCCTCTTCGAATACTCAGAATAAGCGGCGAACGCCATATCCTCTGCTTTTTTTTCGGATTGTCCGGAAATATAGATGTAGCTATAAAAAGCAATGGTAAACAATAAAATCCCTCCCCCTAAAATCAACAGGGGGGTTTTTCTTTCGGCAATCGTATTCAAAACCTTTTCAAAAAGGGTTTCAATTTGAACCGGCTCAAGTTCTTTTTTAATCTGAATCCGTTTTCGGTATGGCATTTAGGGTCTCCTTAAAATGTGGTAAACTAACACATTGGAATAAAAAAATCAAAAATTAAATAGATCAACCTTGTATAAAAAAAAATCATCTGATATATTTTAAAAAACCCTTGCTTTTTTCTTATTAGCTTCTAATAACCGAAATGGAAATTCTTATTGAAGCCTCTTATTTTTTTAATCATTTTTATTGTTTCGATAACCGGATTCTCTTATTCTTCTACTGCCGGCGACGAAGAACTCTCCATTTCCGCCCCGGGGACCTCTCCTGCTATCGGAGACTTCCAGATCACGAATCCGGAGGCCGCCAATGTCCCCGGAACCACCCGCCCTCTCGAGAAAAATGGTCGTACCTCCTCCCCATGCGGCGGCACCCCCTGCGAAAAGATTTTTCATCCCCCCTCCTTTAAAGTGGTTTTTCATAACAGCTCGGGACAAAATCATCTTCTGATTCCACATGGGGCTTCCTTAAAACAGATTGAAAGTTTGATCCATTATCTTGCCGAAGAGAGAAAAGGGAATGGGCTGGAGAAACTGGGGATTCCGCCCAACGGAAGCGGAGATTATGTCAGAGGGAGCATCCTGGTTTTTAAAGACATCAAATGGGCCAGGGGAGAACGGTTAACGAACCCCAGGGTCAAGGAAAAAACTTACGGACGGTATGTTCTGGCGGAATACATCTGGAACAACCATTTTGAAACCGCCTACATAGGGCAAAAAACCTTATTTAATCGGACGTTGCCAGGAAAGAAGTAGCCGGGGGGTTAAGATGCGGGCTTACTCGTACCTCTTCGGTCTGTTTTTCTACGGCTCCCCCCCCGCCGGTCGGAAAATGAAATCGGCAGACTCTTTTTTCGACGGTCGCTTTTCCTGATTTTAAGCGTCTGTTCCGATAATTGAACCAGCCGTTTTTGCAGGGAAACGACCCCCGCTTCAAGCTGGGTCAATTCACAGGTGGGACAGTCAAGAGCCTCATCTTCTCTTACCAAACGAAAGGAGTCTTCTTCCTCTTTTGAATAAAAAGTCCAACCATAAATATGGCCAAAACGGCATTCATAAACAACTGTTTTGGCGCCCGCCTGCTTGCCTTCCCGTTTCGTTTCTAAAATTTTCATCTTTCTTCGGACCTAGAGAGTAAACGATCAATATTGCAAGTTCAAAAAATTATATTCCAAAAAGAACGAAAATGCAATTTAATTGCTCCCTCTATTGTAACCCTTCAGTGAACAGGGGAGACATTTATGCGAAAGTGCCTGGTGTGCCCTGAAAGGAGACTCTTCGAAGTTTGGTTACCCTTCAGTACCGTGATTAGAATAGGTGGTAAACTTCGGAGCTGTCGGAGAGAAGGGCATTCCAGGTGCTTGAGAACCATTGACTGAACGATTACGCGAATGTCCGGCAAAATTTGCATTTTT
>JBGPKT010000105.1:0-8195 GCA_041486115.1 Nitrospiria bacterium | reverse complement strand
GATGCCGGTCTCTTCTCTCGGTTTTTTGGCATGCCGCATCGATCCGTGGTAGAGGGGAGCGAACAAAAATCCGATCCCGATGCTATTGACGAGGGTTTCAACTTTTTCAGGAGGAAGATCGATTTTCACTCCAAGCGTTTTCAATACATCGGCGCTCCCGCAGGAGGAAGAGACCGAGCGGTTCCCATGTTTGGCAACGGTTAATCCTGCGCCGGCGATGACAAAGGCCGATGTCGTGGAGATATTGAAGGTCCCTTTTTGATCTCCGCCGGTCCCGCAGGTGTCGACCGTCCTCGGCGCGTTCGAGGTGATCCGGGTCGCTTTTTCGCGCATCGCCCTGGCCGAACCGACAATTTCTGCCACCGTCTCCCCTTTCATCCGGAGGGCGGTCATATAGGCGGCTATCTGGGAATCGGTCGCTCCCCCTTCCATGATGAGCGTCATCACCTGATAGGCTTCTTCTTCGGAGAGAGAGACCTTTTCGATTAATTTCGAAAGCGATTGTTTGATCATTGAATTTATCGGCTGTGCGCGGGTTTGCGGACAACCCGTTCCGCGCTTCGCAGATGGATAAACCGGTCTAAAATTTCTTTTCCATACGTCGTCAGAATCGACTCCGGGTGGAACTGTACCCCTTCGACGAGATATTCCCGGTGCCTGAGCCCCATGATCTCATTTTCGGCGGTATAGGCGCTGATTTCAAGACAATCGGGGAGCGTCTCCCTTTTAACGATCAGCGAATGATACCGGGTCGCTTCAAAGGGCTTGGGAAGTCCTTTGAAAATCGTTTTGTTGTCATGAAAGATGGGGGAGGTTTTACCATGCATCATCCGGCCGGCCTGAACCACATCCCCGCCGAAAGCTTCTCCGATCGCCTGATGCCCGAGACAGACCCCGAGAATCGGGATTTTTCCCGCAAAATATTTGATTAACGCAATGGAAATCCCGGCATCTTTCGGCGTGCCTGGACCGGGAGAGATCACAATCTGATCGGGCGCCATCTTCTCAATCTCAGCCAGGGTGATCTCGTCGTTTCGGCGGACCTCCAGAACCTGGTTCATCTCTCCGAGATATTGAACCAGGTTATAGGTAAACGAATCGTAATTATCAATCACTAATATCATCGGTTAAGGCTCATTTTATATTCTAAGTTCCACATGCTCCCCTGGCCTGTCATCGCGAGCACCCATAGGGTGCGCGGCGATCTCGGTTCAGGATGGCAAGATTGCTTCGCTTCGCTCGCAATGACAACTTCCTATCTCTGTTCCCGGCAGGGCAATCCCCCGGCAGTTCTATCCGGGACATCTGGCTTCATTTTATAATCCTTGCTCGGCTAACTCCAGCGCTTTCATAAGCGCCTTCATTTTATTCAGGGTCTCCTCATACTCGCTTTCGGGAACCGAGTCGGCCACAATCCCTGCGGCGGCCTGGAAATAGACCTTGTTTTTATGGATCACCATGGTGCGGATCGCAATGGCGGTATCGAGGTTCCCCGAAAATGAAAAATATCCGACCGCCCCGCCGTAAATCCCCCGCCGGCTCTTTTCAAGTTCTTCAATAATTTCCATCGCTCTGATTTTGGGGGCTCCGGTTAACGTCCCCGCCGGGAAACAGGCTTTTAAAACATCAAAGGTATTCTTCTCTTTTCTCAAAATCCCCACCACATTCGAAACGATATGCATCACGTGAGAGTACCGCTCAATGATCATAAACTCGTCGACATGGACGGTGTGGTAGTCGCAGACCCGTCCCAGATCGTTCCTTCCGAGATCGACCAGCATGACATGTTCCGCCCGTTCTTTAGGGTCTGCCAGAAGTTTCTTTTCAAGCATCCGGTCCTCTTCTTCAGTCGCCCCCCTTTTATAGGTCCCTGCGATAGGACGGGTCTGGACTTTTCCGCCGACCGACCGGACCAGCAGTTCCGGGGAGGAACCGGCAATTTTTAAATCTTTTAACTTCAGATAAAACATATAAGGAGAAGGGTTGACCTGCCTTAACGAACGGTAAAGATCAAACGGATCAACCGAAAGGGTCTTCGAAATTCTCTGGGAGATCTGAACCTGGAAAATATCCCCCGCCTTGATATGCTTTTTGGCCGCGGTAACAGCATTCAAAAATTCCTCCCTGGAGGTTTCATAAACAAGCCTTGCAGACTTTTTTTTCCGAGCCTTTTTTCTTAGCTTCAATGGAGCGTTGATCTTTTGAATAATTTGATCGATCTTTTTGACCGCCCGGTCGTAGGCTTTTTTGGGCGCGGACAAACCGTTCCGCACTCCGTTCGATTCAATCCGGGCATTTGATATCACTTTGATCCGGTGATTGATATGGTCAAAGACCAAAAGGGTGTCGGTGATCAAAAACAAAAGGTCGGGGACTTTAAGCGGATCGGGAAGCAGGTCGGGGACTTTTTCCATAAAACGGACGGCGTCGTAGCTCATATATCCCACCGCCCCGCCATGGAAAGGGGGGATTCCTTCGGTCACCACCGGCTTAAAAGAGGCCATAATCTCCTGCAACTTCCTGAGCGGGTCGGAGACTTTCCGGATCACCTCTTTTTTCCCCTCGCGGATGAGGGTCACCGTCTTTCCCTTGCTCTGGAAGACCATGAACGGACTGCTCCCCATAAAGGAGTAGCGGCCGATCTTTTCTCCCTGCTCGACGCTTTCAAGAAGATAGGAATAATCTCCATGGTCAATTTTTAAAAAAGCGGTAACCGGGGTCTCAAAGTCGGCGAGGATCTCCCGGTAAACGGGGATTAAATTTCCCTCTTTTGCCTTTTGTTCGAATTCTTTAAAATCGGGATAATACACGAATATCCATTAAAAATAGTAATAAAATCAATGAAAGATCTTAACAGATTTATTTTTTAATTGGAATAGCCGATTGGGGGAGATCAAGAGGAAAATTGTAAATGCCAGGACCGGTCTTGAAAGAAAAGCGTTCCCTGGATCGACGGACTCATCCGGGAATCGACGATAATGGAAGCACCTTCCCGTTTGATTTGCTGAAATTCCACGTTGATTTCGCGGGAATCGCGGAACATCTCCTGAAACCTCTCCCTTCCGGAAGGTGACAACCGGATCTCTTTTTCTATGGCGCCAAGGTCCTTTTGTTCGGCGTTTCTCTTAAACTCCATGAGAAACGCTTCCAATTCATGGTCATCCGGCGTTGGCGGCAGTCCGATCTGTGGATCCGGCGATCCGAAGACCGGACCGGGAGAATCAAACTCTTTTTCGACCCCTTTTTCTTTATTTAAAAAAACTATTTCAATTTTCTGACAACCCGTTCTGCACCCGGTTGGAATTTCGCCGTTCATCATCGCCGGCGTTTCATGAACTTCCTGAATAACCTGCTGATCGCGAGATTGAACCCTTGCGATCTGAGGCGGACAACCCGTTCCGCACTTCGGGGGTTCAAACATTTTCCCGATTAAAAATAAAACGACCACCAGGGCCAGACCAAAAGCCAGAATCACCGGTTTTTCAAACGACGACGCGCTGAACAGGCGGCCTGTCGATGCGCCGACCGGTCGATCCATAGATCCAACCGGTCGCCACTGTTCCAGTAACGATTGGACATCGGGAAATCGCTGCGCCGGCTCCTTTTCAACTAATTTTCGGATGACCGATTGAAAATGCGGAGGGATTTCAGGGGGAAAGGTTAATGAAAACGGTTGCGTCTCATAAACGATCTTCCCCCAAACCGCTGTTTTCTCCATCCCTTTAAAAAAACTCTTTCCATGGATAAGGGTATAAAAAATCATTCCGAGCGAATATAAATCGCTCCTTCCGTCCGGCGCTTCCCCTCTGGCCTGTTCCGGGGAGATATACTCGAGCGTTCCGAAGGGACCGGTGAGCGGCGCCGTATTTTGAAGGTCGCCTTGAATGGAGGCTATCCCGAAATCAGAAAGATAAGGCTTGCCGGCATGAGAAATCAAAATGTTTTCAGGTTTTAAATCCAGATGAAAAATATTGTTTTGATGGAGATAGGCCAGAGCGGAGGAGATCTCCAGAAAAAGAGGCAGAAGGCGTTCAAAAGAGGGGGGACCGTTGACGATGAGCCACTCTTTTAAATTCAATCCATCGATATAGTCCATGACCATGCCATATTCATCTCCGACCCTCCGACCTATGGATCGGTCGGTCCAAAGACCGGATGGATCGCTTGCGCGGAACGAATTGTCCGCGACCGATCCAAAGACCGGAATTTCCCCGGATGAAACCGAGCCGAAAGCGATAAGCGAAACGATATTGGGGTGCTTTAAAAGGGATAGGCTGAGCGCTTCTTTTTGAATCAGTTTTTGATAGCGGAGGTCCGCCGCCAGTTGAGGATGGAGTTTTTTAACCGCAAGCCAGCGCTTCGCGCCAGTGGACCAGGCTTTGTAGACAATCCCCATGCCGCCCCTGCCGATTTCTTCGAATTGTTCGAGTTGTCCGATATCCATCCTGTTCCGTTAAAAGAGCTGTAAGAAGCGTAAAATCAACGGTTCAAAAATCAATATAAAGACGGCAGGGAAAATACACCCTAAAAGGGGGATCAGCATTTTAACCGGCATCTGGTAGGCCCGTTTTTCGGCCAGCTGGAATCTTTTGGTTTTGATTCCCTCCGAGAGCTGGCGGAGCGCCGCCGAGAGAGGGCTTCCGATCTGATCGGTCTGAATAAAAACCAGAATCAGCGAATGGATTTCCGGAAGGCTGATCCGGTCTGAGAACTCCCGCCATGCATCTGACCGGCTTTTTCCCATCCGGACCTGCCGGACCATCGCCTCCAGTTCTTCTTTGAGAGGGCCCGGTTTGGAATTTTCCATGACTCTGGCCAATACCGTTAAATAATCGAGCCCCGCCTCAACCCCTAACATCATCAAATCGAGATAATAAGACAGGTCCTTCACCATATGTTTTTGTCTCGCTTCGACGGCGCTCAATAAAAAAAGAAGGGGAAAAGCCAGACCGATGATAAAGAAGAGGCCCAAAAGGGGAAGCATGACACTCAAGGCAGGCCATCGGTTTTGAAAAAAAGGGATTCCGGCCAGCGCCAGTATCATCGCCCCACCGCCGGCCAAGATCTGGAGGGCGATTAATCTCTCAGGGGTCATCGTCCAGCGGGCCGTTATTATTTTCTGTTGAAGATAAGAGAGGTAAGGGGAGAATCGGTCCGAGCGGACAAACCGTTCCGCACCTCGGCAGACAACCCGTTCTGCACTTCGCCGGTGATGTTCCGCTTTTTGGATCGGAGGCGGACTAATCGTTCCGCGCAAGCGGTCCACCAATCGGAACAAATGATGAGCCGCCCAGGCGGCCGAAATGAAAACTAAAAAATTGATGAACAGAGTCAAGAATTAAACCTCGCCGCTCTCCACGATTTTTTTAATCAGCCAGAAACCGGAAATCTCCAGCAACAAAATCGCCAGCAACCCCGCTCCGCCGGCAGGAGTCGTCCAGAAAGGGGTCATTAACGCCGGGTCGATTAAAAAAAGGATTGCGCCAAGAATGAACGGGAGAAGCCCGACGACCCACCCCTGCATCTTTCCCTGAGCCGTTAAGGCATTGATCTTCCCCTTGAGACGGGCTCTCTCTTCGATCGTCTCCTCCAGACGTTCAAGAACCGGGGTCAACGATCCCCCCGCTTCGTTGGATAAAATCATCGCCGAGACCATCAGGCTCAGGTCTTCTAACCCGAGCCGGCGATCGAGAAATTTAAGACTCTCTTCGAAACTCTCACCCATTTTTATCTTTTTTAAAACAAGACCGAGTTCATGGGAAATCGGAGGCGGAATTTCCCTCACCGCCTGTTTGATCGCCTCTGAAAGGCTCAACCCCGCACGAAGAGATCCGGACATCATCTTGAGAAGGTCAGGGATCTGTCGTTCGATCTTCTCCAGCCTTTTCCGGGAGAAAAACCGGATCGCTAAATTCGGAAGCTGGTATCCTGCCGTCCCAAAGAGGAAAACCGCCAGGAGAAACCCGCCCCAGGACGCATCCATTGCGACGACCGATCCGATGAGAATAAAAATCAAAGTGGTCAGGAGATGAATCATTCCGGCCTGGCGCGGGGTCACAAAGAGGAATTGTTCGTCGAGCGAAGAGAGGGTCGTCCTGATGACTTTTGTCCTGTACTGGCGGTAACGCGGAAGAAGGCTGTTTCCTAGCGAATAGATTCCGATTGAAACCCCGGAAAATATCGCCAGAGAAATGACACCCGGAACAATGCCATAAAGGATGAAGTCATTGAGGAACGTCATTTAGCCGTCGTGTTTTTTTTCTTTTTCTTTTTGGTATCGGTTTTTTTAGCGGTTGTTTTTTTAGGGGCAGGTTTCTTCTTAAGGGTCTCGATCTCTTTTTTCAAAGATTTATTTTCCTCTTCGAGCGCCGTCACTTTTTGTTTCGCCTGTTCGTTTTCTTTTCTTAACAGCTCCAGATCCGTCTGCATCCCTTTGTTCTCTTCCGACATCTTTTCAAATTGCTGTTTCAGCTTCACATTTTCATCTTTTAATTTTTTTGCCTCGCATCCCGACAACATCGGGATCAATATCAATAAAAATAAAACGCCCAACAATGGTTTAAATGATTTAAATCTCATCTCAGTCCTTTCATAGAATTTAACCTGTTTGAATTCTCAAAGTGTTTTAGATTTTTGCATAAAACTCAACTTTTATCAATAAATCCTCAAAAAAAAAGCACGGTATCTCTACCGTGCTTTTTTTGCTGTAACTGTATTTTGATAATAGCGGACAAACCCTTCCGCACATCACCGGATAACCGGGGGTCTTAATGGCCATAAAATGGCCATTTGAAAAACTATTTTGCTTCTTCTTTCTTCTCTTCTTTTTTGGCTTTCTTTGCTTTTTTAGCCTTTTTGGCTTTTTTAGCCGCTTTAGGAGCTTCTGCTTTACCGGCTTCAGCTTTAGGAGCTTCTACTTTAGGAGCTTCTACTTTAGGAGCTTCCGCCTTTGGGGCTTCGGCTTTAGGAGCTTCCTGAGCGAAAGTCATGGTACCAAAAGCACCAATCATCATTAACGCAACAACTAAGGAATAGATTTTTTTCATTCTGTTTCACCCCCCCTCTTTTTATAATTTTAAGCCCGGATCATATATTCAGGGGCCTGTTCGCTACGCTCTCAATGCCCCCGAACCCCTCGCTCGAACTGGCAAAGCCAGTTTCTCGCTCTTATACTCTTATAGAACCGTGCAAATCTGTTTTACTATATATGCAAAAATAGAACCATTTTTACAAAACTTCATAATTTAAAAATTATAACGTATTATCAATGACTTTAAAAATTTCCTTGCAAGGCAACCCTCATGTCCGTTCTTATAATACCTTTTATCAGGAGGAAGTTGCCTTATTTGAGGTATCACATTAAGGGCTCTTTTTGAGGTCGAATTTGTCGAGCCGGTATTGGAGGGTTTTATAAGTGAGGCCGAGCATTTTAGCCGCTTTTGCAATGACCCAGTCGCTTTTTTCCATCGCTTTTATCAGGAGTTGTTTTTCAAACGCTTCCATCGAAAAACCTTCGGGCGGGAGGTCAAAATCAATGCCGCTTAATGGAAGCGAGGGTTTTCTGATTTCAAGCGGGAGGTCTTCAATCTCTATGACGTCCGATTCGCATAAGAGGACCGTCCGCTCCATCACTCCCTCCAGCTGTCTGACATTGCCGGGCCAGGAATAATTCAATAACGTCTGGAAAGCCTCTTTAGAAATACTTTTGATCTGTTTCCCTGCCTGCCGGTTGAATTTTTTAAGAAAGTGCGAAATCAAGTCCGGAATATCGGACCCTCGCTCCCTCAAAGGAGGCAACTGCATTGAAATGATATTGAGCCGATAAAAGAGATCCTCCCTGAAATTCCCTTTTTTGATCTCCTGGGGGAGGTTCTTATTCGTCGCCGCAATCACTCTGACATCGATTTTAATGTCCTCTTTTCCACCGATCCGCCTGATCTCCTTTTCCTGCAATGCCCGGAGAAGCTTGGCCTGAATATGCTGGCTCAGATCCCCTATTTCATCGAGTAAAAGGGTCCCCTTATCGGCGGCTTCAAAAAGGCCTATTTCCGTACCAATCGCTCCTGTGTAGGAACCTTTTTCATGCCCGAACAATTCATTTTCTATCAGGCTTTCGGGAATCGCCGCGCAGTTAATGGCCCTGAAGGGATAATCTTTCCGCGGGCTGTTAAAATGAATAGCTTTTGCAATCAACT
>JBGPKT010000104.1:0-8237 GCA_041486115.1 Nitrospiria bacterium | reverse complement strand
GAAATTAAAGGAGATGGTTACAAGACATTAAACGAAGGCGAAGCAGTTGAATTTGAAGTGACCAAGGGAGCAAAAGGTCCCCAGGCAACATCTGTTGTGAAGATATAATCTTAATTTAATTTCATTAAATTTTATTATAGATGGCACATCCATAAAGCCGTTGTTTTTTAACAGAAAACAACGGCTTTTTTATTTGAGCGAATTTCTCCCATGAGGGGACGTAAAATCAAGCTGGGGTCCCGCCGGGACAATACGGTTCGGATTAATGTCTTCGTGAGTCATAAAATAATGCCGTTTAATATGGTAAAAATTGACGGTTTCCGCGATTCCATCATGCTGATAGAGGTCTCTCAGGTATCCATAAATATTTTTATAATCGACGATGCGGCGGATATTGCATTTAAAATGAATGTAATAAACCGCATCGAACCGGATCAGTGTTGTAAACAGTTTCCAGTCGGCTTCGGTCTGTTGATGGCCGGCCAGATAACGCTGGCCTGACAGCCGTTTCTCGAGCTCGTCCAGGGCGTCAAACAGTTTATAAACGGATCGTTCATAGGCCTTCTGAGTGGTTGCAAACCCCGCCCGGTAGACGCCATCATTGATATTGGGATAGACGAGACTATTAACCTGATCGATTTCCTCACGAAGGCTCGCCGGATAAAAATCCAAATCGTTCGAGGTGAAGGCATTGAACTCGCCATTAAACATCCGCATGATATCATCATCTGAATTGTTCACGATCCGGCCTTCTTTTTTGTCCCAGAGAACGGGGACTGTGGCGCGGGCATTGAAATTCGGGTCCATCACCCGGTAGGCCTCACTTAGAAACTTAAATCCGTTGACCGGATCTTCGGAAAATCCGGGACCGTTTCGGAATGCCCATCCGCGTGCGTCCCGGATCGGATCGACCACGGTCATTCCGATGGCCTCTTCAAGGCCCCTTAGTTTTCGAATGATTATAGTCCGGTGGGCCCAGGGGCAGGCGAGCGAAACATAGAGATGATAACGGTTGGCTTCGGCCGGATAACCTGAAGAGCCATCGCGAGAGACCCAACTCCGAAATGGGTCTTCCTGCCGCACAAACTCGCCGAGGGCGTTCTGTTCTTTAGGAAAAGGCATAATGTCCTGTTTTCCGGAATCTCCAGATCATTAAAAAACTACGGCGCAATAGCTGACACTTCGGCCGACGCAGGGCTTTCTCCGGACCCATTTACCGCAGTGACTATAAAATAATAGGTAAATCCAGTTGTCAGTCCGGATTGGGAAAACGGCGGGGTCGCTACGCTGTTTTTAGAAACGTTGGTCGTTGTAGATACCCCCGGTTTGATGTCCATATAGATGTTATAGGATGTCGCCCCGGGAGTATCGGTCCAGGTAATACTAATGATGCCAGGCGCTCCTTGCCCGGCAACGACGCCTTCTGGAACTGAAGGAAGCCCGCCCGAAGTGGCTCCGCTGAAATTTTCTCCGCCTGTGCATGAGGTGAGGATCGTTCCGGAGCTTCCCACTGCGACGAACTGAGTCCCAGACCAGGTAATGCCGTACAGGGCACTGGTTATTCCTGCGGTTTGAGCGGTCCATGTGATGCCGTCTGAAGATGTCAGAATGGTTCCGACATTTCCTACTGCGGCAAACTGGGTGCCGGACCAGGTAATACGAACCAGGGCGCTGGTTGTTCCTGAAATTTGGGTCGTCCATGTATGACCGTTCGGCGACGTCAATATGATTCCCGAATCTCCCACTGCGGCAAACTGGGTGCCGGACCAGGCAATACCATATAGGTAATGGGTTGTCCCCGAGGCTTGAGCGGTCCACGTGCTGCCGTTGTCTGAAGATGTCAGAATGGTTCCGACATTTCCCACTGCGGCAAAGCGGGTTCCGGACCAGGTAACACTATTTAGGGCATTCGTGGTTCCCGAAGTTCGGGAGGTCCATGTGGTGCCGTTGTCTGAAGATGTCAGAATAGTGCCGAGAGTTCCCACTGCGGCAAGCTGAGAGCCGGACCAGGCAATGCCATTCAGGGCATTCGTTTTTCCCGATGTTCGAGCAGTCCATGTGGCGCTGTTGCCCGAAGATGTAAGAATGGTTCCCGAATCTCCCACCGCGATAAACTGAGAGCCGGACCAGGCAATGCCATTCAGGTCATTCGGGGTCCCCGAGGCTTGAGCGGTCCATGCACTGCCATCTTCGGATGTCAGAATGGTGCCAGAATTTCCCGCTGAGGCAAACTGGGAGCCGGACCAGGCAACTCCATGCAGGTTATTATTTGTTCCTGCGGTTTCAGTTGTCCAATGGCTGCCGTCCGAAGATCTAAGAATAGTTTCCATAGGTCCTACTACGACAAATTGGGTTCCAGAGGAAGACATGCCAGAGGCGATGCCAAACAGGGAATTGGTTGTTCCTGTGGTTTGGGCCGCCCATGCGATGCCATCTGGGGAGGACAGGAGGGTTCCTGAGTCTCCCACTGCGTAAAATTGATTAATGTGCCAAAGGATGTCGTTGATCGAATGGGTAGTTCCAGAATTTTGGGTTTTCCAGGTGATGCCGTTGTCTACGGATCTCAGGAGGGTCCCTGATTTGCCCACGGCCACAAATTCAGCTCCTGACCAGGCAATACCATTCAGGGAACGGGTTGTCCCCGACGTTTGGATCGTCCAGTTCTTGCCATCTGCGGATGTCAATAGGGTTCCCGAATCTCCCACCGCGATAAATTGACTATTGACCCAGGAAACGCCATATAAATAATGGGTAGTTCCTGAGTTTTGCGGCGTCCATATATTGCCATCGGGGGATGTCAGAATAACGCCAAAACTTCCCACGGCGGCAAACTGGGAACCAGACCAGGCAACGCCATATAGAGAATACGTTGCCCCCAAAGGTCGGGTTGTCCAGGCAATGCCGTCGGGAGAAGTGACGATGGTGCCAAAAGGTCCTACTGCGACAAATTGGGTGCCAGACCAGTTAATACCGACTAATGGGTTCACCGCCCCCGATGTTCGGGTGGTCCATACGATGCCGTCGGGGGATGTGCGAATCGTCCCGGAACTTCCTACGGCCACAAATTGGGACCCCGACCAGACCACTTGAAACAGGGGATTGGATGTCTTTAACGTCCAGGGAGAACATGCAACCGCGATGACACTCGATAACGATCCACTTGAACCTGCGTTACTTCCGCCACATCCTGCCATTGTAAGGAGTAAGAACGAAATTGACAAAAACCATATTGTCGCATCTTTTTTCATAAGTTCATATTATATATGAAAGCAAAGGGAATGCCAAATGAATGGTACAGCTATTCTTTATAAATCAACACCTTATGGATTTTGTATTTTAAAAGGCTAATTTTAATGGGAGACTTTTATCTAAAAGATCTAAAAGATTTCATCTTTTAATGTTGCTAAAAGTATAACAAGAACTCACTTTACGATTCAGCGTTGCAGGGCGTCTGTCGCTAAATTTTTATAACTAATTGGATCGACGGGGTATTCCCGCCGATTGTTGGAACGGATCCTCTTTTTATCGGAAGGAGATAAACCTCCACCTCTTTAAGAAGCCGGTTGACCTCTATTCCCATCCACGTGTTTTCTTTAAATGGTTCAAGGAGGGCCAATGCCGAATCCCAAAGCTTCTGAGATGCGGAAATTTCATTCATATGGATTTTTAAAAAGGAGGCTGTGATATGGATTATTCCCTGCAGAAATCGGGCTGCATCATTGTTGGCCGGCAGGCTTGTCCAAAGGGCTTCCCATACTTCATGGGCCTCCCAAAAATAGAACCTGTTAAATAGGTCAACCCCCCGAAGGTAGGTCTCCAGTGTGTTCCATTGATCGGGGCTCCAGGAGGGATGTTCTTGCGGGCGGCCGGACTGATAACTGTGCCCCTTCGGATCACGAGTCGGATGCGGGTAAAGCCCGGGCACAAAACGATAGGCGGGAAACGAGCGCTCCCTGGCATACAAAGGGAGGTTCCGCCGGAAGGAAGGGGCTGGGATAGGCGAGCGTGGGGGCATTTTTATCTGATTACGCTATATCTTCGAATGTTCCTTCGGTCGTTGCCGGGTTATCCTGAAAAATAGGCGATCCATGATGGTGCACCAATTTCCAGGTTCCCTCTTTCATCTCATAAACGTTGGTTGCCAGAACCTGGCTTTTTATCCATTTTTCGCCATCCCGGCTTTCAAGGTTTTCGAAGCAAATCACCCATCCAACGGATCCTTGAAAATGTACCTTGATATCAGTGATGGAAAAACGAATGGACCGGGTATGATTGAAAATGAGCACCCAGCTGTCCCGAACCTTTTGCCATCCCGAACAAGGAGACCATCCCGGGTGAATACATTGGACATAATCCTCCTGGGCCCAGACTTTTTCCAATTCTTTGATATCGAGTTTTTCAAAGGCAAGGTAGAACTGACGATTGGCTCTGATCAGCATTTCTTTTTCAAACCCGGGCATTTTAATCTCTCAGAAGTTGGATTATTTCTATTTAATCTTATGGCAAAAATCTTGCTCTGGATTTCAATTGGCCTCGAACTTGATTTTAGCCTTGCGACAATGGCTCTGTAAACAATAATTTATCGATTATTAAAGACGAATGACGGTGAAGATTAGGGACTGGCAGGGAATACCAATCACAACTATCAGTTGTTTTGATAACTTAAAATAAGGTAACCTTTTAAGAAAAAAGAATTGCCCTGAATTCGATGCAAAGAAGTGAGAGCTTGATGCCGCTTTTCATAAAACGGACTATTCAAGAAAAAGAGAGAGGGGAACATTATGAAAAGAAATATCGGAAGTACTGAAAAATGGATTCGATTGTCCGTCGGGATAATTTTGGTTTTAGCGGGATTGTTTGGGGAGCTTCCCCCTTGGGGAATGGAGGCCTCGATCGGACTTGGCGCAATTGCCATTATCACGGGGGCGATCAATTTTTGTCCCCTCTGGGCCGTCCTGGGAGTCAACACGCGGAGGACCTAGTCGGGAGAAATAACGGCTAATAATCAATGAATCTTATTTTTAGGGCAGCTCTCATTTTCCTATACTAAATGACCTGAAGAACGGCAACAGGGACATTGAATCTATGCGCTGGAAACAGATTGAGGAGGTTTTGTTTCTCTGTTAATAACCTTCGAAATGCTTCGGCAAGGAATAGGCCGGCTGATCGGCGTAACGAGTCACGTATGAGGTCAATGTTGATGGTTACCATTCGTGGCTTCATGATGATATCCGTCCTTTTTTGCACGGTTGCACATGCCGAAAATCGAACCTACACGCTTGATGATTGTTTCAAGCTTGCCTTAGTGCGAAGTGCGACCGTTGTAACGAGCACAGATCAGATTGATCAAACGGATGCGCAAATTAAACAAGCACGTGCGGGTTATATGCCGTCGCTATCTCTTCAGGCTGCATCCCTTCAACAGGCACAGTCGATGAATGCACTGGCAAACAATCTTTTTTCGACCAACCAAGCCACTGCAAATATCAATTTAAGCCAGAATCTATTTCAAGGCTTTAAGGATCTTGCTACCGTCAAACAGAGAAAAAATCTCAAAGAAGGTTACGAATGGGAAAAAAAACAGGCGCTTCGGCAGCTCTATAAAGATACCGCTCAAGCTTTTTACTCAGTTCTCATATATCAATCGGACATCGTCCAATACCAGGAGCAAATTGAAAGTACAAAAATAAGAAAGTCAGAACTCGCAACTGCTATAAAAAGCGGGCGCGCGCGAGAGGCTGATTTCGTCGCAGCGGAATCCTCAATCGCGAACCTTGAAGCTTCTGTCTCTGCAACTGCGGGCCTGCTTGTGACCTACCAGGAGACCTTAACTTATTTGACGGGTCTTTCGTCTGATGCAAAGCTAATGGATTCAACTCCACTTCCGAGCGATTTAAAAAATCTTGCTCTGTGGCTCGAATATTCTGAACAGCGTCCGGATATCCGGCAATCAAAAAGTAATCTTCTCGCAGCGGAAGAGGGTGTCCAGATTGCTAAATCCGGCTTTTATCCGAATCTTGGACTAAGTGCTAACTACTACGTGTTTCGTCCGACAGGGATTTATCAAGGCGTAGATTGGGATACGAGTCTTACGCTGAGTTTTCCCCTTTTCTCGGGTGGTCTTACAAAAGCCCAGGTGAACGAGGCCTCCGTCATTCAGCGTTCTAAAGAAGTAACGTTGCGACAAACCCGGGAACTGGCAGTGCAATCCGTAAGAACTGCCTTTCGCACAGTTCAAGCTGATTTTGATCAGCTTAAGAGATATTCCAAGGCTTCTGACTTATCTCGAAGGAATTACGAACTCCTCCACCGAGATAATCGTCTGGGTGTCGCTACAAATATTGATGTTTTAACTGCTTTGACGAGCTGGCAAGAATCCAAACGAAAACTAGAGCGAACACGAATCATGACTATCTATGACTATTTCAGACTTCTCGTCGAGTCCTCTAAAATAGCAGTCGACTCTCAAGAAGATACCGGAGGAACTAAATGAGCAGGAAGGTTTGGATCCTGTTGGCCGGCGTGGCATTAGTTGCAGTGATTAGTTTTGCACTGTTTAAGAAAAAACAGCACAGTGCGGTCGATTATGAGGTGATCAAGAGGGGCTCTATTGTTGAATCGGTCTACGGAATAGGGACGCTGACTGCTCAAAGAAGTCTTTCCATTAAAAGCGGCGTGACCTCAACCATTCGTAAACTCTTTGCAAAAGAGGGAGAAGTCGTAGCTAAAGGCGCGCGTTTGGTCAATCTTGAAGGCATCGGGGACTTCAGAGCTCCTTTTTCGGGAATTGTTGTCTCTGCGCCATTTAAAGAGGGCGAAACAGTTTATGCGCAAACTAGCGTGATGACCCTTGTCGATCCCACTGACACGTATCTCCTCGTATCTTTAGAACAGCAAGGAGCACTCCATCTCAAACCAGGTCTTCCAGTTCACATTAGTTTTGACGGCCTTAGAGACAGAGTGTTTAAGGGAAGAGTTGAATCCATCTATTCAAATGGAGGGGATTTTCTTGCGCATATTTCCGTTCAACCACTTCCAAAAGTTATCCTTCCCGGAATGACGGCAGACGTATCCATTATTCTTCAGGAAAAACAGGATGTGCTTCTCGTTCCAATTGCGTCGTTAGAGGATAAAAATCTCGTTTTAAGTCGTAATGGAAAAACTCGTCGGGTACCTGTCAAACTAGGCCTTATTGACGGAACCTATGCGGAAATCATCAGTGGCGACGTGGAGGCTGGAGATCAGGCCGTCCTCGTCAAAAGGGAAATCAAATGATCTCTCTCGCCATAAGATATCTTTTTTCCAGAAAGCAACAGTCTCTTTTGACCTTGCTCGGAATTTTTTTGGGAGCAGCAGGTTATGTCACTATTTCCGGCTTTTTTGTCGGATTCCAGAACTATATTGTTGAAGAACTCGTTAATAATAGCGCACACATTTTTATTCAGGCCCGCCAAGAATTTCTAGAACCTCACTCGTTAGATGAAGCCTTTTTCGGGAACAAAATTGAACACGCTTTTTGGACTTCGGTTCCCGCAGGAAGAAAAGATTATAACCGTATCGAAAGTCCACAAAGTTGGTATAAACGGCTGGAAACCGATCCGAGAGTCGAAGCCTACTCCCCACAGGTCAGCGTCGCGGCCCTTTTTTCCAAGGGGGGCACTTCCATTTCAGCGAACCTCACGGGCTGTCTTCCGGAACACCAGTCCAAGGTAAATACCATCGCCTCAAACATGGTCGATGGAAAGTTTACTGACATAGGAACGGGCGGCAATAGAATGGTTGTCGGCAAAGAGTTGCTTCGTCAACTGGGAGCCAAACTTTCACAAAACGTGATGATTTCAATTGGCAACGGCACTCCGATCCCTTTTCAAATCGTTGGAACATTCGATAGTGGAAATAAGCAGACTGATTTACAAGCCTACGGCGCGCTTGCGGATGTTCAGAAATTAAATCACACATTAAACCGCGTCAATGAAATTGACGTGCGTTTGACCGATTATGAACAATCCGAAAAACTTGCGACCACCTGGTCACGCATAAGTGCCGAGAAGATTGAAAGCTGGGATCAGCGCAATTCAAATATTTTTACCATTTTTAGTCTGCAGAACATGATGCGCTACCTTATCGTGGCGGTCGTTATGCTTGTTGCGGGATTCGGGATTTACAATGTGTTGATGATGACGGTCAGTCATAAGATGAAAGACATCGCTATTCTTCAGGCGATGGGGTATGAGTCT
>JBGPKT010000103.1:0-8262 GCA_041486115.1 Nitrospiria bacterium | reverse complement strand
TCGGGGGCGGTTTTTTCATTTTTTTTCTTTCAAAAAAAGAAAAAATTAAATTTTTCGGCCTTTCGGTTCTGGGCCTCGGGCTGAGTTTTCTCGGCTTGAAAATCATGATTCTCGGCATGGCGACGCTCAAAGACCTTATCTGGGTTCAGCAGTTATTTCACCAGGTCCTTCTTTTCCCTCTCCTGGGAATCGTTCTCGGCGCTATCTTTTCTTCCCTTTTAAACAGCAGTACGGCCGCTGTTGGAATTATTCTTGCCGCCGCCACCCATAATATGATCCCGCTGACCGTTTCCATTCCTCTGATTCTCGGGGCCAATATCGGAACCTGCACCACGGTATTGATCTCAAGCATCGGCAGTTCGTTCGAAGGAAAACGGATTGCACTTTCTCATTTTATGATCAAATTGATCGGCGTCCTGGTTTTTCTCCCTTTTCTTTATCCCTTTGAGTCGTTCGTATTGTTTTCGTCTGCCGATGCGGGGAGACAGATCGCCAATGCGCATACTTTTTTTAATCTCATTCTGGCGCTTCTCTTTTTCCCGTTTACCGGCCCCTTTTCACGGCTGATCATCCGGTGGCTTCCCGCAACTGCCGAGGTTGACACTTTTCCTAAAACCAAATATCTGGAACTGGAACTGCTCCAGACCCCCCCGGTCGCGCTCAGCCAGTCGACCAAAGAAGCCCTCCGGATGGGCGAAATCGTGAGAGAGATGTACCAGCAAACGCTGACCGTTTTTATCGACGACAACCTGGAACTGGCCGAGGCCATTGAAAAGAAAGACGATTGGGTAGATACGCTCGACCGGGAAATCAAGCTTTACCTGACCAAACTCAATCATCAGATGTTATCCAGAGAAGAAGCGGCCCGGGAGATCGCCCTCCTCTCAATGATTAACGATCTGGAAAATATCGGAGATATTATCGACAAAAACCTATTGGAACTGGCCAAGAAAAAAATTTTAAAAGGGCTCCAGTTTTCCGCCGAAGGGCTCTCTGAAATAATTGAGTTGCATCAGATGGTCGGCAGGAATTATGATCAAATGATTTTGGCCGTTGAACATCAAGACCTGGAGGCAGCCCAAAGAGTCCTGAAAGAAAAGGCGGTGATTAGCCAGAAAGAACGGGCGCTTCATCAGGCCCATATCCAGCGTCTGCATGCGGGGTATAAAGAGTCGATTGAAACCAGCGCAATCCATCTGGATGTCTTGACTAATTTAAAAAGGGTGAATTCCCATATCACCGGCATCATTTACCCTTTGCTGGAACTGAAACCCCCGCCAGCCTGAAAATAAAATGAACCCTGACCAGATTAGAAAACTCCTCCTGGGCGTGAAGACCGGGAAAACATCGGTGAATGAGGCTCTTTCCGCGCTCAAAGGCTTTTCGCAGGAGGAACTTGGTTTTGCCGTTCTGGACCATCACCGGCATCTCCGGCAGGGCTTTCCGGAGGTTATTTTTTGCCAGGGGAAAACCGATCGGCAGATCCTCGCTTTATTCCGGCATTCACTCGACCGGCACTCCAAAATTCTGGCCACGCGGGTCCGGCCCGAAACGTTTGAGGCAATCCTCCGCGAATTTCCGGATGCCAGTTATAACGAATTGGGGAGGACCGTTGTGGCGTTTAATCCTCGAAAAGAGACTCGGAAAAAAGGATTGGTTCTGATTATCACAGCCGGAACGTCGGATATCAGCGTGGGGGAAGAGGCCAGAGAGACTGCTTTAATCCTGGGAAGCCGTGTTGAAACGCTCTACGATGTGGGCGTAGCCGGAATTCACCGGATCCTGGACAAAAAAAAGGAGCTCGAGCGGGCCAGAGTTTTAATAGTTATCGCCGGAATGGATGGAGTCCTTCCCAGCGTCATCGGAGGGCTCAGCGACAGGCCGCTCATCGCCGTTCCGACGAGCCAGGGATATGGAGCTGCTTTTAACGGCATTGCCCCCCTGCTGACGATGCTCAATGCCTGCGCTTCGGGAATCGGCGTCATGAATATCGATAATGGCTTTGGCGCCGCCGTTCTGGCGCATCGGATCAATACGCTTAAATGACTTTGACCTTTCGGATGGAATGAAAAGAATAGCCTATTTTGATTGTTTTTCAGGAGTCAGCGGCGATATGATCCTCGGCGCCATGGTGGATGCCGGGCTTCCCGTTTCGGTCCTGAATAAAACTGTGTTGTCCCTGATTCCCAAAGGGGTGAAACTTCGTTCGAGAAAAGTCAAGAGGGGGCATCTCCAGGCGACCAAAGTCGATGTGCTTTTGTCTTCGGATCCTCCTCCCCGATTGCGCCATCTCTCTTCCATCACCCGACTCATTCAAAAAAGCCCCCTTTCCCCATCGATCAAAAAGAAGACCCTTATGATTTTTGAACGGCTGGCAGTGGGAGAGGGAAAAGTCCATGGAATAGCCGCCGAATTGGTCTCCCTTGAGGAACTGGGGGGACTTGATACGATCATCGACGTTGCGGGAGCGGTTTCGGGACTCGAGTTTTTAGGGATTGATGAAATTCACGCCTCCGCAATTAACCTGGGAGGAGGTTTTATTGAAACGGCCCATGGCCGATTTCCCGCTCCGGGTCCTGTGACGGTCGAACTTTTAAAGAATATTCCTGTCTATTCTAATGGAATTCAAAAAGAGCTGACCACTCCCACCGGCGCCGCTATCCTTTCGACACTGGCCAGTTCGTTTGGCTCCCTCCCGTTAATCACCCTTCAAAAAACGGGGCTGGGCGCGGGAGATTTTGTCATTAAAGAATCGCCCAATCTCCTCCGCCTGATGATCGGACATCAACCGGAGCCTTTTCTCCAGGATCAGGTCTATCAGCTTGAAACCCATATTGACGATCTGAACCCTCAAGTCTATGAAACTCTGATCGAACATCTTTTACAAAAGGGCGCTCTTGACGTCACCCTGACTCCCGTGATCATGAAAAAAGGGAGGCCGGCCATCCTGCTGACCGTTCTTTCTCCCCCCGGCAGGCTGGCCTCCCTTTCGGAACTGATATTTAAAGAGACCTCTTCTCTGGGACTCCGGGTTCAGATATTAAACCGGCTCCTCCTTAAAAGAGTGGAAGATCGTATTAAAACAACTTATGGGTGGGTCAAAATAAAAAAATCATTTATCGGGCCTGACGTCAGAATCGTTCCGGAATATGAAGATTGCAAAAAAATAGCAATGAAACATCAAACCCCACTCAGGGATATGATGAAACAGATAGACGCTGAAATTTTACTTACCCTTTCAACAAAAGGAAAAAAATGATTTATTCGCTGACGCTGATCGTGTTGTCTCTTGCGGTCACCCTTTTGGGAAGCTCGGTCTTTACCAACGGAATCGAATGGATCGGAAAACGGTATAATTTATCCCACGGAGCGACAGGGTCCGTTCTGGCTGGCGTCGGAACGGCCCTTCCCGAAACCCTGATTCCTTTAATCGCCATTCTGTTCGGTACCGGCCATGCGGAAGAAGAAATAGGAACCGGGGCGATACTGGGGGCTCCCTTTATGCTATCGACGCTCACGCTCCCGTTAGTCGGATCCGGGGTCTATTTCTTTGCGATGAGGGGAAAAAGGACAGGCCGTCTACATCTCAATTTTCATGAAATCGCATTCGATTTAAAATATTTTTTAATCGCTTTTTCCCTCGCGATTGCCGCTACGGCCATCCCCAACCGGCTGGCCCATTATTTAACCGGATTCTTTTTAATTGGTCTTTACGCCTGGTATTTGAAAATCATTTTGAACCGGCCTTCGGACGATCACCTCGATCTCGACCCCTTATATTTTCAAAAACTTTTTAAGAAAGACGGCACCCTGACCATGCTGTTTCAAACCTTTGCAGGTCTGGGACTGATTATCGGAGGGGCTTTTTATTTTATTCGCGGGATCGTGCAAATTGCCGAATTTTTTCATGTTTCCCCGATGATCCTTTCGCTTCTAATCACACCGATCGCCACGGAACTTCCGGAAAAATTTAACAGCCTGATCTGGATTTCCAAGAAAAAGGACCATCTGGCGGTATCCAATGTCACAGGAGCTATGGTTTTTCAGAGCGTTTTTCCGGTATCGATCGGCCTCTTCTGGACTCCTTGGATTTTTGACCATAACGGGATCAGCAATATTATTCTAACCCTGGTGGCTTCCCTCTGTCTGTTCGCTATTTTGTTTTTTAGAAAAACAATAGAACCGTACCATTTGATGTTGGGGTTTATGGCTTATATCGGATATATCTTTATTCTGATTTTTTATTGAAAGGATGGTTCTCGGATGATGACGATGGTGTGGTATATGCTGCTCGGCCTGGTGGCCGGATTTCTGAGCGGGTTGATCGGACTCGGAGGAGGAGTGATTATTGTCCCCTCCCTGATTTTTTTATTCGGGATGTCGCAGTATCAGGCGCAGGGGACCACTCTGGCCTTAATGGTCCCTCCGATCGGCCTCCTCGCCGCATGGACTTACTACCGGCAGGGATATGTCGATTTGAAAGTTGCCGCGTTGATTTGTGCCGGATTTTTTTTCGGAGGTTTACTGGGGGCCAGATTGGCGATAGGCCTTTCGAGCCAGGTTCTGGAAAAGATTTTCGGGTTTGCTTTACTCCTCATTTCACTTAAAATGATCTTTGCCAAGTAGGAAGCATGAAGAAGACGCTCTGCTCTGCCCTAACCGGCTAAATATGGAACATCACACTGGTTTTTTGCTCCGCAGCCCGGTGCCTTTCCGATAGTTCCTGAAGGGTTTTTCGCTCCAGTACCGACAGAATGGCCTGACGGACCTCCTGCCACACCTCTTTTAAAATACAGGAAGGGGGTTCTGCGGGCTGCAGGCACTGTTGATCATCTCCCTCGGTAATGCAGATCATCGGAGACAATGGCCCTTCGATACACTGAACGATCTCTCCGAGCGTGATCTCTTTAGGTGAACGGGCGAGAATATATCCCCCCTGGGCTCCGCGAATGCTTTCGACCAGCCCTCCATTTTTTAAAACACTCATCACCTGTTCTAAAAATCGAAGCGGGATATGATGCTTTTTTGAAATGCTCCTCACCTGAAGGGGGCCCCGCCCTTCATTGAGGGCGAGCTCAAGCAACGCCCATACGCCATATTCGGCTTTTGCGGAAAATCTCATCGAGAGCCTTTCCTTTTTCCTGCGTCAAACAAACAGAGGGATATCGGCCTCCGCCGCATAGTCGAGGAACGTCGCCGCTCCACCTATTTCAACGCCATCGATCAAATCCGATTTTTTTACCCCCATCACATCCATCGTCATCTGGCATCCGATCAACCGGATACCGCTCTCCCGGCAGGCATCAATCAAGTCGGAAATAGAGGCCACATGCGCCTTGTTCATCCAGCTTTTCATCATCAGAGTCGCCATGGCGGTCATTCCGGGAAGGGCACCGATCATGTTAGGAACCGGAATGGGCATGGCCGGATTCGCCAGCGAAGGAACTTTCAGGTTCTTGTATTTATGTTTGTTAATAATGTCGAGGCCGTAGAAGGTGAAGAAGATTGCGGCTTCCATATCCAGGGCTGCTGCGGTCGAAGCTAAAATCAATGGGGGATAGGCCATATCGAGCGAACCTTTTGAAGCCACGATGGCCACCCTTTTTTTGCGGGTCTCCCGGACTTTGAATTTATGCTCGAGAGCAGACACCCGCTCTTCCATCAAGCTCTTCACTTTTTGTTCAACCCATCCATTGAGTTTGGAGTCTATCGACTCCTTTAATTTTTCATCCACCAGTTCCTGAACCTCTTTATTGATGATCGACATGTTAGGCTCCTCACCATCCGTTTTAAAATTTTACTTACTTTTCTTGATATAAAAAATAAATGACCCGTTTTCCTTTTTATGTTCAATCAACTCATGCCCTGTCCGGTGGCTCCAGGCGGCCATATCATTCACCGATCCCGGGTCGGTTGCGATCATTTCAAGAACATCCCCCACGTTCATCCCGTCAATGGCTTTTTTGGTTTTTAGAATAGGCAACGGACAGCTTAATCCCTTACAATCGAGTTTCACATTTACCTGAACTGACATTCAAATCCCCCCATCTTTACCAGACAATCGTCCGGTCATATTCTAATACCAGGCGGGCAATGTCATCATGGCTGACTTTCTGATACGGCCTCTCGACCTGCCTCGACTGAAGATCTTCCTCGCAAGCGTATATTTTCATTGAACCGGACTGGATTTCTTCGTAAACCGCATCGTGCATCAATACGATTGCGCTCCCCTTTCCCTCCGGGGCAGAGTCCATCATGGTCCGGGCAAGCTCATCTTTGATATTTCTGATAATATGAAGGGTCTTCATTAATAAGAAATGACCACTTCGGCATGATGAATCATCTGGATCAACTCACTTTTTGATTTCTTTTTAAAACCCGCCCTGATTCCTGACTGACCGGAGGGGGGGAAAGCCTCTGACTCGACATAAGCGCCAATACCACACATTTCAAGAGCGTCCATAAATTGATTCACGTCGGGCCTTTCGATCTTTTTGGAATTTATCGGCAGAGCGTTCCAGACTCCATTTCCCAGTAAAAGAATATCGACATGATTCCCTTCGAGGGTCAACCCGACACTCATTCTAAAGGCTTCGATGCTTTTAAGCGTATTTAAAGGACTGGTCTGTATGATCACGGCAACTTTTTTCCCCATCTGCATTTTTCCCGCCATATTAAAGCTTCTTATCCGAAAGAAAGAAACCGGTCGCATTTTTTCACAATTTCCGACAGTTCGGTCTGGCTGGCGTAACCTGTTCCGGGCATCAGATCCTCCCGTTTTACTCCGCGGGATTCCGCCGACATGGCACAGAGCGCTATGTTGACTTTTTTTTCAATAAGGTCTTCAAACCTCGAAAACAACTTTCGTTTGGATGAATTAACCAGAACATTAAAGACCCCGTCATCCATTAAAAAAATATCGACAGTATGATTGAGCCGGATAAATGAAGCCGCCAGCCGATAAACCGTAAACGTGTTTTGATGTTCAGGACTGGTCGTCAATAAAATCCCGATTTGCATGACTCCACGAACTCCCGTGTATCTTTATTTATATTCAGGGGCCCGTGCGCTCGGCCTTCGGCGGATGCTCCGATGCCCCCGAACCCCGCGTGAAGCACCCCTAAAAGGGGTTGCTTCACTTAATTTAGGGTTCTACGCCTTCTTGACGTAAACTTCCCATACCTCTTTTTGAATTTCCGCAACCTTTAAGACACGATGGCCGTCATGCTCAAGACTTCTCGGAACATTCACCGCCGAGGGGGCATAGTCAAGCGTCACCTTTAAGGTCTGGCCGCTGTTCATTTTTTCGAGCATCAGTTTTGACTTTACAAACGTAATCGGGCAAACATCTCCGCTTAAATCAAGCTCTTTATCTGTTTTCGTAATTTTTGAATTATCATTATCCATCTGATTGGCATCCCTTCGTATGTGACATCCGTCTATAACCTGTTACTGAGAAAGACCTCTCCCTTATTTATAATGCAGACGGGGAAGAATGAGCCAGCGTGTGGGCCAGTAAACTCGATTTTTGCAGCTTTTCGGCGAGAACTTCTCTTAACAAATCAAGCGCTTCAATGACTTTTGTATTCGCCAGAGAATAAAAAATAACTGCCCCTTCACGCTGTGTTTTTACCATTTCACGCTCTCTTAGAACCATGAGATGCTGAGAAAGGTTGGCCTGCTTTAAGTTTAAATCTCCCGCTAGCTGTCCGACAGATTTCCGTCCTTCTTTTAATTCATAAAGGATCAGAATCCTTTTGGGATCGGATAAAGCCTGGCAGATATCGGCATGAAGCTGATGTATTTCTTCTGAAAAATCGTTTTTCATAAACCCTATCATCCCCATAGGAATAAATTGTTTTAATTATATCATAATGCGAATATAAATCAAATACATTTTTCAAGAATCATAACTTCTCAACGCCCTCTTTAAAAACCTTATGGGCTTCTTCGTATATCTCCTTTTCTAATCCGGCATAGCGGGGAGAAAAATGAAAAATATGAAATGTGTCAACTCCCGATTTTCGGGCCAGGATTCCGGCCTGACGAGCCGTTAAGTGATAACGGGCAGCCGCCTGGTGGGCATCCCGGTCAAGAAAGGGGGATTCGCAATAAAATGAGGTCGATCCGGCGGCCAGTGAGACAATTTTTTCTTCATTTTCAGGGGAGTAGAGGGTATCGACCACATAGGAGATTTTTTGCCCTTTTGTAATGGAATAGAGCCCCTCCAGATCTTTTAGTTGAAACGATTTTTTAACTTCC
>JBGPKT010000102.1:0-8300 GCA_041486115.1 Nitrospiria bacterium | reverse complement strand
ACATTTACGCCACCGGTTTATTTTAAAAATATTATCCAGCAGATGGAGGTCATCGGCGTTCAATCTATTCCCGTGGTTCTAATCACATCGCTTTCGACCGGACTGGTCCTCGCCCTGCAAAGTTATACCGGATTCAAGCGGTTTCATGCGGAAAACCTTGTAGGGACCGTGGTCGCTCTTTCCCTCACGCGCGAACTGGGCCCGGTCCTAACCGGCCTCATCGTCGCGGGCCGGGCAGGGGCCGCCATGGCGGCGGAACTGGGAACCATGCGGGTGACCGAACAGATTGACGCCCTGAGCACCCTCGCCGTCAACCCCGTGAAGTATCTGATCATTCCCCGCCTGTTTGCCGGGCTTATCATGCTCCCGATTTTGACCGTCTTCGCCGACATGATCGGCATCGTGGGAGGCTATTTTATTTCGGTCCAGTATCTCCAGGCCAACCCCGTCATCTATATCCGGAGGACGACAGAATTCCTTGAAGCAAACGATATTTTTGGGGGCTTGCTTAAAGCATGCGTGTTTGGTATCTTGATTTCCGTTGTCTGTTCATACAAGGGATTTAACACAGAGGGAGGAGCTGTCGGAGTCGGAAAAGCCACAACGGGCGCCGTGGTCATCTCGATGATCCTGATTCTGATTTCGGATTATTTCTTAACCACGCTTCTCTTCAAACAATGATCGAAGTGGTTGATATTCATAAGTCTTTCAACAGCAACCATGTCCTGGCCGGGGTCAACCTGACCATTGAAAAGGGAGAAAGCATGGTGGTCCTGGGGGGAAGCGGGACCGGAAAGAGCGTCCTCTTGAAAATCATCATGGGCCTGTTAAAACCGGACAAGGGAACCATCCTGATCGACGGAACTGAAACGACCCATCTCCGGGAAGAAGCGCTCAATGAAATCCGTAAAAAATGCGGGATGCTGTTTCAGGGCGCCGCGTTGTTTGACTCTTTGTCCGTCTGGGAAAACGTCGGGTTCGGCCTCATGCAGCATACCTCGCTGAGCAAAGCCGAAATCCGGAAGTTGGTGACCGAAAAACTTGCGATGGTGGGGTTAAAAAATATCGAAGATACGATGCCGTCTGAGCTTTCCGGAGGAATGAAAAAACGGGTCGGTCTGGCCAGAGCCATCGCCATGAACCCCGAAATCATTCTGTATGACGAACCGACTACCGGATTGGACCCGATCATGGCCGATGTCATCAATGAACTGATCATCAAACTTAAAAATGAAATTCACGCGACCTCGGTTGCCATTACGCATGATATGACCAGCGCTTATAAAATAGGGGACCGGCTGGCGCTGTTATACCAGGGGATGATCCACCGGATCGGCACCCCTGAAGAGTTTAAACACAGCGATGATCCGGTCGTGCATCAATTTGTCACCGGGTCGTCGGTCGGCCCCATTACCGCCGGATGAACGGGAGACCTGGAAATAGAATGACAAAACACCTGAACGTTTCCTTCAACAGCCCGCCTGCCGGAGAAAGAGATCATTGAAAGGTTTTACGACAGAAGCCAGGGTGGGTCTGGTGGTTATTTTAGGCGCCGTCGTATTGGCCTATATGTCGATGCAAATCGGCCTGTTCCGGCTCGGCAAAGAAAAAGGGTACCGCGTATTCGTGATGTTTGATTCAGCCGCCGGCCTCGATCAGAAAACGCCCATCCGCATGGCCGGGGTCGAAATAGGAAAAGTCGAAAAACTCGAATTAACCGACGGCAAAGCGCGCGTCACCTTTAGAATTCAACCTGAATTCCAAATCCGAAAAGGAGGAAAAGCAACTATCCGTTCTGCGGGATTGCTGGGTGAAAAATATGTCGAACTGACCTCCGGCAAAGAAAAAAATTATCTGAACGACGGAGACACCCTCGCTGAAAGCGAAACCCTGGGGGATATTGAATCACTTGTCGCAAAGTTTTCTGAGGTCGGAAGCGACATCAAGGCCGTCACGGTTTCTTTGAGGGAGGTCATCGGGACCAAACAGGGGGAAGAAGACCTGAAATCGATCCTGACCAATTTCAGAAACTTCAGTCAGCATCTCGACGAACTCATCGCGAACAACCAGGAATCTGTCGGAGAAACGATAGACAACTTTAAAGAATTTTCCGAATTCATCAACAACGATATCCCCGATCTCGTCGACAGCCTGAAACGGGTCGCCGCCAACCTGGAAGCCGGAAAAGGGACCATCGGAAAACTCCTCAAAGACGACCAGCTTTATGAAAAATTAAACTCGGCAATGGACAACATCCAGAAAATCACCCAAAAAGTCAATAATGGGGAAGGGACCATCGGGAAACTGGTCACCGACGATAAAGCCTACCAGCGGATCAACACCGCCCTGGAGAGTTTGAATAACACGCTTGGACGAATCGACCGGTTTAAAACCTCGGTCGGACTCCGGAATGAATATCAAACAGACACCACGCAAAAAAATAAGGGTTATTTTTCAGTCCGGTTAGAACCCCGGGCCGACAAATACTACCTCCTGGAAGTGGTGGATGATCCCAGAGGGACAGTTAACCAATCCACCCAGACGACCACGGTCGGAGGCGTATCGACAACGACCACCCTGCTCACGACAGAGCGAAAATTAAAATTCAGCCTGGAAATGGGAAGGCGATTCAACGGACTAGATCTTCATCTCGGACTGGTTGAAAATTCGTTCGGCGTTGGGGCCGAATATATGGTGTTCAACGACCGGTTCCGGCTGGGAGTCGATCTTTGGGATTTCAACAGCGTCGACCCCCTGAGCCCCAATCCGCATTTAAAAACAACGGCCTCTTACCACTTTTACAAATACCTGTTTCTGCAAACGGGGTATGACCAGATGCTCAACGCCGGACTGAAAACCGGTTTTGTCGGAGGAGGCATGACGCTTGATGACGAAGACCTCAAATACCTCTTTGGCGCGGCCGGGTCATTGGTTAAATAGATCGCGGGTCGATTTATAACTATCTTTTCGGAGAGATAAGATGAAAAAGACCTTGCTGGCTGTCTGCATCACCCTTGCGGGAATGCTCTTTTTAATAGGTCAAACGGGTTTAAACGGCGACCCGAAAAAAGGCAGGCTTATATTCGAAAAATACTGCTCCTCCTGCCATGGAAAAAAAGGGGAGGGCCTGGGGCCCGCGGCCAGAATGCCCGTTTTTACCGACAAAAAATATCAGGATTCAAGAACCCATCAGGAATTATTTGACAAAATCACCAACGGCGGAAACGGGAGCGGGATGCCGGCCTGGGGAAAATCATTATCGCTGGAGGACCGATGGAACGTCGTCTCTTTTATTCGCACGCTCGGACCGCATTAAGCATGATCAACAACCGTCATCAAACCATCAGGGGGGCGGCCGATTAACAACCTGCGGGTCTGTGTTCTCGGAAGCGGCAGTCAGGGAAACTCCATATACGTTGAAAGCCCTCAGACGCGCCTGCTCATTGATGCCGGGTTTAATGCCGCCCGAACTGAAGAAAGGCTCTCCGCCCTGGGGGTCTCCCTCAAACAGATCGATGCCGTCTTATTGACCCATGAGCATGCCGATCATTCTCAGGGAATCAAGTCGATTATCCGTTTGTATGGCCTCCCCTGCTACACCAACGAAAAGACCAGAAAAGCCTCTAAATTCCTCGACAAAGCAAACAACCTTGTTGAATTTCAAACCAACGAACCGTTTCAGGTCAGGGATTTCCATATCTTTCCCTTTTCAGTCCCTCACGATGCCGCCGACACGGTCTGTTTTACCCTTCAAGTCGAAGAGTGGAAAATGGGAATCGTCACCGACCTTGGGATGGTCGTCCCCACCGTGATCGAAGCGCTGAAAGGATCCAATGTTCTGGTGCTGGAATTCAACCATGACCTGGAATTACTCGAAAAAGGGCCGTATCATACCTCTTTAAAAGAGAGAATCCGGGGGCAGTACGGCCACCTCTCGAATTACGATTCCACGCTCCTTTTAAAACAGCTCCTCCATCCCCGCCTTTATCATGTCTATCTGGCCCACTTGAGCCAGGCCAATAATTCCTACGAAATTGCCCATTTAATGGCATCACAGGCCATTAAAGAATTTTCGCAGGAAGCCGCCACATCTCTCCATCTGACCTGGCAGCATTATATCAGTCCGGTAATCACCGTCTAACCTAAAACAAAAAGTCCGGGAGGCCCCCATTGCGGTTAAGCAAAAATCAGATATCTCTCCTTTCAAAAAACATCGTTCAGCACCTGACAAACCAAAAAATGATCAAACCTCTGATTGACAAAGAAAAGTTAACCTCTCTCATTGAAAATATCTTCACCGAAGATTTAATGGCGGAGGAGGCGTTAAATCAGGAAATCCGGGAAATCATGAAGAACTACTCTGATCAGATCGATAAGGGGGAGGCCGATTATAACCGCCTCTTTCAGATGGTCAAACAGAAATTAGCTAAAGAGCGTGGCATCATTCTTTAAAAAACTTGACAGAGAAAGAAGAAAGTCTTAAATTAAGTCTCCCTTTATCTCTCGCCGGAGTGGTGGAATTGGTAGACACAAGGGACTTAAAATCCCTCGCCTGGCGACGGGCGTGCCGGTTCGAGTCCGGCCTTCGGCACCAATCAAAACATCAATAAAAACCAATCTTTTTAAATTCCCCAAGACACCATAAGCGACGCCATTTTCCCTCTTTCTCCCGAAAACTCATTATGGAGTCTGCTGCGATTTTTGGTAGATTCCAAATCTACAAATCCTTAACATTGGAGGACCCGAAATTTAAGGATTGTCAGTAGGAACCTTGTTCTCTGAAAAAGTCACTAAAAAAATATCGATTTAAAATTAGAAATAATTGATTCGGATTGAAAGCCACGTCGGACAAACCTCAAACAAAAAGCAGGGCGGGAATTAAATCCCGCCCTGACTGGCTGCAACAGGTTTCCTACTTCAGGCCGAAGTTGAAGTTGATCGTCGAACCGTCGTTTAACGTGATTTGATAGAAATACGTCTCGTTGGTTGACAGACTCTTCGTGTTCATGTTGAAGATCCACTGCTGCCCAGTGGAATCCCAACGGAAAGAAGCATCCGGCGTCGTGGAGTCCACGGCCTCATCCACCGTATCAACCACCGTGCCGGAAACGATCTGAATCAGGCGGAAGTTGGCGACAACACCTGGCGTTCCGATAGAGACACCATTGGCATCGCAGACCCGGAACTTGGCCGGCACCGTGCTCTTCTGCTTAAAGACGCTGGTGCCGTCCGCGTTAATCGGCTGGAGAATCATATGGCCGACAGCGCCTCCACAGAGACCGCTGGTTACGTACTGGATCACCAGAGTGCCATTGGCGAATGTGAAGCTGTAATTGTTCGATGCGAGGGTTCCCAGCGCCACGATAATCGGATAGTTGCCCACCGGGCTGGTCGTTGTCACGGTGGTGGTCAGGCTAGGGCTGCCTGTCACCCCGCTGGTTGCCAACGTTTCACCGTTCTTAAAGCCTGTCATGGTGGCCGTAAGGGTCGGCAGAGGTGTATTCAAGAGCTTTGTCTTGTTATCCGCCGTCACCGTCAGCGTCGCTTTAGTGACCGTGAACGACTGCGGCACATCGGGTGCCGCGTTGTAATTGCTGTTGCCCGCCTGGTGCGCCGTCACGGTGCACACACCCACCCCGATGATGGTGATGGTGCTTCCGTTGGCACCACTTGAGGTACACACCCCGGCCGGAGTGGCAGTGAACGTGACAGGATTTCCAGAGGCCCCGCCCATGGCGTTGACTGTGAAGGGCACGTCGCCGTAGATCTTGTTACCCAGCGCTACAAAGGTGATCGTTTGGTTCAGCGTGAATGTAGCCGTGCAACTCTTATTCGCCGTCATGAGGACGGAGCCGGTGGTGCATTCCGCCGCGTTCGGCCCGCTCCACCCGCTGAAGGTCGAACCGGTATTGGCGGTGGCTATGACCGTAGCAGTTTGATTGTAGTTATATGTTCCCGCGCCGCTGGTTGTTCCCGATCCGGTACCGGCCGTAGTCAGCGTCAGCGTATAGGTATTAATCACCGTAGTTGTGGTTGTTACTGAATTGTTTGCCGTATTCGGATCAGTCTCATTACCCGAAATCGTCGCCGTGTTGGACAAGGTCCCTGCTGAGATCGGTGTAACCGCTATCGTCACCACAACACTTGCACCATTGGCTAATGAGCCCAGGGTACAGATAACCGTACTTGTCCCGCTGCAGGTCCCTTGATTCGGAGTAGCTGAGACATAAGTCACGTTGCCAGGAAGCGTATCGGATAGGATCACGCCAGTAGCCGTGCTCGGCCCGCCATTCGCTACTGTTAAAGTATAAGTTAGGTTACTTCCTATGACTACGGGATCAGGAAAAGCAGTTTTGGTCACCGATAAGTCTGTTGTTCCAATCTCAGCACCGCTTGTGAAGAGATCAGGGGTGGTGTCACTATTTTTCCAAATCAAGTTAACTTTGTGGTCCGTCAAAATAACAGAACTGGCACCATCGAAGAGGTCGACAAATGGCGAGATCTGTAAAGGTGCGGAAAAGGTTACACCATAATCCGTTGAGAAAGAAAAAAGGACTCGTGAATCAGACCAAGTAAGGTATACCTGTGAACCATTGATAGCCAAACCTAAGGAATCCGTAGGCCCAGGCCCACCGGTAGGAAGAACGATGGGGGGAGGCCAAGTAGTGCCCCCATCGGAGGAATGGGCGAGTATGCGTGTGGCACACGTACCATCATAATTAATCCATGCCCTGTAGATCTCCATTCCACTGACCTCAAAGGGATTATCCTGATTACAGGCTGTCGGAAAAGTGCCAGAGATGATCGTGGGAGATGAAAATGTCACTCCGTTGTCTGTGGATCCAACAAAAACGACGTCCCTTGCTGAATCTGGTCTATTTTTTTGATATGAAACGTAAACCCCGGTCCCTGAAGCACGCGTCTCAAGAAGTGCTAGAACAAATGCCTCAGGAGAAGTATCGTGCACACGTCTAAATGACTCAAACGTCTGCCCTCCATCTGTAGAACGAAAATAAATAAGTCCGTGGTAAGCAAGCTCGAAAATATGAAGTACTTGTCCATTTGCCACCATGCTTATCTCACCGGTGCTGCAGCACGGTGTGCCAGGAATTGTGATCGGTGATGTAAACGTTGCACCTCCATCAGTGGAACTCATAAAATTCAATACCCCATCATACGGATCGCTAGACCATACTACATAGACCCCGGTCTCATTGGCTGCCATCACCGGACCAGGAGCGCAATAGGAACAGGGAATTTGATATGTAAGGTTTATTGGGCTGGAAAATGTTTGACCATAATCATGTGAGTAAGCAAAGAAATAGGCATTTATATTAGAATCGGCCCACAAGATGTAAATATTCGATCCGACCACAGCCAACTGTGGGAACACTTCAACGGTTTGAGGAGTGTTCGAAATGTTTATTCCGGTAGACCAGGTAGCTCCTTCATCCGTGGACCTGGTAAAATACAGATCCCTCACATTATAGGATTGGCTGAATTCAGACCAAACAACATAAATGGAGGACCCAACCGCCTTAACTACGTGGTCTCTTTTACCTAATGGGGCACTATTAGTGTTGGGATCCTGTGTGATATCAATTGGAGTTGAAAACGTTAGCTGAGCTTCAGCAGCGCTGATTGTGTTCAGAAAGACTATAGCTGTAAGCGCCAGCATACCAAAAATATTAGCAATTCGTTTCATGGTCAACCTCCATGGTATAAGGTATAAGATTTTTGATTTTCAGATTTAAGGAAATTGCCTAAATAGTCTAAACTTCAGGAAATCACTGAAGACTCCTTCTTTGGACAATAGTACCCAAAAGAGATATTTTAAACTGACCTTTTCTGTTGCGTCTTGATAACAAAATCGATTCCCATAAGAAAGAGAGTAACCCATTAAAATTACAAAGCAGCAGAAGCTTTCGCTTGGAGATCTCGCAATCTAATCGAATGATGACCACCAAATCTTTTCTTAAAACTCTTCATGACGGTTCTCCTGCCGGACCGATTAAGGAAATTTAAAAACCCTATTCACCTATATTTATCATGTGGAATTTCTATAATTTTTGTGAGGCATGATCTTGAATAATTTGTAAAATTTCTCCATAAATAAAGCCGGGCTAGCCAGACGACAAAATAATTTTGTCACCTCGGCAGCTCGGCTCTCTTAAAGTCGGGTATATTTAAAACCTTTTGCTAAAAGACTTAAGACCTGTGGCTTTGGTTCCGCTGTTACCAGCGGTTTGCCCTGATAGAAGGTGATTACATTTTGTTAATCACGCTTTTACTTTTACTTT
>JBGPKT010000101.1:0-8361 GCA_041486115.1 Nitrospiria bacterium | reverse complement strand
TTTCAAAGTAGAGCTTATTTTGGGCCCTGTAAAATTTAAGAAGATGGTTCCCCAATTTTTGAAGGGTTCCAAAGTCTCCGGCGGTAAGGTAAAAAGGTTCTGGCGCAATCCGCCACGAAAGGGGAATGTCCTTTTTTATCAGGTCATTTTTAACGGTGCCGCAAAAATTTTTCAGAATGGGATCGTTATCAACCGGTAATGGAGGATCTTCGAGAGAAGACTCCGATATGGATTCAAGTGCCATATTAAAAAATATAACATGGCTTATTCAGCCTCTTCAACAAAATCTTTAGCGTCGGATCAATGACCCTCCATTTTCATAATATTATTCTTTGTTATCAAGAAGTTATGTTTTTAATGTTTTTTTGCAGGAAGTGCTTTTTGCGGGGGAAGGCCGGGATAATTGGTAAAGAAACCGTCAATACCGACGCTGGTACAACGCTCCATTTCCTCAAGAGAGTTGAGCGTATAGACCAGAACGCGCATTTTTAGAGCATGAATCCTTTCAGGGAGGCCTTTTCTGATCTTATGTTTGGGGAGATGGATTGAAATGGCATTTAATCGTAGCGCCTCTTTAAGATACCGCGATCGAAGCTCCCGGTTGACCAATAACCCTATCGGGATGTCCCGGTCGAGGTTTCTGACGACCCTTAAAATTTTCCAGTTAAATGAGGAGAGAAGGACCTCCTTTTTCATTCCATGGTCTGAAATCGTCTTTAAGAGGGAGTCCACCGATTTTCCCTTGAGGTTGATCTTTCCTTTAATTTCGATATTCAGGCTGACTTTATTTTTTGCCCAAGAGAGGAGTTCGTCTAAAACGGGGATTTTTTCCGCTGAAAAATCTTTTGAAAACCAGGAGCCGGCGTCTAGATTCTTCATTTTTGAGAGGGGGAGATCCCTGACCGGTTTTCTGATCCCGCAGGTTCGTTTTAAAGAAAGGTCATGCATGACAATCCAATGGCCGTCCTGGGTCAGCTGAATATCGAGTTCGATCATATCTGCTCTTAGCGCAACGGCTTTTTCAAAAGCAGAGAAAGTATTTTCAGGGGCAACTCCGGAGGCACCCCGGTGGGCGATAATCATGAGGTCCCGGTGAAAGATATCTGAAGGAGGCGTGTTCATTGACGGAGTATTTTACCAAGGAACCCGGGTAAAGTTCCATCCCATTTATTAATATTTGACAATTGGAGTAAAATCCTATAAGTCATATCAAATCATTTTCTTCAGGGAAATAGAGTTTTTATGGCAGGATGGATATTCGGACTCGTTTCAGCGGTTGCCGCGGCGGCAGTCTTCATCATCATTTTCTTTCTTTCCCGGGGCAGAACCGTGCCTTCTACGACGGTTTTAATTCAGCAGCAGATTGACTTTGTCCGCCGGGAGATGTCTGAAAAGTTCTCCCAGACCCTGACCCACATGCATGAACAGCTGACCGGGCAATCCCTCCAGATGAATCAGCAGATGGGGCAATTAATCCAGGAAATGCATGCTCAGCTCGGAAAGATGGGGGAGCAGATCCAGAACGCCACCGGCCAGATGGGGCTTCGGCTCGATCATACGGCTCTGGTGGTGGGAGAAGTCCAGCAAAACCTCGGGGCCCTTTCCAAAGCGACTGAAAAAGTCTACGAAGTGGGGAAAGATATTGCCAGCCTTCAGGAAATTTTAAAAGCTCCCAAATTAAGAGGGATTCTGGGGGAGTTTTTTCTGGGGGAACTGTTAACTCAAATTCTTCCGACCTCTTATTTTACCCTTCAATATCCATTTAAAAGCGGCGAAATTGTTGATGCCCTGATCCATTTGGGAAAAGGTGGCGTTCCGGTCGACTCGAAATTCCCGCTGGAGAATTTCAAGCGGATGATCGAATCTTCAAGCGAGGAGGAGCGAAGAGGGTACCGGAAAAAATTCTCGCAGGATGTCAAAAAGCATATTGACCAGATTGCCGGTAAATATATTCTGCCCGACGAAGGGACATTTGATTTTGCTTTTATGTATATACCCGCCGAGAATGTCTATTACGAAACGATTATTAAAGAAGAAACGAGGACAGAGGATAAAACTTTGTCGGTTTATGCTCTGGAGAAGAAGGTGATCCCGGTATCGCCCAACAGTTTTTACGCCTATCTTCAGGTGATTCTCCTGGGGTTAAAAGGTCTGCATATCGAACAGTCGGCCAAAGAAATTCTGGAGTACCTTTTCCGTCTCAAAGGAGACTTTGCCAAATTCAATGAGGACTTCGAGGTTCTTGGCAAACATTTAAATAATGCTAAAATAAAATATGAGGAGTCGATTCGGAAATTAGACCGGTTCAATGAAAAATTGGAAGAAATCGAAGATCCCCTTCATCAAATCACCCATTCTGTAAAAAAAATAGACATTTAGGTCTTAAAAGTGAAAAAAAATATCCTTTTGTATGGAGGGACCTTAAAGAAGGTCTCTATTCTGTTTCAAGCCATTGATAACCCAACGAAAGTTTAACTCTTTTCTTTCTGACATGGCATGTATTTTGCTTGTATAATATTCTTGAAAATTTTTTGTATTTTGTTATGAGGAGCAATTGAAACATTCTTGTCAGCGTTGGATAACAATGCTTCCGTTTCTTTTTTTGAGTTTTATTTTTTTCACTTCTGGCTGCGCATTAAAGCAAGCGGGATCTATACCTCCTCGACTTGGTTTTTTAGTTTATCCCGTCCCCGGACTAAAAAATGCTCCCATTAATACTAAAATAGAGGTCGTCTTTGACCAACCGCTTGATACGGCTTCGTTGAAACCGGATCTTTTTATCTTATTAGATTCTTCGGGGCGACAGGTTCCCGCTACAGTCGATTATCAGGCCTATCCGGGAAGCGGAGCCTATATTCTGATGTTGATTCCGTTGGGATATGGAGAGTCTCCCCCCGTCTATTTAAAGACAAGTTCGATCTATACGGTTACCCTGGGGGGAGGGATTAAAACAGAGAGTGGGGGGGGGCAGACGTCGTTAAGTGTGTGGTCCTTTACGACCAACAGTGTTCCTGATTTTATCCCTCCGATTTTTGGCGGAGTCCTCTCCGCTCAAGGTCTTGATATGGGGTCAATCCAGGTGACATGGGGACCGGCTGTCGACGACCCGGGAGGAACTCCGGCCAGTCAGCTCGTCTTTTCGATATGTTATTCCACCAGTTCGCGGGTCTGTCAGACCCGCTTTATACCGGTGATTAAGAGTCCGTCTGCTTCGATTGACTCGAACGGGAATTTCTCTTTGATCATTAAGCCTCTGAAACCGGCAACGACTTATTACTTTCTCGTGAGAGTCGAGGATCTGGCCGGCAATCGGGATTCGAATACTGTTACGGTCAGCGGCAGCACCATGGCGGGGAAACTTTATCTATCAAATTACAAGAAAGATGAAATCCTGGCATTTGATAAACCTTCCACATTCGGCCGGAACAATATCCGGTCTATCAAGTCGTCTCACAATGGTCTGACCGGCCTGTATGGTATCTTTTATGACCAGGTCAATAACCGGTTGTATATTTCAACCTGTCAGACATCGACTAGCCTGACGCTGATAGAATCCAACGTTTCTCAAACCTGTCTTGCGAATACCAGTAAGATTGCCGTGTATAACAATACGGCGACCCTTCCGGATAAAGACCAGATTCCTGACTGGACTCTGGCCGGCGCCAGTTTAAATGGTCCTGTCGGGCTTTTTCTAGATAATTCTCTGGATGGTTTGGGAAATAGAAGAGATACTCTGTATGTCGCTAATTTCGTCGGAAGGTCGGTGGCGGTCTATGACAACATAGGGACAAGCTGCGGGAGTCTCCCTGCCGGCGGGGTTTGTACGGTCGCCGCACGCACGAATTTCACAAACAACGATTTAAAAACCCCTTTTGGCATCGCCTATGATTCTATAAACCAGTTTATCTACGTTTCTAATTATATCAAAACCTTTCAGACCACCGATAGTTTGGGTGCTATTATTAAGGCGGTTCCGGGGGACAGCGTGCTGGTTTTAAAAGATAACGGAACAACGTTGTCTGAGGTTAAAATGATTTCAGGGTTTAATTCTCCTTCTGGTTTATGGCTTGATCTCCCGAGCGATACGCTTTATATTGCTAATCCGGGCGCTGTATTGGGCCCTTCTTTGACTCCGGGAATTGTGGCCATCTGCAACGTGAGCCTGATTCCCTCGGGAACTCAAGGTATTCCTGCTTTTTCGACCCCCTGCACCACAGCTTCTCCTCCGTCCGCTCAATATCTGACAGGAACCGCCACCGGATTCTTATGGCCGGTGGCAATCGCCATGACCAACAGTTCAAACAGCGCTAACCCGTCCCTTTATTTTTCGGATTACTCAAATAATAACGTGAGCGTCTTTTCACCAAACCCTTTATTCCGCTCGACGACTACTTATAATAATACTCCCCCCGACGAAATCCTTTACGGACTTAATCATATGGTCCAGAAACCGGTAGGTCTTGCCGTCAACCCCTCATCCGGAGTCGAGAATCTTTTCGTGGTCAATTCGGGGGTGGACCAGATCCTGTTTTTCGACCAAATTTCCCAAAATTATGCCCAGTGTCCGGTAGGGACTCCTCCCCTTCTATGCACTTTTCCTCCGACACGGATGATCGGCCCGTCGATTTCCGGGCCCTCGGGCCTTTTTCTGGATAGTTCAAAAGACCGGCTTTATATTGGCAACTTTTTTAACAATTCCATTGTCATCTTTGACGGAGCCAGCACTTTAAGCGGAAATGCTTATGGCTCCATTACTAAAATTATTACCAGTTCATTGCTTCACAATCCTTTTGGAATCTATGTCGACACCAGTTTGTCACGGGAATGGATTTACGTTGTCAACTCAAGAAAGGATGCTACCGGAATGTTTGCCGTTCTGGTGTTCGACCTGTCTAAAGTGGTTTCATGTCCGGCGACATCCATATCCTGCGACTTCGACACGATTTCCGGGGGTGTCAGGGGGGTTATCCATAGCGCCGATTTTAATAATCCGGCGGGGATCTGGGTCGATGAAGGATTGGATGCCAACAATGCCCCCAGAGATATTTTATTTGTTTCCAACCGGGGCCTGTCGACGGACCCCTTCTCAAGTTCCCTCGTTTTATTCAAAAATTCAAGCGCTTTGTCAGGGACAATCTCTGCCACGACGATTATTCAGGGAGATCAAACCTCCCTTTTTACCCCTGCAGGGCTTTATATGGATCCCGAGAAAGACGAGGTCTACGTGGCCAATCAAGGCTACAATGATGTCCTGGTCTTTAGACAGCCCCAGAATTGTACAGTCACCCCCCTCACGAATATCTGCAATACCGCTCCCGACCGGATGATTTTTAATACTCTGGATATCGCACATTCCCTCGACGCTCCTTCTGCTCTGACGGTTGATTTTTCAGCCGATCAGATCTATTTGTCCAATCTGGGCCTGTATAACGGATTTTCCTCTCTTCTGACGATCAACCAGGCGACCAGTATTAATGGGCAGTCTTTTATTTCAAACTATTTTACGTACTCTACCGTTTCCGGAACGACCTATCGGTTAGATTATCCTGAAGCGGTTGTGCTCGATATTACCCGTTAACCTTCCGGTCTTGGATTCTGCGATCTTTGCATCGACCGCTCCACAGGTCGGAACCGATTCTCCGATCTTTGGACCGATCGATCCATAGGTCGGACAGGTCGAAAATGTTTTCAGTATGAGGGATGATGTTTTCAAAGCGGTTTGAAACCTATGCCCGGCCCAACCGGCTGTCAAGGCTTCTGTCGAGGTTTAAAGAAGAGGGTAAGCCGGTGATTGATTTAACGGAGTCTAACCCGACCCGATGCCGGTTTCATTACCCTTCCGGCCTGTTACACGCTTTTTCCACCCGAAAAAATCTCATTTATGCTCCCGATCCAAGAGGGAGTTCCGGGGCGAGAGAGGCGATTGTGGCCTATTATCGCCGGATCGGAGTTTTATTAAAACCGGAACAGATATTTTTGACGGCCAGCAGCAGTGAAGCCTACCATTTTTTGTTCCGGCTCCTGGCGGACCCTGGCGATCATATTTTAATGCCGTCTCCCGGTTATCCGCTGATGGAGCATTTGGCCTGTTTAGATGACATTCAGGTCGATTTCTTTAAACTGGAATATGAAGGGGAGGCGTGGAAAATTGACTTTGATTCCCTCGAGAAAGGCATTCATTCCAGATTCCGGGCCATCGTCATTATTCATCCGAATAATCCGACCGGTTCGTATCTTGATTCGAAAGAGCAACGCCGACTCATTTCTCTGGCCAAAAAACACCATCTTCCGATCATTTCGGATGAAGTGTTTTTTGATTATGTTTACCCGGGAGCTGACATGCTTCCAAGAAGTTTTTCGTTTAATTCCAAATCGTTGACCTTTACGCTTAATGGTTTATCAAAAATGGCCGGTCTTCCTCAAATGAAAGCCTCATGGCTGGTTATTACCGGGCCCGTGAATCAGGTCCGAAAGTCAATGCGCCGGCTGGAACTGATTGCCGACGCCTATTTATCTGTCAACACGCCGGTTCAAAATGCTCTTCCTGATATTTTGAAACAGCGGCATTTTATCCATCGGCAGGTAATGGAGAGAGTCGTGAAAAACCGCAGATGTTTAGTCCGGAGGTTTGAAAACTTAAAATCATGCCGTTTGTTAAAGGGAGAGGGGGGATGGTATGCGGTGATCCGGCTTCCCCGGATTATGTCCGATGAGGCATGGGCCCTCAGGTTTTTGGAAAAAGAAGGGGTTCTGGTCTATCCGGGACATTTTTTTGATTTTCAAATCGAATCATGCCTGGTTTTAAGCCTTCTCCCGCCAGAACCCCTTTTTATCAGAGGGGTTTCAAAAATAGTTCAAAGGATTTCGAAGGAGCTTGGGGATCTCCTTTAATGCCTTATTTCATCTCCATCATCGGATGATTTTTTCTCATCTCATGGAGTTTTTGGATCTGATCTTTAGGAATAAGGATCTTGACTTTAGCCAGGTGTTTGACAAAACTCAACCAGAGCGAGCTTTCAAGGGGACCGATCTCTTTGAGTTTTGCTTCGGCTTTTTCAACATTGACGGTGTCTTCTTCTAGAATTTCCCGAAGCTCCTGTTCGGCTGTTTTTAACTTCGCCTAATTGACGGTGTTTTCTGTCCGGTAAGCATCCCTTAACGCTTTCAGGTCGTTGATCTGTTTTTCGCTTAATCCCAGAACGTCTTTCATTTGCAGAAAGTGAACCGCCGCGTTGTGGGGCCTCATCCAGGTATTGTGCATTTCACCGCCGCCGTAGCCGCCATGAGGGCCTCCATAGTTCTCCATTCCGCTCCCCATTTCCTGATTTCCGGGATGCTTATCCGGCATTTCAGCTGACGCAAGAGAAGCGAGGGATAACATTAAAAAAGCGAACAAGACAGACAGTATTTTAGTAGAGAATTTCATATCTTTTTCCTCCCGTTATGTTTTCGCAGGCATTTGAACTGCAAGTCTGATGACGATCCGGTAACCGGTCCGACCTGTGGATCGCTTGCGCGGAACGATTTGTCCGCGATCGGGACAAAGACCGGAACGCAAGGCCAATCTAAACAATGATCCTACATTACTTTTCAATCCAAATGCAATTTTTTTAATTTAAAACATTTAATCAGTTGACAAAGAGGGAACTCTTGTTTATAATTCTGACCAGACGCAGGGTTTACTCACAACCTCGACCACCTTCTTCTTAAAACTCAAACAAGTTCCAATAAACTAATAATTAATATTGAATGTGTTCATCGGATTAATCCCCCTATTCGGCATCTCGAAACATTTATAAATCATGGAATAAAAAAGAATTAACTTCCGGTACCTTTTCGTCGTTTGGTCGAATGACCCCTTACTCCTGGCAATGAAAACTTATTCTGCCCTGAAAATTCATTGATTCCATTGCATTTTATAAGATCAGTGGGTCCATTTTTAATTCCGTTAATCATTAACGGTCGTTATTGTTTTAAAATGTGACAGGCAGGGGAGTGATTCCTCAGGCGTTTTAAGTTTTGAATGTCCGGAGGGAAAAGATCGTCAGGAGAGTGCAAATACCGTAATACCGAAACTTTAAGGGAGATGTTATGAATTTGGGTCAATTAAAAGAAAAATCAATCGCCGATCTCAATGAGGTTGCAAAAGAGCTTAAAATTGAGGGGGCGAGCAACTTAAGAAAGCAGGAATTGATCTTTGCGATACTGCAGGCTCAATCCGAAAAAAACGGAGTGATTTTCGGAGAGGGCGTTTTAGAAACCCTTCCCGATGGTTTCGGCTTTTTACGGTCGCCTGATTATAACTACCTCCCCGGACCGGACGATATTTATGTCTCTCCCTCGCAGATCCGCCGTTTTAAT
>JBGPKT010000100.1:0-8369 GCA_041486115.1 Nitrospiria bacterium | reverse complement strand
CAGGTCGATTCTTTTGACCTGGTCAGGATGATCGCCGCGGCAAGGATTTTAATGCCCCTTTCGCGCATCCGGTTATCTGCGGGGAGGCTTTTGTTGAACCGCGAAGCGCAGGCCCTCTGTTTTCTGGCCGGGGCCAATTCGATTTTTACGGGCGATACGCTTCTGACGACGCCGAACCCCGAAGTTGATTTCGATGTCCGGCTTCTTTCGGACCTGGGGATGAAAAAAGAAGAGGCTGCCCGTCCAACCTTTGGGATCGCGGACAAATCGTTCCGCGCAAGCGATCCAAAGACTAAATGAGGAGCGCTTGTGTTGATACGCACGAATAAAGATAAACTGATAGAGTTTGCCGTGCAGGGGACGATACAGCACCCCAAAAGTTACGGGTGGGAATTGGGGAGGGATGGAAAGTCCTATATGCTCCCCACCGTCGGCGGAATTACCTATAACGTGAAGATCGGGGATTCGGTCTACGAGTGGGAAGGGGACCATATTGAACCGGGCGTCTCTGTGACGAATGACCCCCAAAAATTGACCCAGGACCCCAACCGGTCGTTAAACAGTTTTTCCTGCATCGGAAACCGCGTGACCCTTTTAACCGGCAGTGCAAAGGGAAAAGAGGGGACGGTGATCGGCCATCATGGCGGAGTTGAGCATGTTTTAATAGATTTTGACAGCAAAACGCTCCCACGGTTAACCTACGACGATAAGGTCCTGATCCGGGCCCATGGGCAGGGGCTAAAACTTCTCGATTATTCCGAAATTATCGCATTCAGTTTGTCTCCGGTTTTGTTTGAAAAATTGGGTTTAAAGCCTCAGGGTGAAAAAAAACTGGCGGTTCCTGTTGCCGGGATTGTCCCCGGAAAACTGATGGGATCAGGGCTCGGCCATAGCGATATTTTCAAGGGGGATTACGATATTCAAAGCAGTGACCGGAGAGTCTTAAAACAACTCGGCCTTGACCGGCTCCGGTTTGGGGACGTGGTCGCCATCCTTGACCATGATAGCTCGTACGGCTGGTGTTATAAAGAAGGGGCGGTCAGCATTGGGGTCGTTGTGCATGGCGATAGTTATTTAGCCGGTCACGGGCCGGGCGTCCAGACGATTTTAACCAGCCCAAAAGGGCAATTGACCCCGAAAATTCAACCCAATGCAAACATCGGGGCCTACCTTAAATTAGGCCATTGGAAACCCGCAAAAAAGAATTGACTTCAAAAAGAAAGTCTGAATAAAATAGTATTTTAATTAACTAAAATGAGATTGCTTCGGCTCAAAAGCCGAGCCTCGCAATGACAAGCGCGGGAGCCGGAGATCCTTCACGGAGCGAAGAATCTTAATTAAAATTAGAATTTTAAGTTTTTAAATAGGGGAATACTATGTCCGTTGAGTCAGTCGAAATCAATGCTATCAAAAAACTATATCAATCGATGCCTGCAAAAATTGCCGCCGCCAGAAAAAAGTTCGGAAAAGCCTTAACTCTGGCCGAAAAAATTCTGGTTTCCCATGCCGATCATTTTGATACCCAGGTCTGGGAACGGGGCAAAGCCCAGCTTTTGTTGAGACCCGACCGCGTGGCAATGCAGGACGCCACGGCGCAAATGGCGCTCCTTCAGTTTATGCAGGCGAATAAACCCAAAGTGGCTGTCCCAAGCACGGTCCATTGCGATCATTTAATCCGGGCGCAGAGCGGGGCAAAAGAAGATATCCAAAGAGCGGTCGAAGAAAACAGGGAAGTGTATAATTTTTTAAGATCAGCGTCAGAAAAATATGGGATCGGGTTCTGGAAACCGGGCGCCGGCATTATTCATCAGGTAGTTCTGGAAAACTATGCTTTTCCGGGCGGCTTGATTATCGGGACCGATTCGCATACTCCCAATGGAGGGGGATTGGGGATGCTGGCGGTGGGTGTCGGGGGCGCGGATGCCGGCGAGGTGATGGCAGGACTCCCCTGGGAAGTCCTCCATCCGAAACTGATCGGAATCAAGCTGACCGGCTCTTTAAAAGGGTGGACTTCTCCGAAAGATGTGATTTTATATCTTTGCGGATTGCTGACGACCAAGGGAGGGACCAATAAGATCGTCGAATATTTCGGCCCGGGAGCCGAAACGATCAGCGCCACCGGTAAAGGGACGATCACCAATATGGGGGCGGAATTGGGCGCGACCACATCGATCTTTCCGTATGACGAACGGATGGCCGAGTATTTGAAAGCCACCGAGCGGTCGGAATTTGCCGCTCTTGCGGATGCCAACCGCGACATGCTGACCGCCGACCCCGAAGTTCTGGCTTCGCCTGAAAAATATTTCGATCAGGTGGTCGAGGTCGATTTGTCTTCGCTGGAGCCTTATATTGTCGGGCCTCATACCCCCGATCTCGCCAGGCCGATCTCGAAATTTGCCGCTGAAGTGCTCGAAAAAAACTATCCCGCTAAATTAAGCGCGGGCCTGATCGGAAGCTGTACCAACTCTTCCTATGAAGATATCGGACGCGCCGCCCACATTGCCAAACAGGGGCTGGCGGCGGGACTGAAAGCCCAAACCCAGTTTGTGGTGACACCCGGTTCGGAGAGAATTTTCCATACGATGAAAAGAGACGGTTTTATGGAAGATTTTGAGAAAATGGGGGCCACCGTTATGGCGAATGCCTGCGGTCCCTGCATCGGGCAGTGGAACCGGGCCGACGCGAAAAAAGGGGTGGCTACGTCGATTGTCAGTTCGTATAACCGGAACTTTCCCGGCCGGAACGACGGTATTATGGAGACCCTTTCATTTCTCAGCAGTCCTGAAATCGTCACGGCTCTGGCTTTTGCGGGAGACCTGACCTTTAACCCCGTGACCGGGAAAATCAAAACGGCCGATGGGAAAGAGGTGAAGTTCTCGCCTCCCGCATCGGACCCCCTACCGAAAAAAGGGTTTGCAAAAGGAGAAGAAGGATTGATCCCCCCGGCAAAGGATGGAAGCAAGGTGAAAATTGACATTCCGGCCGATAGTGAACGGCTTCAGATCTTACAGCCGTTTCCCCGGTGGGATGGAAAAGATTTCAAAAATCTCCCGGTGTTGATTAAAACCAAAGGGAAAACGACTACCGATCATATTTCTCCCGCGGGACCGTGGTTAAAATACCGCGGACATCTCGACAAGATCAGCGACAATATGTTCCTGGGGGCCGCCAACGCGTTTAGTCCGGAAGCGGGCAAAGGGAACGATGTCCTGACCGGAGAATCGGGTTTAACGATTGCCCAGATTGCCAGACGGTACCTGGCCAAAGGGATCGGGAGCATTGTCGTGGGAGATGAGAACTACGGCGAAGGGAGCAGTCGTGAACATGCGGCCATGTCCCCCCGATTTTTAGGCGTCAAGGTCGTGATGACGAGAAGTTTTGCCCGTATTCATGAGACCAACCTGAAAAAGCAGGGGATTCTGCCCTTAACTTTTGCAAATTCCAAAGACTATGATCTGATCGATCAGACCGATCGGATTGATGTGGCGGGGCTTTCAAGCCTGGCGCCGGGAAAACCGGTTGAGCTGATTTTGAATAAAAAAGATGGCCAGACAATCAAGATTTCTGGCAATCATAGTATGACGGCGCAACAGATTGACTGGTTCAAGGCCGGTTCGGCGTTAAACGCCTTAAATTAACCTTTTACTATTGACTCCTTTCCGCTGTTTGAGATATATTCACAAGTAATAATAATTATTATTATTGTCTTCAAACAAAGATGAAAGAGTTAAAAGAAAAAGAGTACATCAAGCGCTTTCAAAAAAAAGGGCTTAAACTGACCAATCAGAGGCTGGCCGTTTACCAGGCCCTTGTTTCAACCGACACCCATCCGACCGCTGACGGGATTTATCAGGAAGTCAAAGAAAAATACCCGATGATTTCCCTAAATACCGTTTATAACACGCTTGATGTATTAAAAGAAATCGGGGAGATTTCACAGATTAATACCGATGTGAGCGCCCGGTTTGACGCCAATATGCTCCCCCATCATCATCTTGTCTGTCTGCAATGCAGAAAAATCGAAGATTTTATCGACCATGATCTGGATCAAATTGAGTTAAAAGTCGCAGGTCGCAAAGATTTTAAGATTGTCGGCCATCGGGTCGAGTTTCAGGGGTATTGCAAAAAATGCCAGCAGGAGCTTTCAAGAGACGAGTAAAATAAACAAGGGATCACTTCATCCCTGGAATAGAGACAGGATTTGCAACTCCTTGTTTTGCCTGTCATCGCGAGCACCCATAGGGTGCGCGGCGATCTCGGTTCAAGAAGGCGAGATTGCTTCGCTTCGCTCGCAATGACAACATCCTATCGCTGTTCTCGGGTTCATTCATAGAAAGGAGTTATAACATGGAGAAGAAACTCAACGGTACCAAAACATTGGATAATCTCAAACATGCTTTTGCGGGGGAATCTCAGGCAAACCGCCGGTATCTTTATTTCGCCAGAAAAGCCGATATCGAGGGATGTCCGGATGTGGCCGGTGTTTTCAGAGACACCGCGGAAGGGGAGACCGGGCACGCTTTCGGTCATTTTGATTTTATGGCGTCGGTGGGCGATCCTGCAACCGGCGAACCGGTCGGGGACACGGTCAAGAATTTAAAATCGGCTATTGCGGGTGAGACCTATGAGTATACCCAGATGTATCCCGGATTTTCCAAAGCGGCGAGAGAAGAAGGGTTTCAGGAAATTGCCGAATGGTTTGAAACGCTTGCACGCGCGGAAAAGTCTCATGCGGGGCGGTTTACCCAAGCCTTGAAAACATTTAATTAAATTATTCATTTGTAAAATGCAGGGGGTATCTTTTGGAAGAAAGGTACCCCCATTTTATTACTTCAGCTCATGTCATTGCGAGGAACCGCAGGTGACGACGCAATCAGGCATTTCTGATCAACTTGGGTTTTTCCAATATGAATTTTAATCCCGCAACAGAGTCTTTCTGGAACGAAAAAGCGCTTCAGGGGAATATGGAGCGGATTTTTGACATCTGCAACGGGTGCCGCCGCTGTTTTAACCTGTGTCCTTCTTTTTCCGATCTCTTTAACCGGCTAGACGTCGAAGCGGTGGATGGAGACGTTAAAAAACTAACTCCTTCCGACCATCAAAAAATTGTGGATGATTGTTATTATTGCAAACTCTGTTTCAATCATTGCCCCTACACCCCCCCTCATCAGTATGACCTGGATTTTCCCAGATTAATGATTCAGGCAAAAATTCAGAAAGCCAAAAAGACACCCGCTCCTTTAAAAGACCGTCTTCTGGTTGACATTGACCGGATGGGGAAATGGGCGTCGCTATTTGCCCCTCTTGTGAATTGGGGGAACCGGCAGCGCTGGGCCCGGATTATAATGGAAAAGGTCATGGGGATCCACCGCGACCGGCTTCTTCCCCCTTTTTCCGCTCAAACGTTTAATCGCTGGTTTAAAAGGAGGGAAAAACATCCTTCACCGTCCGGACAGAAAGTGGTTTTCTTCTATAGCTGTTTTGTGGATTACAATGATCCCGGAATCGGGAAGGCGGCGGTCGAAGTCCTTGAGAAAAATGGATTTGAGGTGCTGGTCCCTTCTCAACAATGCTGCGGAATGCCTTTTTTTGATACCGGAGAGATTGACCGGGTATTGGAAAAAGGGACGGCCAATCTGAACGAAATGGCCAAATGGGTCGAACAGGGATATGACATTGTTATTCCGATGCCGACCTGCAGTTTAATGTTCAAAAAGGAATATCCCGACCTTTTCCAGAGTGAATTATCAAAAAGAGTCGCGGCCAAAACGTATGATCTCTCCGAATTTTTGATGAAACTCCATAAAGCGGGAAAACTCTCTCTCGACTTTAAGCAGATGGCCGGCGATAAAATCGCTTATCAGATTCCCTGCCATCTGCGGGATCAGAATATCGGATATAAATCGAGGGATTTATTAAATCTGGTCCCGGGAACTCAGGTTGAAGTGATTGAAAAATGTTCGGGACACGATGGAACGTGGGGAATCAAAACAGAATTTTTTGAACCCTCGATGAAGATCGCCGGGCCGCTCTTGAGGATAGTCGAAGCGGCAAAAACCGAGAGGGTCATGACCGACTGTCCCCTGGCAGGAATACAGATCCAGCAGGGAACAGGCAAAAAACCGCGTCACCCGATCGAGATTTTTAATGAAGCTTATCAAGAAAAGAGGGAGAGCCGATGAGAAAATTAACCCTCAAAGATATTTTACCTCTGAGTGAGTATGAAAAAATACGAAATGAGTTCAGGCAGGATGTGATCCGGTTAAAGGCAACCCGCAGAATTGCTCTCGGGGATGTGATTACTCTGGTTTTTGAAAACCATGAAACCATCAAGTTTCAGATCCAGGAGATGATGCGGGTGGAGCATATTTATGATGAGGAGAAAATAGAGGCCGAAATTAATATTTATAACGCCCTGATTCCGGACGAAAAGGAATTATCGGCGACTCTCTTTGTCGAAATTACCGATGAAGCGAAGATAAAACCCCAGCTGGATAAATTAATGGGGTTGGACAGGGGAGAGAAGATTTTTTTTCAAATCGGTACTTTAAAGGCTTATGCGAATTTCGAAGAGGGGCACAGCAATGACTCAAGAATCAGCGCGGTTCATTATATCCGTTTTAAGTTCTCTCCGGACCTGATCGAGTGCTGGAAATCGGGAAGAGAAGAGATCTTTTTAGAAGTCGATCACCCCAATTACCGGGCCAGAATAAAACTCCCCGGAAACATGAGAGAATCTCTCGCCGGAGATCTTTAGGATCTCAAGGCGCTGGCTGTACCGGATCCCTGTTTTCCATTTTTGACAGACCCTTCCACGTTCCAAAATATCTGTCCCCCTGTTTGTCAAAGACGATCGCAAAAACGTTATTGTTGAGCAATCCGTCGCTTTCATTAAAGGTCTTCCAGACTTTTCCATCGAAAACCGAGGCTCCGCCATTGGTTCCCGCCCAGAGCGATCCCCTGGAATCAAAGGCCAGCGCGTTGACGAAGTTTCCGCCGAGGCCGTCCTTGACGGTGTAGTTTTTCCAGCTCCTTCCGTCGAACCGGCTGACGCCCCCTCCCCAGGTCCCGAACCATTTGTTGTTCTGTTCATCAATCACAACGGTCAGGATGTAATCGGGGTTGGAGGTCAGGATTTTTTTTCCGGCTACGGCATGATGGGAGGAAGCAATTCCTCCATTCCGGGAGGGGGAAGGATCGATCATCTCTGCTCCCAATCCATCCCGATGCGTATAGTTAATCCATTTTGAACCTGTAAAATGAGACGCCCCTCCTTCGGTTCCAAACCAGAGAGATCCGTCTTTTTCCTCTGCGATGGCATAGACCCATTTATCGGGAAGTCCCTCCTGGGTCGTATAGGTCTTAAACGTTTTACCGTCAAAAAGACTGGCCCCTTTCCAGGTGGCGACCCACATTTTTCCAGGTTCGAAGAGGAGATCATAAGCCCATAAGTCGCCGAGCCCCTGGCCTTTTTTAAACTGAACCCAATCGGGGCCATACCGGGTAGAACCCATGCCATAAGGGGTATAAACCCTCCACTCTTTTCCGCTTAATTCGGCCAAACCTCCGCCATAGGTCGCAAACCATTTGTTTCCGCTTCCATCGATTTTAATTTTAAAAATGCCGTTGCTTAAAAATCCGTTTTGAGTTGATTTGACCGTAAAAATTTCAAAAGTGTCCCGTGTTTGGGTTTCATATTTGATGATTCCGTTCGACAGGCCGATCCAGAGGGTATCCCCTTCCATGGCCAATGCCCGGACATTGGCGCCGGTGTCGAAGTTAGTAAAAAGGGGAGCAGGCTCCGGGCGAGGCCCTTCCTGCGCCTTTGACGGGAGGGCAAATTCGGCCTGTGATTCGGACGATCCAAAGACCGGAATGAAAATTAAAAGGAAAGTGAAAAATAGGTTCAAGAGCGTATAGAAAATCAAAGTACAGCGATAGGATTTGCAATTCCTTATTTTGCCTGTCATCGCGAGCACCCGTAGGGTGCGCGGCGATCTCGGTTCAAGATGGCGAGATTGCTTCTCTTCGCTCGCAATGACAACTTTCTATCTCTGTTCTTGGGAGAAAATCATCTAAATGATTGACAATAAAAAATAAAATTGTTAGTATTCTATCGGATTTAATCTTGAGATGCAATCTGTCTTCCAGTCCTTTCCGATGCAGGAACAACCGGATGAGCCTTTGACGTAAATTGGGCGGATAGCTCAGTTGGCAGAGCGTCGGCCTTACAAGCCGAAGGTCACAGGTTCAATCCCTGTTCCGCCTATTCAAATATTGCTTCATAGGCAATTTCGAATGGCCATCAAAGGAATAAATGCCGGAAGATTGTTACCAGATCAGATTAAATAAAATCATAAAACATTGAT
>JBGPKT010000099.1:0-8460 GCA_041486115.1 Nitrospiria bacterium | reverse complement strand
CAGTTAAAATTTAACCTCCATTATGTCGATGCCTCAAAAAGCTTCCTCTCCAAACTTAAAAAAGTGATCGATCCGGAAAAGAAACGGAAAATTATCGGGAATGAGTTTATTAAAGTGTTCGAAAAGGAAGCCAAAAAGATAAAAAAAGTGGGGAAGGTTAAATATCTTGTTCAGGGGACCCTCTACCCCGATGTGATTGAAAGCGTGTCGTTTAAAGGTGGCCCATCCGCTAAAATAAAGACCCATCATAATGTAGGGGGGCTTCCTAAAAAAATGAAATTTAAAATGATAGAGCCCTTGAGAGAGCTTTTTAAAGACGAAGTGAGAAAACTGGGGCAAGACCTCAACGTTCCCTCAGAGATCCTCTGGAGACAGCCTTTCCCCGGTCCGGGCTTAGCCGTTCGTATTATCGGCGAGGTGACCAAAAACCGGCTCGATATTCTCCGGAACGCCGATGCCATCGTCAGTGAAGAGTTGCAGAAATTTCCTATTTATAAAACCATTTGGCAATCGTTTGGGGTTCTCCTCCCTATTAAAACCGTCGGGGTGATGGGAGACGAGAGGACCTATGAGAATGTTCTGGCTATCCGGGCGGTGACCAGTTTGGATGGAATGACGGCGGATTGGGTCCGGTTGCCGTACGAGGCGCTCTCGAACCTGTCAAACCGGATTATCAATGAGGTTAAAGGGGTGAATCGCGTCGTCTATGATGTCAGCTCGAAACCCCCCGCCACCATCGAATGGGAGTAACCTGGTCCACTGATAAGGGGCCGTCTGCTGCGTTGTCATTTCAGCCGACCCTCATGTACTCACTCAGTACATTCCGGTACAAGGCTTTGTTCCGCCTTGCATATGACCCCTTCCGAATGGCCAGGAAGGTGGTTGGCACTTGGTATTTGAGTATTTGAAAGAAAGGGATTTAGACGTGTTAGAGCGGATTCAAAAAATTATTTCTGCGGCGGGGATTGTTTCCAGGAGAAAAGCCGAAGAATATATCCTTGAGGGGAGAGTGACCCTTAATGGAAAAGTGGTGGGCGAACTTGGCGCCAAAGCCGATGGTGAAAAAGACCATATTAAAGTCGATGGCAAACTGATCAACCCTCAGCAGACAAAGGTTTATCTATTGTTGAATAAACCAAAAAATTATATTACCTCTTTGCGTGATCCTGAAGGAAGGCCGACCGTTTTATCGCTTCTAAAAGGGGTGAAAGGGAGAGTCTACCCGGTGGGACGGCTCGACTATGATACGGAAGGATTGCTTTTATTGACCAATGACGGTGATCTGGCGAATGGCCTGATGCACCCGAAGCGTGAAATTCAAAAAACCTATCAGGTGAAGGTGAAGGGTGTTTTAGAAGACGAACAGATTAAAAAACTTGAAGAAGGGGTTATGCTTCTCGGAAAAAGAACCGCTCCGGCAAAGGTGAAAAAACTCGGGAAGACAGAAGAAAATTCCTGGATTGAGATGATTATCCACGAAGGGAAAAACCGCCAGATTAAAAAAATGCTATTTAAGCTCAAACATCCCGTCTTAAAGATCAAACGGGTCCGCTATGCCTTTTTGGATCTCCAGAGTGTCCCCCCCGGGAAATACCGGTTTCTCGATTCGTTGGAAGTTAAACGGTTAAAAACGTTTATCCGCCCATCCTCAGCGCTTTCTTCTAAAACACCAAAAGCGGTCAATCAATAAATATTTTAATAAATCCATGAGATTTTTCAAATAGATTTGTCCTGGATCAGCGGGGATACATTGAAAAGAACACATTACTGCGGTCAGGTCGGGAAAAAAGATATCGGACAAAACGTCGTTTTGATGGGATGGATCCATCGCCGGCGCGATCATGGCGGACTGATTTTTATCGATCTCCGCGACCGGGAGGGGATCGTTCAGGTGGTCATTGACCCCAAAGAAAAAGGGGTGCATGAACGTTCAAAAGAGCTCCGAAATGAGTTTGTGATGGCGGTGACGGGCAACGTGGTCGCTCGGCCGGGCGGGACGGAAAACGCCCATCTCGCTACCGGAGCTATCGAAGTTCATGTGACAGAAATCGAGGTCTTAAATCCCTCGAAAACCCCTCCTTTTTCAATTGAAAAAGAAAACGAAACGACTTCTGAAATTGTCCGGCTACAGCACCGGTATCTCGATCTGAGACGGACTGAAATGCAGGAAAACCTTAAAACCCGGCACCGGATTTCACGCATAACCCGGAATTTTCTCGATGAACAGGGGTTTCTCGATATTGAGACCCCGTTCCTGACCAAAAGCACACCCGAAGGGGCCAGAGATTTTTTGGTTCCAAGCAGGTTGAATCCCGGATCGTTTTTTGCCCTCCCCCAGTCGCCTCAGCTTTTTAAACAGATTTTAATGGTTTCCGGGTTTGACCGCTATTACCAAATAGTGAAATGTTTCCGTGACGAAGATTTGCGGTCAGACCGCCAACCGGAGTTTACCCAGATCGATCTCGAAATGTCTTTTATTGAAAGGGAAGACATTATGGCCCTCATGGAGCGGATGATCGCTAAAATTGTCAAGGAGATCAAAGCCATTGACCTTCCACTTCCCTTTCCCCGGCTTCCTTACCAGGAAGCGATGGACCGTTTCGGCTCGGATAAGCCCGACACCCGGTTCGGGCTCGAGTTAAAAGAGATCGCTTCCATTGCGCAGGCTTCCGATTTTAAGGTCTTTAAAGACGCCCTGGGTAAAAAAGGGGAGGTCAGAGGATTAAACGCCAAAGGCCTTTCCGGAATGTCGAGGAAAGAAATTGATGATCTGACCGAAGAGGCCAAAGTGCATGGGGCGAAGGGAATGGCCTGGATGAAAGTGACCGAAAAAGGGATCGAGTCGCCGATTGCCAAGTTTTTCGCGGAACCTTTGCAGGCCGAACTCATTAAAAGACTGGAGGGCAAACCGGGAGATTTCCTTCTTTTTATTGCCGACTCTCCGCAGGTGGTTTATAAGACCCTCGGGGCGCTCCGCCTTTCCATTGCGCACCGTCTCAAGCTGATCAAACCGGATAGCTATGATTTTCTCTGGGTGACCGATTTTCCTCTGCTTGAATTTGACCCCGAAGAGAAAAGGTACGTGGCGATCCATCACCCGTTTACTTCGCCGATGGATGAGGACCTTCCGCTTCTGGACACCGACCCTTTAAAAGCCAGGGCCAAAGCGTATGATATGGTTTTAAACGGAACCGAAGTGGGGGGAGGTAGCATCCGGATTCACCGGAGCGAGCTCCAGCAAAAGATATTTTCACTTCTGGGAATCTCTCCGGATGAAGCCTCCAAAAAATTTGGCTTTTTACTTGAAGCCCTCCAGTATGGTGCTCCGCCGCATGGGGGGATTGCGTTCGGCCTGGACCGCCTGACCATGTTATTAACGGGAATGTCTTCTATTCGCGACGTGATTGCCTTTCCAAAAACCCAAAAAGGAAGTTGTCTGATGACCGACGCCCCTTCGCCCGTCGATCCGAAACAGCTCAGAGAAATCGGAATTAAATTAAACCTTCCATGATGGAAAGGACCGTTGCGTAGACCCGGATTTTTGTTGAATTGCTGGCTCGCGTTCGGCCTTGGATTCTGTAATCTTGTCTTTAAAGGCTTTAACCGCGTTGAAATTCTGGGTAAAGAAAATCGCCCTTTAAAAAACGACCGGTCGGTCCTTCTCCTTTCCAATCATATCTCCGCGCTTGATCCTTTTTTAATTGTGATTACCTCCCACCCTTATTTTTCTCCAGTTTTCTGGCATGCTCCCGCCAAAGAAGAGCTTTTTGAATATCCGGTGGTCCGGAATATCATCGCCAGCTGGGGGGCGTTCCCCGTCAGACGGGGGAAAAGGGATCAGGAGGCGATGAATCAAATGGCCAAAATGCTTCAAGACGGGATCATTCTTCTTTTTCCCGAAGGGACACGGTCCAAAGACGGGTCGCTTTTAAAAGGGAAACCCGGTGTCGGAAAAATTATCTGGGAAGCCAGGCCCGATAAGATTATTCCGGTAGTCGTTGAGGGGACTAACTGGGTTCTTCCCAGGGGGAAAATTATTCCGAGACTTGGAAAACAAACTAGAATCTATTACGGAAAACCGATCGACCTCAGCTCCTATTATCAGAAAGAACCGGTGATTGAAGTCACCCAGAAGATGGTGGACGAAGTGATCGAGTCTTTCCAAAAAATGCAAGAAGAGATGCATTTCAAATTTTGAATACGACTGGGGGCCGCGGAGATTCGACGCTCTTGAGTTTTAATTTAAATTGACTTAATGCGTTATGTTTTGATAACATTTTTGGCCTGAGCGTTAAATCGGAAAGGAACGGATCAATGGCAAAAAAAGTAAATTTTGTGTTGAAAGTGACCGATGCCAAGCTTCTGGACATTAAAAAGGCCCTGGAGGCAAAGAGCATTAAACTCGATAGCATTATTGAGGTCTATAAAGAAGAAGTGGCCGATCCGTCTGCCGCTGGCAAGGGAACTGAAACGGCCAAAGAAGCCGCTCCGGCTCCGAAACCGCCTGCCCCTTCAACTACGCCATCGGGATCTTCATCCTGATCCTTATTGAATGACCCCTTCTCAATTTAAAGAAGTACTTCTATCTCTGATGGAGAGAAAAAACCATTGGGCCTGGAAGTATTTCTCCCAGGAAAAACTCACAAAAGGGCAGCTCAAAGTCCATTTTAAACAGGAATATGCCGTGTACGTCAGGGATTTTCCTGTTTTCCTGGGCCGGGTGTATGCCAAAAACCCCCCAATGGAAGTCCGTTACGAACTGGTCCAGAACATTTATGAAGAAGAAACGGGCGGAATCTCAAAAACAGGTCCCCATCCGGTTTTATTTTTAAAAATGATGGCGGGGTTGGGTTTTAAGAGGTCTGAATTCCAGATCATCGAAATGCTTCCCGCAAGCAGGACCTACCGCCAGTGGATTGACGAGGTAACGCTCAACGGAGAGTGGTACGAAGGAGCTGCCGTTACCGGCGTGTTTATAGAGGGGAGTGTCAAAGACCGGAAAGAGCTGGAGTCAGGCCGTCCGGTTTCCCCAAAGCCATTTGAAGAGATTCTGGCGGTACACCCCATGGTCAGAGTGCATGGCGTTCCTCCCGAAAACATGGATCTGGTCAAAGCGCATATCCAGGTTGAAGGAAGCCATCGAAAAGCCGCCTGGCGGACGGTGCTAGACTATGCGGACACAGACGGAAAACGGGAAAAGGTGAAAGATGCGATGCAGAAAACGCTCGATTTGTGGCTGGCCTATAGAGATGGCGTGGCTGATGCTTGTGAACTCAAACGGGACATGTAAACTCTTTTTCGCGGAGGGGGATCTCAACTCATGTATTTGACGATTGAACAGCATATTATTCAGCAGCAGCGGAAATTTCCCGATTCAACCGGAGACCTTTCAGATTTATTATATGACATCGCCCTGGCCGGGAAAATTATTTCAAAAGAGGTGAACCGCGCCGGACTGGCCGATGTTCTCGGCGCTACCGGAAGCATCAATATCCAGGCCGAAGAGGTTCAAAAGCTCGATCTCTTTGCCAATTCCCTCTTTTTGCAGATTTTTGAAAAGAGCGGGAGGGTCTGTACTTTTGGCTCCGAAGAAGATGAAAAATGCATTTGTTTCGAACCGGATCAGGTGCCGGGGAAATATGCGGTCAATCTTGACCCTCTCGACGGGTCCTCTAATATTGATGTCAATCTGGCCATCGGTTCCATTTTTTCCATCCATAAAAAAGTATCTGCCGGAATAAAAGGGACCGAACAGGACTGTCTGCAAAAAGGTTCCCTGCAGGTTGCCGCCGGTTACCTGATTTACGGCTCTTCGACCATGTTGGTCTATACGACCAGACAGGGGGTGTTTGGTTTTACCCTCGATCAGGGGATCGGAGAGTTCCTTCTTTCTCACGAACAGATGAAATTCCCCGATCGGAGTACGATATATAGTATTAATGAGTCGAACTTCAATTTCTGGGAGAGGGCGACACAGGAATATGTCCAATATGTCAAATCGGTTGATTCAGCGTCCGGACGGCCGTTAAATGCCCGGTATGTCGGAACCCTCGTTGCCGACTTTCACCGGAACCTGATGAAAGGGGGAATTTTTCTTTATCCATTCGATAATAAAGACCCGAAGAAAAAGAGCGGTAAATTGAGACTCTTATTTGAAGCCGCGCCACTCGCGTTGATTGCCGAACAGGCAGGGGGCCATGCCTCGACCGGAACAGAAGCCATACTCGACATTCAACCGTCGATCCTCCACCAAAGGGTCCCGCTTATTATCGGAAATAAGGAGGAAGTGCGTCGTTACGAGGAGTTTGTTAAAAAATACAGGGGTTAACTTCTTGCGATTTCAGATTCCAGCGACGGGGAAACGTGAACGGCCGAAACAATGTTTCTGACCCGGTCGTCATTATTAACGGATTTCAGTTTTTTAAAAAGAAAATCAAACTTTTCTTCAAGCGTTTTTCCGATCTCATTTTTCACCCCGACCGGAAGCTCCCACATCTGTCTCTTGAAAAACCCAAAACCTTTTTTTCGGGTTTTATAAATAAACTGCTCCGCTGTTTCGCACGGCTTCATTTCATGGCTCAAATGGGTCCGCAGGTATTGATAAATCTCTGTTTTGAGAGGAGCAGGAAAACTCCGGTGATCATACATGAGATTCTGAAAACCGGTGGCCAGATGGATTTCGGCGGTTTGAGTCTCGGGAAAACGGTCAAAAGCCTCGTCGGGAAGGGTTGAAGCGCCATGCTGGACAGCGCCGGAAATGTGATACTTTTCTCTCGCCATTTTTGAAAGGATTCTCAGCGTATCGAAGTCCAATTTAACCTTTGCTACCGAGCCGTCGGCAAGGGGGACGCCGCCATGGGTGGTGCCGGTTTGAATGGAAATTTTGCTGATGCCGGTTTTGAGCTGATATTTATTGAGCAGGACATCGAGATAATTATCCATAAATGCTTCGAGTTCTTCGACGGTGCTGTTTTTTCCGCCGACTTCGCCGATCTCTCCGCCGATCGATACCGTAATTCCGGAAGGCTCAAGAGAGCGGATGTAAGCGCTTAATTCCGCCGCGGCCTCGAAATTTTTCCTCTGCTGTTCTTTGACCGTTGGCCGGTCTAAATCCACAAGCGTCGAGGTATCGATATCGATATTATAAAACCCGGCATCAATGGCCTCCTTAATAAGGAGTTTCAGGCCGTTGACCTCTTTTGTCGGGTTATCCTCGTATTTTTTTGCATTAGCCTGAAAATGGTCTCCCTGGATGAAAACAGGGCCTTCGTACCGCTCCTTGACCGCGGCGGCCAGAACCATGACCGAATATTCCGCCGGAGTCTGATCGGTGTAGCCGATTTCTGATTTTGCGATTTCAAAAATAAAAGCTCCTGAGTGATTTTTTTTTCCTGCCCGGAAAATCGCTCTGGAAACATCGTATGTGAGTCCTCGAATATTGATTGCGGGGACCGTATATCCCGACTCTTTTCCATGCCCCATGGTTTCATAAAGGCTTTGAATCGATGACGAAACCGCATTGAAATGAAGCGCCGCTTTTTTGATGATCCAGCGCGAGGTCCCCTTCACTGTTTTCTCGGGATTAAAAACCGACTGAATGACCAGGGAGTCCAGGGCTTTTTCAATAAAGGCGTTTCGATCAGGGAAAGTGACTGTCTCCCGATCGATTTTAAAAACGCCTGAAAAGCTGCGGGTTAATTCCTCTACAGACGGGAAGAGTTTCATGGGTTAGTCGCTGATAAGAGAGGTTCGTATTTTTCGTATCAAATTAAAGGCAGGTTCGAGCGGCGTCGTCACCTCCACCGGAGGAATGGAAGGATAAGCCACTTTAGAATCTCTTCCTTCCACGGGGACAAAAGAATAGCCGCAAAGAAAATTGACGTCCGCGAGGTCTTTAGGGTCGATGGGGAAAGCTCCGCACGGTTTCGGCCTCCCGATTGTATATATTTTACAACGGGACTGTTCATCGGAGCCTTCGAGAAAGACACATCTAAAAACGAGCGTGCAGCATTTTCCGCACCCGACGCACTCCCCCACCCTCGCCGCTTCATTTTCCTTCACATATTCAGGATCGAAATAACAGAGATAAGTCCGTCTGACTTTATTGGCAACGACTTTCCACCACGCGGGATTCGAAATCGTCCGCCGTAATTTTATTCGATTTTTAAAAAATCGCATTTTGGTAATTTTAAAAATAAGAGGCACCTTATCAATATATTAAAATATTAAATATTAATAATAAATTTAAAATGAAAAAAATGAATGAAAGCAGGAAGTATCGTAGCATAAGAAAAATCGGACAATCAAGAGAATTCCAGATGTCAAAGCAATTTAGAAATGTCCCCTTCTTAGCAAAATAGAAATGTCCTGTTTTTAGATTATGGGAGTAGCCTCTGTTTTAGCTCTCCTTTTTTTCCAGGGTTGTTTAAAGGGATGATTAGGAGACAAACTTCTATTCTT
>JBGPKT010000098.1:0-8596 GCA_041486115.1 Nitrospiria bacterium | reverse complement strand
GGCCCCTGCAGGATCAGCCGTTTCAATTACGCCTTTGATCGGCCTCGGATTTGGCGGGAGCTTAATCTCCCTTTTTGCCAGACTAGGGGGCGGAATTTATACGAAAGCGGCCGATGTCGGGGCCGACCTGGTTGGAAAAGTCGAAGCAGGCATTCCTGAAGACGATCCCCGGAACCCGGCGGTGATTGCCGATAACGTGGGAGATAACGTCGGAGACTGCGCAGGGATGGCGGCGGACCTATTCGAAACCTACGCAGTGACCATTATCTCGGCGATGTTGCTGGGGGGACTCACCTTTGGAAACGTTCCGAAAGTGTACATTTTCCCGATCGTCCTTGGCGCTGTTTCCATACTGGCCTCCATCATCGGCACGTTCTTCATCAAACTCGGTTCCAGCCAGAATATCATGGGCGCACTCTATAAAGGGCTTGCGGCAAGCGGCCTGATCTCCGCGGCGGCTTTTTATCCCATAACGAAATGGTTAATGGCAGATGTGGAAGGGGTAACGGTCAATTATCTTTACGGGTCAGCTTTAATCGGCCTGGTGGTCACCGCGGCGCTGGTGGTGATTACCGAATACTACACCTCCACCCATTTTGGTCCCGTACGCCATATTGCCACCGCTTCTAAAACAGGGCATGGAACGAATATTATCGCCGGTCTTGCCGTTGGAATGAAGTCGACCGCTCTTCCGGTTCTGGTCATCGGAGCGGGGATTCTGGTTTCCCACGCTCTGGCAGGGACCTACGGCGTAGCCATTGCCGCGGTTTCAATGCTTTCGATGGCGGGGATTGTCGTGGCCCTCGATGCATATGGTCCGATTACCGATAATGCCGGAGGCATCGCCGAAATGGCCGGTCTTGATAAATCGATCCGGGCGACCGTGACCGATCCCCTGGATGCCGTCGGGAATACGACCAAAGCGGTGACCAAGGGGTACGCGATCGGTTCCGCAGGATTGGCGGCGGTGGTCTTATTCTCTTCGTACACTCAGGAGCTGAATGTCAGATTATTAAAGGTGGTTGTTTTTACCCTGAGCGATCCGTATGTTCTGGTCGGCCTTTTTATCGGCGGACTTCTTCCCTACCTGTTCAGCGCGTTGAGCATGGAAGCGGTCGGGCGTGCGGCCGGAGAGATTGTCGTGGAGGTCCGGAGTCAATTCAAGGAGATCCCGGGCATTATGGAGGGAACTTCAAAACCCGATTATGGCAAAGCGGTTGATATCGTGACGCGGTCGGCCATTAAAGAAATGATTCTTCCCGGCATCATTCCGGTGGTCACCCCGATCCTGGTCGGATTGTTACTCGGGCCGAAAGCGCTTGGCGGCGTTCTGGTGGGATGTATTGTCACAGGACTCTTTGTGGCCATATCGATGACCAGCGGAGGAGGCGCCTGGGATAATGCCAAGAAATATATTGAAGAGGGAAATTTCGGAGGAAAAGGAAGCGAAGCGCACAAAGCCGCGGTCACCGGCGATACAGTCGGAGATCCGTATAAAGATACCGCGGGACCGGCAATCAATCCGATGATCAAGATCATCAACATTGTCGCGCTATTAATCGTTCCTTTGATGAAATAATCATGGGAGTCAATTGCGGCATACTGGGTCTTCCGAATGTTGGAAAATCGACGCTGTTTAATGCATTGACGGCGGCAAAAGCTCAGGTTGCCAATTATCCCTTTTGCACGATCGACCCGAACGTCGGCATTGTGGCCGTTCCCGACCCGCGCCTTCAAACCCTTGCGGAGCTCTATCAGCCAAAAAAAACCACTCCGGCTTCTGTGGAATTTGTCGATATTGCCGGGCTGGTGAAGGGGGCGAGCGAGGGAGAGGGGCTGGGAAATAAATTTCTCTCCCATATCCGGGAAGTCAGCGCCCTGGTGCATGTCGTCAGATGCTTTGACGACCCCGATGTGATCCATGTGCACGGCGCGGTGAATCCGGCCCATGACATCGACATCATCGAAACGGAACTCGCCCTCTCCGACCTTGAGACGGTTCTCAAGAGGATCGAAAAAACTGAAAAGAAGAAGAAAACGGGAGACAAAACGGCGGTCCGGGAAATGGAGCTTCTTTTAAAAATAAAAAACGGGCTTGAAGCGGGAAAACCTCTGAAGCATTTCTCTCCCGAAGACAAAGGATTCTTAAAAGAGATCAATCTGCTGACCACAAAGCCGCTTCTTTATACCGCCAACGTGCCGGAAAAGGATATTCAAACGGGCAACCCCTGGGTAGAGCAGGTTAAACAGATTGCCAAAGATAAAAATGCCGATTGTGTCATCGTCAGCGGGGCTGTCGAAGCTGAAATCGCGTCTCTTTCAGCGGAAGAAAAAAAAGAATATCTCGACGAACTGGGACTTGAAGAATCCGGGTTAGCCCGGCTAGCCCGGAAAGCTTACGGAATTTTAAATTTAATCACCTTCTTTACCGCCGGGAAAGATGAGTGCCGGGCCTGGACGATCAAAAAAGGGACGAAAGCCCAGCAGGCGGCCGGCGAGATCCATTCTGATATTGAAAGAGGTTTTATCCGCGCCGAGGTGATGTCTTGTCAAGACTTGTTCCAATATAAAACCGAGGCCGCAGTCAAAGAAAAGGGGCTCCTCCGGCTGGAAGGAAAAGAGTACGAAGTTCAAGACGGCGATATTATTTATTTCCGATTTAATGTGTGATATAAGTGTTTGTTCCAAACCGCTCCTGGGGGCTAATGAGGGTCCCCCGGACGACTATCAATCCTTGCTCCTTTTTAAAAAGGGGTTTCACATCCATAAGGAGGTTTAAAATGTTAAATGATTATGAATCCGTTTTTATTATCCGTCCCTCGCTGACTGAAGAAGAGGCTGGCGGAGTAACCGATAAAATCAAAGGGATCATCGAAAAGAATGGCGGCCAGATCGTCAAAGTTGAAAACTGGGGGAAGAAAAAACTCGCCTATGAGGCAAAAAAGGAAAAAAAAGGAATTTATGTCCTTCTTCATTTCCAGGGGCCGGGGAATCTTGTCGCCGAATTAGAAAGAAATTTGAAAATTCAGGATAGTATTATCAAATACCAGACTGTGAAACTTAACATGAAAGAAGAAGAGAGCAAGGCCAGGAGAATCGGCCTGCTGGTGGAGGCCCAGAGAGAAAAGGCCCTTGAACCGATCAGCCACAGAGAGTCTTAGCCATGACAAGTTTTAATAAAGTTATTCTCATGGGGAATCTGACCAAAGACCCCGAAATCCGTTATACTCCGACCGGAACAGCCGTTGCGAATTTCCGGATGGCCGTGAATCACCGATATAAACAGGGAGAGGAAACCAAGGAAGATGTCTGTTTTATCGATATCGTGGTGTTTGGAAAACAGGGCGAAAGCTGCGGACAGTATCTTCATAAGGGAAACGGGGTAATCGTCGACGGACGGCTTCAGGAACGCCGCTGGGAAACCGAAGACGGTCAGAAGAGAAGCAAATATGAGATTGTCGCTCAGAGCGTCAGGTTCCTCCCCAAGAAGGAGGGTTCGGGTGAAAAGGGAGAGTCGGTTGTGGACGAGATGGGAGAAAGCAACGACGTTCCTTTTTAATTGTGAATAAATAAATTATTGCTAAAAGATGGAGAGGAATTTTTGAAAATGAAGGAAGCAAGAGAGAAGACCGAAAAGAAAACATTCCAACGGAAAAAAGTCTGCCGTTTCTGCGCCGACAAAATTGACTTTATCGATTATAAAGATCTGGTTACCTTAAAAAACTTTTTAACCGAGCGGGGAAAGATCATCCCCCGAAGAATTTCAGGAAACTGCTCAGGCCACCAGCGGCAGCTGACCCTTTCAATCAAAAGGTCAAGAAATATCGCACTGCTCGCATTTGCTGAAGAACGTTAAACTTCTATCCGGCGGTTCTATCCGCCGGAGTCCTTTTGAAAAGGGGATAAGACCGCCTTGCCCAATGGGAAGAAGTTTCCGTGGATTGAAATTGCCGTTATCACCGTTTTTTCATTTTTTCTGATCTCGTCCATTTATTACCGTAACTGGACGGGGTTTGCGGTTGGCCTCTTTTCTTTTACCCCTTTAATCCTTTCTTACATCCATTTTCCAAAAAGAATTTTCGTTTCGATCAGCTTCATGCTGATCTTTGCCTTTTTCCTGTTTTTTGATCGGTATGAAGCCCTCTTTCTCATCTCGACTTATTTTTTGTCTTCAATCATCATCGGAGAAATGATTCGAAAGAAACGGCCGGTGGAACAGATTGTCCTGGCCGGTATTCTTCCGCCATTCATATCCGGAACGGCCATGTGGTTTTACCAGGCGGTCAAAAGCCATACGGAACCCTTTGCGTATTCTTATCAGGTGATTCTTAAAAATCTGAAGGAGACGATTCTTTATTATGAAAAAATAGGAATGGATAAGGAAAAGATAGAGTATTTAAATGCCTCGCTGAACGATATGGCCACGGTGATCATTTATCTCTTCCCCGCTGTTTATCTGATGGGTCTGATCTTTATTATCTTCCTGAACTTTTTGCTGACCCGGTATATCTTGATGAAGATGGAAAGCCCCGGTGCGCAATTTAGTCCGCTGACCTCCTGGTTTGCTTCTGACCGCCTCGTCTGGGGCCTAATTGGCTCAGGTATTCTGTTGACGGTCCCTTCCGGAGCGGCTAAAGTCATCGGGGGAAACCTTCTTATTCTTTTTATGTTTCTCTATTTTTTCCAAGGGCTGGCGCTGGCGGCCGACTTTTTTAAAAGAAAGCAGATCAGGTTCTTCTGGCAGGTTCTTTCTTATATGTTGTTGCTGATATGGCCTTTGCTGGGAATCGCGGTGGCCCTATTGGGGTTGTTTGATATTTGGATCGACTTTCGGAAGGTTCGCGCCTGATTGAAAACGCTCACTCCATTTTATTCGGTTTCTAACTTGACGATGATTCCCGTCAAAACTTCCTGCAAATCAATCGGAAGAGGAATAATGTTCGGAGGAAGTTCACCGTCCTGAAATTCGTATTTCCCTCCCTTTTCCCATAAAATGACGCTCGAAATGATTTCGAGAATCTGATTTTTCAACCCTTCAAACAGGTCTTTGGGGGTGATTGCTCCCATTTCCACCAGGATAGACCCCTGGCGCTTCCCAGTTTTTTTTATCAGGTCGGAAGAGATCCTGAATTGCTCCTTTGTAATTGTTCCGATTTTCAGCAAAACATCTCCCAGACGGTCTTCATCCTCCGAAGAAGAAGCGTAAATAATGTGTCCTTCCTTGAAATAAAGGGATTTTACCGCTTTCTCCTGAAAGAGCTTTAAAATGCCGGTAATCTTTTTGGCTCGAAGACCGTCAAAAATAACGGGTAAATCTGTAAAGGAATAGTTTCCGTTAACCACCAGAAAAAAACCCTCCAATCATAATGAATTATATATAAAGAATAGAAGGAGAAGAAGTTCTTGTCAACCGGCTTGTCACATTTTTACTTAAACAGGCCAAATCGCTTCCTTTTGTCAGAGAGAAAAATCGAGATAAAAAAAAGAAAGGAGGCCAGAAGCACGATCGTGGCTCCTGAAGGGAGGTCATAAAAATAAGAGATGAACACCCCCCCGACGGAAGAGAAAACGCCGTATGCGATGGAGATCATGATCATGGTCTTCATACGGGAGGCAAATTGATAGGCCGATGCCGCGGGAATAATAATCATGGCAAAAACCAGAAGCGCTCCGACGGCCTTGAATGAAATCACAACGGTCAGAGCGACAAGGGTCAGTAAAAGGAAGAAAAAACGCTTGGCGGGAATTCCGGAGGCTTCCGCCATATCCTGATCAAAAGTGATAAAATGAAATTCTTTGTAAAAGAGAAAAATCAGGGATAAAACGATTCCCCCCAGGAAAAGGATGACTTTAAGGTCATTTTTAGTCACCGAGAGGATACTTCCGAAAAGATAGCCGTACACTTCGGCATTATAAACTTTCATCAATCCGATAAAGAGGATGGCAAGCGCCATCGTCAGCGTATAAAAGATGCCCGTAGATACATCAATGCCTGATTTTCCCTTTTCATAGAGCGCTCCGATGGTCCATACCGTGCCGAGTCCGAACACAATTGCCAGAACAAAGGGGTTTATTTGAATTAAATATCCGAGGGTCACTCCGGCAAATGCCGCGTGTGAAGTCCCTGCCCCGATAAAAGAGATCCCTTTTAAAATGACAAATACCCCGATAATGGAGCAAAGGGTGCCGATGATGGCCGATGAGACGAGCGCCCGCTGCATAAATTCGTACTGGAAAAGCTCAGCCATGGTGGTCCTCCATGATGACGTAGGCTCCCCTTTCCCGCTCAAGGATCATCACCTCTTTTCCGTAGACCTGGGCGAGGATCTCCTTTACCAGAATTTCTCCCGGTTTTCCGCAGGCGACCAATCTTTTATTTAAAAGGACCAGCCGGTCGATATAGGGGCTGATCGTATTGATTTCATGGGTGACGAATATAATCGTTAATTTCAACTCTCTGTGAAGTTTCCGGATCAGTTCGATAATCGAATGCGAGGTCGGAGAGTCGATGCCGGTAGTCGGTTCATCGAGCAGGAGAATCTGAGGGTTCTGGGCCAGCGCTCTGGCAATAAAGACCCTTCTCTGCTCTCCCCCCGAAAGGTTTCCCAGAGGCCTGTCTTTAAACGGCGTCATCGAGACATTTTCAAGGGCGTTCATGACAATCTCGCGGTCTCGGGCGCCCGGCCTATTAAAGAGTCCCAGCGAACTGTACCGTCCCATCAAAACCGTCTCATACACGGTAATGGGAAAATGGGGGTCAACGGAATCTTTCTGGGGGACGTATCCGATTCTGGAGCGATGGTGGCATTGCAGTTTTGCGCAATCGCAGTCAAATATCTGAACGTTCCCGGAGCGGGGGAGGATCAGCCCGAGGATTGCCCTTAAAAAGGTTGTCTTCCCAGACCCGTTCGGGCCGATGATTCCGATGAATTCCCCCTCTTTGATTTCAAGCGAAAGGTCGATCAGGGCGGGATCTCTCGTATACCCTAGGGTGGCATGATTAAAATGGATGAGCGGAAGAGCCGTCTGGGCTGTTTGCAGTTTCAAGCTATTTGTCCCGGATGGCCTTAATGATTTCATGGACATTGTATTCCATCATTGAGATGTAGGTATCGGTCCCGGGAATCGCTCCGGTGAGGGGAGAGAGGGTGATGAGCGTCACTCCCGTTTCCGAAGCGAGGGTCTGCGGGATTTTATTGCTGAGCTGGGGTTCCGCGATGATCACCCGGATATGTTCTTTTTGAATCAGCCGGGTCAGCGCCGCAATCTGTTTCGCCGAGGGTTCCGACCCGACCTGGGTAACGATATTGCCTGCCACTTTAAAACCGAACCGTCTGGCAAAATAGGGCCATGCAGGGTGCTGTGTGATGATGGTTTTATTCCGGAGATTTTTCACTTCGCCCTGCAGGGTTTTTTCCATTTCGTCCAGCCGGATCAGGTAGTGTCCCTGGTTTTTCAGATAAAACTCTTTTCCGGCAGGATCTTTCTGAATGAGCCCGTCGGTAATTTTCCGTACCATGCTCTTTGCGTTTTCGGGGTCGAGCCAGATATGGGGGTTCCCCCCTTCGTGGTTCCCATGATCGGGGTCTTCCATCTGTTTTTCCTCTTCCCGGATGAGCGGAATGCCATGGGAGGTGGTAATCAACAGGAGGCCGGGATTTTCCGCATTGGCAATCAGCCCCTGGACCCAGACTTCCAGCCCGAGACCGACCTGTACCAGCACCTGCCCCTTTTTGACAGCAAGAATATCGCTCGGCTTCGGCGTATAGGTATGCTCGCTTTCCATTCCGGTTAAGAGGGTGGTCACGGCAACCCGGCTCTGCCCGATCTGTTCGACAAAATCTTTTAAGACCGGCAGGGTCGTCACAACGTTTAATTTCGGTTCCTCCGCCAACAGGGACGCCGGTGCTAGGAAGAGAGGCACTAGAAAAAAAACAGAGGTTATTATGAAAGATGACTTATTCTTCAAGGGACTCCTTTTCAATTGGTTCCGCCGGAGTTTTCATTTTTTTCCGGGCGCCTTCGATTAAGAGGGTGATTTCACCTTTAATAGACCATTTCTTTTTGGCGATTTCACCCAAGGTTCCATAGATAAATTCTTCAAATTTTTTTGTCAATTCCCTGGCAATGACCGCCCGGCGCTCTCCGAAAACCGAAAAGAACTCTTCGATAACCGCCACGATCCGGTGGGGCGATTCAAAAAAGATCAGGGTCTTCTTTTCCTCTTTCAAGCCTTCGATCAGTTTTAACCGGGCGGCTTTTTTCCGGGGTAAAAAGCCGTAGAAAGTAAATGCGTCGGTCGGGAGTCCCGATCCGGAGAGGGCGGTTAAAACCGCGGAAGGTCCGGGGAGCGGGATCACCTTTATCCCATGGGCAATCGCCTGATTGATCAATAAATATCCGGGATCAGATATGGTGGGGGTTCCGGCATCGCTGACCAGGGCGACATGCCGTCCTTCTTTTAAGACCTGAAGCAAGAGGGGGACCCTGGCTTCCTTATTAAAATCATGATAACTGGTTAACACCTTTGATATTTGAAAATGCGTAAGAAGCTGCTGGGTATGCCGGGTATCTTCCGATGCGATGACATCGACCT
>JBGPKT010000097.1:0-8605 GCA_041486115.1 Nitrospiria bacterium | reverse complement strand
AGGTTGGATGAACAAGAAAATTGGCCCGATGATCTCTATGGCGGTTCCGCATCCCTTCCGGCATTAAAATCTCAACCGGCTTGCCTGTTAGTTCATCCCGGGAGTAACCAAAAAGTTTCTCAGCTTGTGAATTCACAAGGGTAATCAAACCTGTTTTATCGACTATCACCATGGCGTCAGGAGCAAATTCGAGAATCTGCCGGAATTTTTTCTCCGCTTGCTTTGCATGATCAATTTCTGTTTGTGTTGAAGGGCCGGATTTTACCGGCTTGGGAGTTGGGTCCTGTTTGGGTCGTTTCATCAAAAGCCTTTAAGCAGATTCCATTGCCTGAGATTCCTCTATTATAGGGGCTCACGTCGCCCCCTTCACCGGCAAAGCCGGATGAAGCTTCCCCCTCTCGCTAGCTTTGCTCGCTTGTTTGATGTCACAGAGATTACTTTAAAACCATTCCTGAAAACAATCCGAACTGTGCGACAGAACCTGTTCTTTCCTTCTCTTTAATCGTCAACACCGGGCATTGAACCCGCTGAATCACTCTCTCCGCCGTACTCCCGAGTAAGATATGAGCCAGGCCTGTCCGGCCATGAGTCCCCATGACCACCAGGTCAATCGCATATTCCTCAACCGCTTTGAGGATTTCAATGGAAGGAATCCCGCTAATGCAATAACCCTCGGCCTCGATTCCGCTTTCTTTTAACTTATTCGCCTGTTTCCTGGTCATTTCAACCAGTTCTTCCCTTAAATCAAATAGGTAGGGGGGCTGTATCCAGGAAGTAATGACTGAATAACCCGCTAATTCCATCACATGGAGAAGAAAGATTTCAGCTTTAAATACTTTGGCAATGGATCCGGCGCATTCTTCCGCTTTCCGGGAACATTCCGAAAAATCCGTTGGAACCAGTATCCTCTCTATTTCCAAATGGGAACCTATTTCTTTTTTCGACTTAACCATTCTAACCTCTCAGAGGATTGTATTTTGCTCTCATTGCAGCCGGGTCGTTATAGATGGCCGCCCAGCCAGAGGGATCCTTGAAGATGCGGATGCATTTGATCCTTCGCTCCGGTGTCAGGTCAAACCAGTGCCGGGTGTAGGCCGGAACCACCAGGAGATCTCCGGCACTCACGGTGACATCGAAGATCAGATCCGCCTTCCTGATAGTGAAGACGCCGCTCCCGTCCGCCACAAACCGCACCTCATCATCAATATGATGATGTTCCCGCCTGAATTTTTCCAGGATCGAATCGAGGTTTGGAGTCAAATCGGACAACATCACAATATCCTGCGTAATGTAACCCTGTCGGGACTTCAGATTGGCGATTTCCGGAGAGTAAAACTTAATGATTGCCTGCTGTTCGTCAGGGCTGAGCCTATAGGATTCCTTCAGATGACCATTGAACCGCTCCACCCCCCAGGATTCATAGCTCACCCGCTGCTTCTTCAGATAGGTTAAGACCGCCTTTTTTTCACATAAGATTTCTCCACTCCGATGGATCCGGACCGTTGCCATCTCATCTCTCCTTTCTTGTTTGTTGTTCCTTTCTTATTATCGAACAAACCGGTCTGGCGAAATATCTCTCACTCCCTTCCTATCCTGGTTGATGATGAGATCGGCAGCAAGCCTCCCAATTGAACCGCTGGCAGTCACCCCGTGACCTCCCAGGCCCGCAACCCAGAATAAATTCCGAATCACCGGATCCCAGCCGATGACGAATCGCTTGTCCGCAGCGAATGTCCGAAGGCCGGCCCAGGCAGTCTTTATAGGCAAATCGCAGAGCCGGGGGAATCGTTTAAGTTTCCGGTAAAGCCAGAGAGGGGCGTCAGGATCAACCGGAGGAATACCGGGGGGATGCTCCGCCTCATCACAGGGGCTTAATAGTAGTCCACCCGACTCAGGGCGAAAGTAAATCTCTTCGGTGAAATCCCAGACGAAGGGCCAATCCGGTTTCACCCAGGAAAGCAGATCCGTGGCAAAGAGATGCCGCCGGTAGGAACACAAGGGAAGCGAGGCCGCCCCTGCCATACGGGCAACCCCTGATGCCCATGCGCCAGCCGCATTGACAACCACCTTGGTCTGGATTGTCTGTGATTCCGTCACAACGGCGGTGACCCTCTCTTTCTGAGTCGAAATGGCCAGAACCTTTGCAGAAGTCAGGAGCTTTGCCCCTCCCGCCCTGGCGTGTTGAAGGTAGCCGTGCAACAGGGCATGAATATCAACCACCCCATCGGTGGGACACCAAACCGCCCCTTCAAAATCACCGCCCTTAAGAACGGATACCTTTTTGCAGGCCTGGTCAGGCAAGAGGAAGACTGCCGGTATCCCGGCCTTTTTGGCCGTCTCCGTATCCGCTTTCAGCCTTTGCCATGCCACTCCACCGCCCAGGAACAGGGACCCCTTTTGCTGAAACTCAACCGCTTCAGGCCACTCCTCCGGTAAATGGCGGATGAAATCTGCTCCTTCCCTGACCAGGGGTATCAGGGATTCATCGGACACCATCTGACGCACCATACCGGCATTTCGCCCTGAAGCATGGACCCCGGCATCCCGTTCCTGTTCCAGGATCAAAATATCCCGCACTCCGGAGCGGATAAGGTGATAGGCTGTCGAAGCGCCCGCAAAGCCAGCCCCGATAATAACGACCTGCGCAAACTTCATGACTATTCCAGAAAGAATAGGAGGAACCCTGTCTCCGTCCAGAAACAATTCCTTGATCCTGCAGATCAAGGGGGAGGAGATCTGAAACAGAAACAGGATTCCAATCGATGCTCATCTGAGCGAAATTAGCCCTTTTTTTCTTAGGGATTCTTCGCTTTCGCTCAGAATGACAGATTAAGGCCTGGACTTGTAGTGAGGTGAAGGTCTTACCTGACAAGCGCAGAACGTGTCATCCTGAGCGAAGCGAAGGATCTCGAAGTGAAAACTCCTTAATGGCCCCCTTCTTAAGACATCTCCCCTGATGTCATCATTCAGTCAATTACCGGAAGAGGACAAGGCGAGTCGGAAACCGAAGCTGTAGATGCTCGGTTTATCCGCCGGATAGCCATTCCGGTACGAGGCGCGGAGGTCAGCCGGATCATCGAACCACGAGCCGCCCCGAAGCACCTTTTCATCGCCGGCAGACGGTCCTTGCGGGTTCTCTTTAGGGCTATGCTCATAGTAATGAGGATCAAACCAATCTGACATCCATTCCCACACATCTCCTCCCATGTCATATAAGCCGAGACCGTTTGGTTTTTTCTCTCCCACAGGATGGGTTCTCTCCCCTGAATTGGCGCCATGCCATGCGTAGTCTCCAGGTTCTGATTCGTCACTGATCCCGGCCCATTTCTCCCGCTTTCCCCCGCTTCGGGCCGCATATTCCCACTCCGCTTCCGTCGGAAGACGGTATTTTTTCCCGGTTTTGCGATTAAGCTTATCGATGTACTTCTGCGCATCGCCCCATTTTACCCGCTCAACAGGACATCGGGCACAATTCTTAAAATAGGAGGGGTTATACCCCATGATCCTGCTCCATTCTTTCTGCGTTACGAGGTACTTTGCCAGGTAAAAATCACCCACACAGACTGTATGAACAGGCTTTTCCTGGGCATCGCCATCTTCAAAGGTATCTCCCATCTCATAACATCCTCCTTTGACCATCACCATCCCCTCAGGCGCGCGTTTGGCCGGCGCTTTAGCATCCGCCGAAAAGCTCAAGGAAGGAAGAGATGTTAGAACCCATAATAAGAAAGCCATCCCGGATATGAATTTACTGATCATCATCTTATTTTTGGCAGTTCCAGCCCGTACTCTTTAGACATTGTAAAGAGGACCTGCTTACAGTGATGCGCCGCCCAATCTCCAAACCGTTCATGATATTGGGCGAGAAGCTGGCCCAGAACTTCTTTACCGTCACCCTTTACCCCTAATACATTTCCCCGGTCATCCACCTTTAAGCCGGTAATATCTCTTGCCGTGGTAATCGCTCTTTCCTCTCCCAGTATTGCCACTTCCCGCTCTAAAACCATTGCGATCAAATCCTGATAACTCCTCTTTTGAATATTCGGAAGGGGTAGATGGCCGCTTCCTGTCCGTGTGGGAGAAAGAACATCCTCCAGGCTTTTTAAAAACTGGATGTGATCAGAAACTTGATCACCGATCACCGACCCATGTTGCGGCGCGATCCGGTCTATCGCCAAAAGCTCAATTTTTTTCATCGCCGCCCGCAGATGCGGCGTTGAGGCCATATAATCTTCATGAAACAACCGCATGGCGCTGATGTAGTTCTCTCTCGCAAAAAGGTTCCAATCAAAAAAGAGCGCTCCAAAGACGTCACCGGAAAAAAGGGTCTTTGTCTTTTCGTCATAGGTCATAAATGTCCCCGGGCTGTGACACCAGGGGGTAAAGAGAAATTTCAATACCCGGCCGCCCCGCAATGGGAGTACCCAATCGTTTTGGTCAACCAGATACATTTTTGACTTGATTCCGTAGTACCCAAGGAGGTTGGCTGTACGGCTGTGGGTCACAATCTGACACTGGTTCGATCTTAAGGATTCCTCCCAAAGCGGAACGGAAGCACAAAGATCAGGATCCTGGTGGGAAAGAAGGATATAACGAATTTTTTTGGCTGCCACCGTCTGCAGGACCTTTTCCCGAACCCCCGAATAGTAGAGGGTAGGTCCGGGCTCAAACAGAACAGCTTCTTCCCCATCATCCAGAACATAAGGATTACACTTAAAAGGGGTTTTTTCGTCCGTCTCACCGACCCAGAAGATCCCCGGATGGATTTCTACACTGCGGTTCACATCCGGTATATCGGACATTGCTTCCTCACTATAAACAAAGACTAAAATTTATAGTTGATCCTCAGATTCGGAACACCGATCACCGTTGCCGTGGCTGTGTCGAGCGTCGCGGTCGGTGTTGTGTCTACCTTTACGCTGGAACCGAGTAAAGCGACAACTGCGTCAATTGTCCAATTCCCCGCGGTCGCTCTGGCACCCAATGCAGGGACAAAAAGGGTCAACTTATAATCCGTTGTGCCACCCTGCCCATGTGGAGCATCAATAGAGGCGTAGAGAAGCTCCAGTCCGACAAGGAGATTTGCTTTTAACGGATAAAGAGCCGCCGCCTCGACTTCTACCGTTTTCGTATCTGATCCCGTGACACCCGCGGTGGATGATGAATCTGTGCCGTAGCCGAGGGTTCCGTTTAAGATAAGCGGTCCGGCCCAGGTATATGCCACACCGAGTCTTGTCGATGACCCCGAAACATCTCCTGAGGTATCCCCTGCGTTGATATCCTTAAACGAACTTGAACCATAACCGACCCAGAACGCAAGCCCTGGAACAAGGCCGCCGGCTTTCAAGGTCAGCCCATAATTACTGGAACTTCCAACCGGGAGGCTTACATAGCTTCTAAGACCTGGCAATCGCCCAATCCGAAGTTCCAGATTTTGGGTCAACCCGATATTGGCGCTCGATAAGAGGATACCCCCGATCGTGGCATTGCCAGCTCCAACGGTTGTGTCTCCGGCCGCCGTGACATTCAAGGGCCGACCGACCCAGTCGAGATCGACATTGATTTCATCCGCTCCGATGACCGATCCCAGCTCCTGGACGAGGGCCCGTGAGGGCCCTGCCAGAGAGGGTGACGCGAATCCAAGTGTAACCAGCACAACCGTTAAAAGAGTTAAGAATTTCTTCATGATCTTCTCCCATCCTTTTTTAATGATTTAGGTTATTTAAGTTCGAAACTGACCTTTTCCGCTCCCCCATCTTTCACCTCAATATCCTTCGTGATGACAGTGGGCTCTCCAAACGCAGGCCGCTCAAGCTGGGCATCTTTCATGTCGGTGATTTTACCCGATTTAAGGTCCGCTTCAGCCTTCTTGACTGCTTCTTCCATGACCTCCGCGTTGGTCACCTTCCAACTCTCATGCCAAGCCACCAGTTCATATTTGCCGGGAGGGACATTATCGATCTTATAATTCCCGCTCGCGTCGGTGACGGCAAAATAAGCGTTGGGAATTGAGAGTACCCACCCGTTCATATGGACATGAGAATCACACTGAATCCGCATCACTCCTTCTGTCCGAATCTTTTTTGTCGCGGTTTGACCCTGTTCGGTCATAGCCACATTAAAAACGGTGGCCCCTTTCGGGCTAAAGGGATGCGGATTATGAAGGACGGGATCCTGATTTTTCAGTTCCAAATCGCTTCCTTTCTGGACCGCGGAAACATGCTCCACAAAATCACATTTTCGCTCAGGCGCTCCCATCCGCAAAACAGTTTTAGAAGCGGTGCCCCCTTCCACCCCTTCAAGATAAACAACTGTAAACTGAACCCCTTTATTCTGGGAATTAACCAGCAGAAGAGGTTGTTCAATTTCTTTTCCGCAGTAGTCCACATTTTTGGCGACCGGAACATGGGGGTTCTTTGGAGGGTTACCGCTGAAGGTCACTGCTCCTGTTATCCCCCCGACTGCAAAAGCATTCTCTGCCGGGGCAGAGAGAAGTAATCCGAGTCCTATACTTATTAAGGTCATCCCTACTTTTTTCATTTTTACAACTCTCCTTGTTATTTAGATTTTGTTATGTTTTGTCACTTTGTTGTATTTTTCCTGACCGTATCTTCAATCGACGGCTGTCCTTTGAAATCTCTCGATGGGAGGGATCGTAACTGGGCGACTGCCATTTCGTATCTTCCATCCTCCAGGACCCGGAGCCGGGTGTCGAGCTCCATTCCGACTTTGATCCTTCGTTTCCAGTGAGTCAGCCCTTCTTCCGGAATAATCACCGCGACCTCCTTACCCACTCTGTTAAGGGCCCCTTCGATCACCTTCATTTTGATAAAGGGGGGATTCTCATCATAATGGGTCTCGGAGACGATCCCCATGAGGTAAATATCAAACCCTTCCCCGTTCACTCCCAAAACGGCAGAAAAGAGAAAAAAAATGATCATCCCAATCCAGAAAAAGATTTTCTTTTGGCACATCTCTCTTTCTCTCCCTTCTTTCAGGGTTCAACGACCACTTCACCCCTCATCGGTGGACGGGTTGTCGATTGCTGCCAATGGATCACGCAAAAGTAGGGATAGGTTCCCGTCTCGGTAAACGAATAGCTAAAGGTTTGGCCCGGCATCAAAGTCCCGGAATCAAGAGGTTTTCCTATATGCTTATCCTCAAGACCCTTGCCGCTTATCACCAGATGAACATCTTCATCGTCATTTAGCCATTCAACCTTGTCCCCTACCCTGATATGAAGCGCCTGCGGCGTAAAAGCCCTCTCTCTTAAGGAAACCCTGACCGATCCGCCCGAAACCACTCCCGGAACAAAAAAGAGTATCATCGATAATGTCCAAAAGAGTTTCCACTTTCTCATTTTGAACGTATAGTTACCGGAAGATTTCTTCGAAGCACGGTCACCACTTTAGTCCCGATCATTTTGACATCCACTCCGTCACCGACGTTAAGATCTTTTTTAAAGACCCTGTTTTTTAAAATATCCGGATCGGTAATGGAAATACTTTCCTTTTTCCCCTGCACATTCTCGATCTCCATATCACCCTTTGCTTTGTCAAGCTTTGTGACGTTTCCGGAATGGATGACCCAATCCTCGGCTGAAGCCACCGCGGTATACATTCCAACAACAAGCAATACCCCCATAAAAAATAAAAGTACTCTCATTTTCAATCCTCCAAAAAAGTGGGTTGGAGGGGTGCGAAGCTCCCCCTCCAACCGACGTGCAGTGAATGGCTATTCGCCCAGGATCTCTTTCTTAATCGCCTGATGGACAGAATTCATGTTTGCCGTCTTGGGATCACCCATAAACTTGAATCCCGGCAACGGCAACTGCGGCAATAGCGGGAGCCATGGATCGTTTTCATATTCCACTATCGTTAACATGCCGCCTGGATAGGCTCCGTCATTGGTCGCAAACGGAACCCTGTGGTCATGGAAGACCCACCGGCCAGGATTGTTGGCCTTAAAGATGATGTCGGTCCGGTTGGCGGCATTGAGATTCATGGCATCACGATATTCCCAGGTTCTCGGACAACGGTCGCATTCGGCGCTCGACTGGGCAAACGCATGGCCGTGCAGATGCATGGCATGAGACCAGTATCCAAAGTTTAAGAACCTGACCCGGATGGTCTCCCCTTCTTTCGCGAAAATCATCGGCGTTTCAGGGAAGGCCTTCCCGTTAATCGTAAAATAGTTCATATTGGCGATCTTTCTCGGGTGTCCGAGTTCTACGCCGCCAGATTCCCCGTCATCAATCCGGGTGTCGATTTCCGAGAGAATCATCACATAATCCCGGTCAATCTTTGGAAGATTGGGATCGGCCGCCACTTCCTTCGGTGTTCCAGGTCCCGCCACCCCCGGATAGACGATAAACCCGCCATAAAGGCCCATCGCCATATGGGTCGCCGCGTTCACATGGCAGTGATAAAACATAAAACCAGACGGTTTCGCGATAAATTCATAGGTAAAGGTCTCGCCCGGCTGGATCGAGAGCTGGGTAATGTTGGGCACACCGTCCATGTTGACCGGCACCCAGAAACCATGGGGGTGGATGGTGTGATCAATCGTGGTATTGTTCTTGACCGTAATCCGGACCATGTCCCCT
>JBGPKT010000096.1:0-8618 GCA_041486115.1 Nitrospiria bacterium | reverse complement strand
TGAATTCAATCCTGGTCCTGTTTAATGGGAGTTGCAAGGAGTACCGGTCATGGATGATATCAAGAATATTCGCCTTTTCCTCTGCGATGATACGGGTGACGGCGGCCAAAACTCCGGGAATATCCTCCACCTCGATCTGAAAGCGGAACAGACGCCCCTCTTTGACCAGGCCTTTTTCAAGAATTTTTTCAATGAGGGTGACATCGATATTTCCTCCGCTAATCAGAAGGACAGCCTGTTCGTTTTTGAACCGGGGAAACACTCTCAGAAAACCGGCGACAGAAGCGGCCCCGGCCCCTTCCGCCACGATTTTTCTCCTTTCCATCAACAGAAGAATGGCCGAAGAGATTTCTTCTTCTGAAACAAAAACAATCTCGTCGACATAGCGGTTGATCAGGGGGGCGGTCAACCGGCCAACCTGTTTAACCGCAATTCCGTCGGCAACCGGGAGGCTAAGGGGGCTCCCCCCGGTTTTAGGCTTGACTTTCACGCCGATTATTTTAATTTTTGGTTTTGTTAACTTCAGGCAGGTTGCAATCCCTCCGATCAGGCCCCCTCCTCCGATAGGGACAAAAAGAGCCGAAACATCGGGCAGGTCTTTTAAGATTTCAATCCCCAGGCTTCCCTGGCCCGCAATAATCCGTTCGTCGTCAAATGCGGGAATAAACGTTTTATGCTCAGTTTCGGCAAGCCGGAGGGCAAACTCCGTGGCCCCTTCAAAATGCTTCCCTTTTAAAATAACCTCTGCTCCATAACTCTGGGTCGCCTCCTGTTTGGCAAGAGAAGCATTTTCGGGCATGATCAGGGTGGCCTGAATGCCGAGCCATTTTGCGGCAAGCGCCACCCCCTGGGCATGGTTCCCTGCGGAGGCAGAAATGACGCCTCTTTTCTTTTCGGATAATGAAAGGCTCCGGAGTTTGGCAAACGCTCCCCTGATTTTAAAAGACCCGGTTTTTTGAAAATTTTCAAGTTTCAGATGGACGGGGAGTTTCAATTCCGGAATTCCGAGTGAGGTTTCAATCATGGGGGTATGGCGGACCCTTTCTTGAATGTGGGGGAATTCTTCTTTGATTTTTTTTAAAAGCCTGACCGGATCAAGGGATGTTCTTTTCATAAAATCTCATTTTGGGTAATTAAAAGAAGTTTAACCGTTTTGAAAGGGTATGTCCATGACCACGCTCGCGTGGTTGTGATCGTTACGCAAATTATGGTATAAAAATGGCTGATTAAATTATTTTAAATTGAAAGAAGGTTTTTACGCATGGCCCATATTACTATTCCCGCCGCGGAAGCAATACTCGATAAGGAGTTTACCGTTCTCAATAAAGGGTTTATCCGTCTCGTTGATTATATGGGAGGAGACGAAAGGATCGTCCAGTCTGCCAGAGTTTCTTACGGCACCGGAACGAAAACGGTTCGCGAAGATAAAGGACTCATTAATTACCTGATGAAAAACCTCCATACCTCTCCCTTTGAACAGGTGATTTTAACCTTCCATGCCAAAATGCCTATTTTTGTCGCCCGGCAATGGATTCGCCATCGAACCGCCCGGTTAAATGAAATTTCAGGCCGGTACAGCGTGATGGCAGATGAATTCTATATTCCGGCGACGGAGGATATCCGCCATCAAAGCACGACCAACAAACAGGGCCGGGGAGAGGAGGTCCCTCCCCAGCTGCAGAAGAAAGTCATCGAAGTCTTAAAACGGGACCAGGTTTCGGTCTATGCCAATTACGAAGAGATGATTAAAGATGATGTGGCCAGAGAACTTGCCCGGATCAACCTCCCCTTGAGCCTCTACACCCAGTGGTACTGGCAGATCGACCTTCATAACCTGTTTCATTTTTTGCGTCTCAGAATGGACCATCATGCCCAGAAGGAGATCCAGGTTTATGGGGAGGTGATGGCGATGATGGCCAAAGCGGTTGCGCCAATGGCCTATGAAGCCTTTGAGGAGCACATTCTTTACGGAGTCCGTTTATCGCGGGGAGAAGTCGTTGCCCTCCGAGAGATTCTGGCAGGCAAGGAGAATCCCCTTAAAGGAAAAGCGTTAGAAGATTTTAACCAGAAAATAACCTCAAAATAGGATGGGTATTAATCGGGCAGAGGTTTTCCTTTTGTCTCTGGAGCAAACAGTAGCGCAGCCATTCCCAAAAGATAGACCAGGCCGATCAGGCTGACCGCCTTTCCGGGGGAGAAGAGGGTGCCAAGGTAACCTTTAACGAACGGCCCCGACGAGGCGAGAACCCTTCCGATATTAAAACAAAACCCGACCCCGGTCGCCCGTATCGAAGTGGGATAGAGCTCGGGAAGATAGATCGGAAAACCGCTGAATATTCCATTGGTAAAAAAACCTAAAACCGGAAGCAACCATAAAAGAATAGCGTAATCCCTCGGTATCAAAAAGGTGACGGGGATCATGATCAAACTTCCCAGACACATGAAGAAAAAAGCAGGCCTTCTCCCGAACCGGTCTGCTATAGGGCCAAAAGCCAGATAACCGGCCAGGGCCCCTCCGTTCAGACACATGACCGCGTAACTGACATACCGGTTTATTGTTTCCCGATCGAAATTCTGCGAGGTTAGCAATTCCCGGATCAACGTCGGCGTCCAGTTGGTCGCTCCCCATAAGCCGAATACCGCCACAAAAGCAAGGATCGATCCCGCGAGCGTAGGCAACCAGAGTTTCTTATTAAATAAGCGGGTCAGGCTGAAGGCCAAAATGTCTTTTTCATTTTCCGGCCTTTCTGCTCCGACCTGTGGATCGGCCGATCCAAAGACCGGAAAAATAGCCCTGCGGGTTTCTTTCGCCCGGAGCCACTTTTCAGGTTCTTTGACCATAAAACGGATTAAAAGGGTGACGAGTGCGGGGAGGATGCCGACGACGAAAAGGATCCGCCATCCGTATGCTCCGAAAAGGAGGGAGGCAAGGGCGGCAAGAAAAAAGCCGGCGGCCCAGGCCGATTGGAGAATTCCTGCCGCTTTTGCCCTTTTTGATTCAGGCCAGACTTCGGCGACCAGCGAAGCTCCGGCGGCCCATTCTCCTCCGATTCCCAGAGCGGTAATGAAACGGTAAATCATGAGGTGCCACCAGTTCTGTGAAAGAGCGGCCAATCCGGTAAAAAGAGAATAGATCAGGATAGTTATGATCAAAGTCTTCGTCCTGCCGATATAGTCGGCAAGGATGCCGAATAAAACCCCGCCCAGAGCCCATCCAATTAAAAAGGTCGAGAAAATGATCCCGCCATACCATTCCATGCTCTCTTTTGAATAATCGGAACCTAAAAGTTCGTGGAGCGCGGGCTGGAGGACCATGGCGTAAAGGGTGGAATCCATGGAGTCAAAGACCCAGCCGAGCCAGGCAATGAAAAGGATGAGCCATTGGTACCGGGTGACATCTTTCCACCAGGGGGATCGGCCCGGGTCAGCCGGACTAGAAGGCATTTTTAAAATAAATCAGCAGATCCCTCACAGAAAGCATCCCGACGATCTTGCCAAACTCGGTGACGGCAAGATGCCTAATCCCCCGTTCGCTCATGATATCATTCGCCTCTTTAGGTGATCTTTTGATATCAATGGTGATCAGAGGAGAACTCATCACCGAGTCGATAGTGGTTTTAAGGGGATCAAGCGATTCGGCGAGCCCTTTCCTGACCAGATCAGTCTCACTCACAATTCCAATATACTCATGACCTTCTTCAACAAGGAGAGAGCCAATTTTGTAGGTTTTCATTAAACTGGCGGTCTCATACACGGTCGCTTTTGCGCTGATCTTTTTGATCTCTTTGGTCATCAAAATCGATATGGGAAGCATGTTAGTCTACCTCAATTGTGGAACTTGTTTTTATTCTATTCCAGGAAGGGCTAAAGAGTCAATTCAGGAAAAATCGGGAAAGTGACCTTCTTTTTTTTTGATAAAAATCCCTAATCCTGCTAAATTGATTTTTAAAATAATGAATAAACCGTCTTTAGGCATTTTATTTTTTGTCATCATCCTTTTTTATATCGGATCAGGTTATGCGCTCACATTAGTATCTGTCGGCGCGGGGCCCGAATATTTTTCATGGAAAGAATTCGATTCTGCAGGCCGGCAGGTTCTCGAAGAAAAAGGTTATAGAGCCGCCGCATGGCTGCATCTGGATCAGGTTCGAAATGCCCCGATTTTATTCGGTTACTCGGGTAAACTTTACGGTGGAATCGTCAATTATGATGGGGAGACCTTGGATATTCCTCCTATTCCTGTGACCACCGATACCGGATATTTCGGCCTTCAAAATGAAGGGAGTGTGACCTGGCACTATTCCATGCCATCAGGTGTTCTTTTTGACCTTAAATCAGCGATAGGCTTGGATCTCTGGAGGCGAAGCATCAAAAATCCGTTTTCGAACTCGGAACAAATTGAAGATTATGCCATTTATTATCTAAAAATCGGCCCCGGATTTTCTTATTCCTTTGCCCGAAATCAAAATTTATGGATGAATGTCGGAGGGAAAATCCCTGTTTATACTTTTGAAAATGCCCACCTGAACATGCTCGGATTCAATCAGAACCCTTTTTTGCACCCGGGAAAACAGCCCTGGTTTTACCTGATCCTGGGATGCCGAATGAACGCCAGATGGGAAATAGCGGGTGAATATGATTCTTACAGGTTTTCTCAATCTCTGAAGGAACCTGTTACTAAAAATGGGGTTCCCTTTTTGGTTTATCAACCCGAGAGCCATATGGATTTGATTGGCATTCATGCCAGTTATTACTTTCCTTAATTCCACTGTTTACAGGACAATCCTTGACAATTACCGGTTCGCTATCTATGATTTCAACAGGCCAGGCAATATTTCGTAGGAATTAAGCAATACATGGCAAAAAGAGTGTATCTCACTTCGATATCTTTGTTTTTATTAAGTTTTATGTTTTTTATCCAGTATTTCAGCCTGGAGATATTTAGCCAAGAAATGAAGGCGCTTTCTTCTATAATCAGTAGTCAGGAAGGGAAAGAGCTCCATTCTTTCCCATCGGGTGAACGACTGGAGTTTTCCATAAAATGGATGGGGATGAGTGCAGGTACGGCGATCCTCGAAGTTGGAAATCCGGTGATGATCGGATCGAAAAAAGCCGTTCCGATAACATCGATTGCAAGATCCAATGATTTTATTTCACGCTTTTTCCCCGTGGAAGATAAAATTGAATCCTTTATCGACGCGGAAAATTTAGTTCCCCTGGAGTTTAAAATTTATCAGAGAGAGGGGAGAAGGGTTAAAAGCCGTGAAGTCCATTACGATCAGGTCAACCATAAAGTATTGCAGGTAGAGGAGGGGAAGGAAGAAACTTTTGATATAGAACCGGGGGCTCAGGATGCCCTTTCAGTCCTTTATTTCTTCCGGTTGCTTGAATTTCCTCCTCCCGGAAAATCCAGCATCATCAAAGTTTATGAAGGGGGCAAAAATTGGGACCTCGAAATCAAAGTGCTGGGAAAAGAGGCGATTGAAACTTCGATAGGAAATTTTAATACGGTTAAGACCGTTGCGATGGCAAAATATGAAGGGATCTTTCTCAATCAGGGAGATATAACGGTTTGGTTTACCGATGACGCCCGGCATGTTCCGGTGCAAATGCAGAGCAAGGTGACGATCGGATCCGTAGCGGTTCTGCTGGTTTCTAAACAAGATGGCACTTTTTCTGACCGTTAAGAAGGGCTCAGGTGCGAATCGTTAGAAAAAGATACCCCCCCACGGCGATAAACAGGAGGTTTGCCAGCCAGGCAGAAAGAAGAGGGGGAAGCATGCCGCTATGGCCCAGAGAGGTGCTCATGGCGTAGATGATCCAATAACTAAACCCAATTGCCAGGCTGATTCCGATCCCTTTTGAAATTCCCCCCGACCTCGGCGTATTTTTTAAACCAAACGGAAGGGCGACGAGAGTCATGATTATATTGATAAACGGGAAGGCGATTCTACCATGCAAATCGACCCAGTAGCGTGTCGTAATGTAGCCTTCGGAAGCCAGTTTCTTCGCATAGCTTTTTAATTCATCGTATTTCAGCATGTTTTCCTGGATTTCGACCTGTTTAAAATCTTCCGGAGTTTTGTCTAGATAAAATATTTCTTTTTCAAACGAAACGCTCTCGATCCGCCCTTCTCCTAAAAATTTTCTTTTAATCCCTTGAACGAGGTACCATTGATTCCCCTCATAAACCAGTTCTTTTGCGTCAATTTCTTCAATCAGGGAGAATGACTCCGAAAGTTTATAAATCCCGATTCCGAGAATTTTATTTTTATCCGGATCAATCAGCTGGACATTGAATAACATATGGTTTTCGGATCTAAACCATATTTTGTTCTGCCTGAAATACGAAGTTTCAGATCCATGTTCAATGAAAACAGATCTGATGAATTCAGCGTGTTTGATCCCTGCAGGAATGATACTTGTGTTTGCATATAGCAGAAATAGCCCAAGGAGCGTTGAGACTCCGAAAATCGGGACCGCCAGGCGGTAGGGGCTTATCCCCGCATTTTTAAGGGCGATGATTTCGTTATTCTTGACTAGAGTTCCTGTCGTGATTACGGTCGATAGGAGAATGGTGATCGGCGTGGTGTCATAAACAATTTTGGGGAGCTGATATAAGAAATATTCAATGACTGCAAAAGGTTCCGGCCTGTACTTTAAGAAGATCCTGACCTTTTCAAAAAAATCGATCAGAAGATAAAGGGAAATGAGCGTCAGGGAAGCCAGGAAAAAAATTTTAAAAAATTCTTTTAGAATGTAACGGTTAATCAAATTCATATTAAAAGGTTTTAGAATGCCATAAGACCTGGCGGTTGGCCCTGATTAAAAGGAGAAGTGAAAAAAGAAATAAAAATCCATTCGGTAAAAATGCCGAGAGAAAAGGGGACGCCCAGTTCTGGGCAAGAAAGTAGTCCCCGATAACCGTCATGAAATAATAAAGGACGACCACGCCTATTCCTATGACAAAACCGCCCAGGTGCCCCGCCGACCGCCGGGTATAGGTTCCCAGAGGGGGGCCCAGAATTCCAAAAAGAATAGTTGTCACGGGGAGGGCGTATGTTTTGTAGTACTCCTGAAGCCTCTGGAGATCCTCAATGTTAACCTTATTTTTAGCCGTTCGGGATATTTTTTCTCTCAGGGCCTGCAGGCCCAGATGTTTTTTGACGTCTTCTCCGGGTTTTTTGATATAGGCTGAAAGATCAATTTTAAGGTCGTATTTTGTAAAGATGATTTGCTGGTAGATTTGTTCATTTTTCCCTTTTCGATAGATATTCCCGTTGGACAGTTGAAATCCGATTGAATTGGAAGACTCTTCCGTGACAAAAGTTCCTTCCCGGGCCAGAATCAGAGTCGGCTCCTCCGGGTTCCGCAAATCCGAAATAAATATCCCCTTCATATCAGAATAGGTGGGCATTTCTTCGACATAAATCATCATTTTCTCAAATAGATCATTAAATATTCCTTCTTCAAGGGCGACATTGATCCTTTTTTTCAGTATTTCAAATGAAATTTCTTTTAAAGAATTCCCCCCCCACGGCCTTGCAAAAGTGGCAAGGAACATCGTGAGGAGTCCGCATACCAGAGCAAAAAAAAAGAGAGGGCGGACAATCCGGTAAAAATTCAGTCCGGCGCAGCGGAGCGAGGTCAGTTCGTTGTCGGATGAAAAACGGTTCATGACGATAATGGATGAAATCAGAACCGCGATGGGAAGCGTGATGACGAGAAGGGAGGGGAGCGCATAGAGAAAAATTTTTACCAGGCTGAGAAAGTCTGCACCTTTGTTTATAGAGAGTTCAATGAACTCCATCAATTGTTGAATAAACAACATTCCGGTGAGAGCGGAAAGACTGATTAAAAAAGGTCCGGTAATTTCTTTAATAAAATATCGGTCGATAATATTCATTCATTGAAATATAGTTTATTTTTAAAGGGGTTGTAAATAAAAATCCCGGGAAACAACTTGACACTATTCTAATATATTTGTTATAAACTGTATTTGCTTAATTATGCATCTGTAGTGTTTTTTGTGTTTTGGGTTTCTTGGAAATTCAAAATCGAATTAAACACGGACAAATTAAAACCATTTAATTTTCGGAATAAAGGGGGTGAATCAAATGAAAAAATTATTTTCCGGTATGCTTTTACTGTCAGGCTTATCTGTTTTTATTTTAGCGGGATGTTATGAAAAACAGGCGGAGGCTCCCAAGGCTCCTGAGGCCGTTGCCCCTCCTGCGGCATCTGCGCCAACTACGGCTCCGTCCGCTGCCACACCCGCCGCGCCTCCTGCGGCAAAGTAGTTAGACGGCTGGCATCAACCAGCTCTTCTTTTTTTTTGACCTGAGGCCCCGTTGTTAACGGGGCCCTCTAATTTTTGTTTTGCAATTGTCCTTTTTTTGCCTATTTCCGTTTCTTGACGAACCCCCTATCCTGTGTTACTTTTTCTTATAGCCTTCATGTCTCAACCATAGGGAGAAAGTCTTGGCCTTAGATAAAACTACCATCATTCAAAACGCGCAAAAGTATGCCGTCAAAGGCCAGATCGACAAAGCTATTGAAGAGTGGCAAAAGCTGATTAAAGAGACACCCAATGACGGAAATATTTATAATACGATAGG
>JBGPKT010000095.1:0-8625 GCA_041486115.1 Nitrospiria bacterium | reverse complement strand
GGTCTGATTTAAGAGAAGACATTTCAAAGACCATTGTTCAACAAGGGGGGGGATTGCTCGAAATAAAAGCCCAGACGTTGAGTCTCGAAGATATATTCCTCAAACTCACCCAGGAGGAGACGCGATGAGAAATGTCATGACAATCGCTCAAAAAGAGCTTCGCGGCTACTTCTATTCGCCGGTCGCTTATGTGGTGTTATTTATCTTTTTAATCGTGATGGGAATCCTCTTTTCGAATATTATTGCGGCGGTTAATCAATATAGCATGCAGATGATGCGGTTTCAGGGGGGGATGACGCAGTTTAACCCTACAGAGGTGATCTTCCGGCAGACCTTCAGTAATATGATCGTTATTCTGTTATTGGTCATGCCCCTTTTAACGATGAGGCTTTTTACCGAAGAAAAAAAGATGAAAACAACCGAGCTCCTCTATACCTCTCCGATCTCTGTTTTTGAAATTATTGTCGGAAAATTTATCGGGGTATTTTTACTTTATTTATTGATGCTGGCGTTTACCTTTTATATGCCTCTCCTGGTGACTCAGGTAACGCCCATCAGCTGGAAAGTGGTTTTAACCGGTTATCTCGGCCTGTTATTAAGCGGGTCCGTTTTTCTGGCCATGGGAATATTAGCATCGTCATTGACCGAAAACCAGATTATCGCCGCGGTGATCAGCTTTGGAATATTATTATCGCTCTGGATCATCGGTTTTATGGGACAGGTGCTGGACGGCACGATTGCCGGGAATATTTTTTCCTATCTTTCTTTAATTACCCATTTTGATAATTTTAATAAAGGTTTGATCGATACCGGCGATATTGCCTATGCCATCGGGATGATTGCTCTGGGACTTTTTATGACCCATCGGGTCGTTGATAGTCAAAAATGGAAGTCCTGATCATCAGGATTTAAGGAAAAGAAATGAAAGAGAAAATAAGCGGTATTTTGGGTTTTGCCGGAGTTCTGATCGTCTTTGCCGGATGGGTGTTTTATAGTTTTTACCCTGAAAAAACGATTGTAGCCAGCGGCCTTGAAATTCTCGCGCTGGCCTTTTTAATCTTCTATTTTATTACCCGCTTGACGAGGCTGACCGCCTTTTCAAAAACCAGAACTGCCCGGATGGGGGCAAATTCCGTTTTAATGACCCTCTTTTTTATCGGCATTCTGGCGCTGCTCGCGGTCTTGCTGAATAAACATCATTTCCGTTTTGATCTATCAGAAGAAGGGAAGTTCTCTCTTTCGCCTCAATCGATTAAAATCCTCAAAAATTTAAAGCGGGATATTAAAATTACCGCTTTTATCGAGGGAGGGACAAAAGGGGTCGAACAGGGGAACGACCTATTAAATAATTTTAAATATCAAACTTCCCGGATACAGGTTGAGATGGTCGATCCCGGGCGGAGACCGGCCATTGCCAAACAGTATGGGATTACGCAATCAGACACGCTCGTTCTCGAAAGCGGCAAACAGGAGCGAAGAGTCCGGGCGCTCACCGAACAGGAGTTGATTAACGCCGTGATTCAGGTGACCCAGGATCAAAAAAAGGGAATCTATTTTCTCGAAGGGCACGGGGAGCATAAAATAGGGGATACTGAAAAAGAAGGGTATTCTCTGGCCAAAGAGGCCCTTGAAAAAGATGGTTATGAAATAAAAAACCTCCTCCTCCTTCAGGAAGGAAAGATTCCGGATCCTGTCTCGGTTTTGGTGGTTGGCGGACCCATGACGATGGTTTTGCCCTCAGAAAAGCCGCTGATTGATCAATATATGGAAAAAGGAGGAAAAGTCCTTTTTTTAATCGATCCGGAATCGAAATCCGATTTCGAAAGTTTTCTGGTCAAATGGGGCATTCAGTTTCAAAACGACCTGATCATCGACCCGTTATCCCGCCTTTTTGGGGGAGATTTTACTGTTCCCATTGTCAACGCTTTTCCGCCGCATGAAATCACGCGTGACTTAAAACCTCCGGTATTTTTCCCTGTCGCAAGGTCTTTTTCATTTATCAAAGGAAAGGAGGCTGAATTTGATTTTAGCCCTCTGGCAGAAAGCGGGCCGAATAGCTGGGGAGAGACGAAAATCGTCTCGGGAGAAGCCCGTTTTGATCCGCGCGAAGATTTTAAAGGCCCGTTGACGATTGCGGGGGCATTTACTTTTAAGAAAAAAAGTGAAACCGACCCTGTTAAATCGGGAAAATGGATCGTAATCGGAGATTCCGATTTTGCGACAAACGCCTACCTTAAAGCCGCAAGCAACGCCGATTTCTTTTTAAATGCCGTCAGCTGGCTGGCCGAAGAAAAAGGGCTCATTTCGGTCAGGCCTGATGTTTCTGCTCCGAAGCCATTTTTCTTAACCAGCACGCAGGGAAAATTCTTTTTCTTTGTTCCTCTTTTGATTCTTCCGGGTTTTGTGATGGTCATGGGCATTTTCGTCTGGAGAAAGAGAAAAAACAGATGAGGAAATATAAGGCGACTTGGGGCCTGCTTTTTATTTTGTTGGGATTGATTGCCTACCTTTATTTTGTGGATCTCCCGAGAGACAAAAAAGAGGCTGTGAAAAAAGAAAATGCTGAAAAATTATTTAATTTTTTATCTTCTGACGTGGACCAGGTAGACATTGTTTCTTCAAATGGGCATATGTTTATCCAGAAACACTCAGAAGGGTTCTGGACGGTTAAAAATATCGTTCCTCAAGAATCCGTTGCTGTTTTGGCTGATTCAAAAGAAGTAGACACCATTATCGGAACGGTTCACGATTTAAAATCGGGCAGAATCGTTGATGAAAAAGGGGTTGATTTAAACTCTTTTGGTTTTGGCGTGCCCGAAAAGTCGTTGACATTGACCTTCCGGGATCATTCAAGCCTTAAACTTGTTCTTGGTGCCGATGGCGCCATTTCACAGACAATTTATGTGAAGCGGGGGGATCGTGGAACGGTTTACCTGACCGACGCCTGGGTAAAACAGGTTTTCGAAAAAGATTTTGCTTCATTAATGAAAAAAGAGCCCATCAAAAAAGAGCCCGGCCCGGAAAATTCATCCTCTTCATCGAAGCAAGGAAGTCACTAAGCCAGCTTTTATTCCCCTCGAATTTGTCATTTCGTTTCTTTATTTTAATGCAGGAGTATTTTTTGTAACAGGATCTGATGATTTCCATTTCCTGAATAGCTGTTATCATCCCAAACGATATAGCCGGTCTTCCTGGTAACGGCGATTCCGGGTGCATAAGAAGAACTGTCTCCCTGGGTATTTGAAATATCATACGCATCTGTAAATATACTTCCGCGGTTCGTCGTCCGGGTTAAAAAGACATCATAGGTTGATTGAAAAGCCGGCTTTGAAAAGTAAGCCACATAAACGTACTGGCTCGAATCCAGAACCAGGGCAGGTCCATACGTAGAGGGTTTATTGGAAAGGTTGAGGGCGGGAGAATTAAACAGGGTGTTCCCTGCCGGTAACATGTTGAAATAGACATCACTGGTTTGAGTCGGATTCCAGGCAACATAACTATTTCCGCTGCTATCGACTCCGAGCGATGCGTTAGAGGCAGTTGCCTGACTTCCTGCCACATATAGTGGAGTAGACAACGTGGAGAGATAAAGACCGCTTTGTGGACTGGTTAGACCTGTTGATTGATAAACGATGTAAGGGGATCCCCCAAATAGCTTGATTTTAGGGTACTCCAAAAATGTGTTTGGGCTATTATTGCTTGTAACGATAAAGGGGTTGGGTAAAGGATTGGCAATAGGTATTGTAGCATAGAAAATATCATTTATTGTGCCGGGCGATGGTGGACAGGTACTGCACTGACTCCATGAAACATAGAGACTGCTACTACCTGAATCGTAGGTAATGTCTGCGGGAGGAGCTACTCCAAATTGGGGAGTGGGAACTATTGTGGTTGAAATTTTAACCGGAGTGGTTTGAAAGCCAGACGATGTCCCAAAATTCAGAAAGATTTGATTACTGGAGAACCAGATCACATAGGCATTTCCGTTTCCATCGGTTGTCATTCTGGGGAAAGACCCCCCTGTTGAGCCTGGAATAGGAATAGACGGTGGCGGAGGAACGGGAGAACCATCAATAAAGGAATAAAAATAAATTTGAGTTGAGGCGGTATCCTGCCAAGTGACAAAAACCCTGCTTGAGCTATCTACCGCGATTTGAGGATTAATCAAGTCATTATTGACGGTTGGCAGGATAAGAAAAGTAGATAAAGTCGCAAAAGAAGGGGGAACTGCCGGACCGGCAGGAAGTCCGCATCCATTTAACCCAAGCAACAAAAAACTCAATAAAAGAGGCTTTTTAAAGCAAATCATTATAGTATCATTTTATTACAAATGTTAAAATAATGCCAATAACTTGAGCCTTTTTATGAATAAAAACAATCATGTCATAATCCTGGTCAGCGGCGGATTAGATTCAACCACCGTTTTGGCGATTTCCAAAGAAAAGAGGGAGAAAGTTCATGCCTTAAGCTTTGATTATGGCCAGAGGCATGCCATTGAACTTGAAAGCGCAAAAAAAGTGGCAGACTATTACAAAGTTCCACATCAAATTGTCAAAATTGACCTAAGACAGATCGGCGGTTCAGCCCTGACCGATGATATCGCGGTTCCCAAAGATAGAAGTATTACTGAAATGTCAGGTACTATCCCGATTACCTATGTGCCCGGGCGAAACACGATCTTTTTGTCGTTCGCGATGGCTTTCGCCGAAATCACCTCCAGCCAGGCGATCTATATCGGGGCGAATATCCTTGATTACAGCGGGTACCCCGATTGCCGGCCAGACTATTTAAAGACCTTTGAAGAGATGGCAAACCTCGCCCTGGACACCAAAGGAAAAAATAATCCTCCGCTTGAAATCCGTGCGCCGCTTCTTTATATGACTAAAGGGGAGATTGTCAAAAAAGGAAAAGAACTGGGCATCCCGTATCACTTAACACATAGCTGTTATGACCCTTTACCGGTTGGACTAAGTTGCGGAAGATGCGATAGCTGCCTTTTAAGAAAAAAAGGATTCGCGGAAGCCGAAACAAAAGACCCTCTTTTCTATGCCGAATGAGGCAAAGAAATGATTTCTGCCAATCCAATGTTGAAGCTATTTGATCAGGCAGTACCAGAGCCTGAAATTGAATTAAATCACTCTAATCCGCTCGAACTGTTAGTCGCCACGATCCTTTCGGCCCAATGCACCGACGAGCGAGTTAACAAAGTGACCCGATTCCTATTTAAAAAATATAAAACTGCCAAAGATTATGCCAAAGCCGATCTTTCCTCTTTTGAATCAGAGATCAAGCCGACCGGATTTTATAAAAACAAGGCAAAAAATGTCATTTCAGCATGTAAAGTAATAGTTGAATTTTTTAATGGTAAGGTGCCTGAAACTATTGAAGAATTAACAACGCTTCCTGGCGTTGGGAGAAAAACTGCCAATGTGATTTTAGGGGGGTGGTTTAAACAGCCAGCCATCGTCGTCGATACGCATGTTAAAAGGGTAACAAACAGATTGGGTTTAACAAAATCGGAAGATCCAGAAGTCATTGAGTTTGATTTACAGAGATTCTTTCCACCGGAAAAGTGGTCAAAAACCTCCCTCCAGATTTTATTATTCGGCCGTTATACCTGCAAAGCTAAAAATCCAGAATGTGAGGGATGTTTGTTTTACAATAGGTGTTTAAGCAAAGGAAAATGGTAATAAAATCAATTGTTTTTGATAAAATTTATCCTTATTTGAAGTATCAAATTTACTATAAAATATTATCAAAATATGGTAAAATGAATAAATTTTATACTTTGGAAGATTTTTATGAAAATTCTGAAAATAAAAGGAAACTCCGTTACTGTTTTATTGATTACGTTCCTTTTTTGTTTTCATCTTTATTCGTGTGGCGGGGGTGGTGGATCGACATCCACACCTCCTTCTGTAATTTCCGTTTCAGTTTCCCCGTCTTTGGCATTTGTCCCGGCTGGAAAAAACCAACTCTTTTCTGCCTCAATTTCAGGAAGCTCTAATCAAAATGTGACCTGGAGCATTACCGAAGCCGGTGGAGGAACTATCAATAGTTTGGGAAGTTATACGGCTCCGAATATACCCCAAACTTATCATGTGACTGCTACCAGTGTTGCCGATTCGACCAAAAGTGCTACGGTGGCCGTAACGGTTCCGGAATTCCCCCGCTTTGCGTATGTCGCCAATAAGAACGATGGGACAGTATCGGTTTATTCGATAAATTCTGCTACCGGCTTATTAAGACCAAACGGATACACTTTTATTGGAGGAGCTGCAAAACCTGAATCGATAGCAATAGACCCTTCAGGACTGTATTTGTATGTGGCTGATAACGGCAACAACAGGATATGGGAATATAGCATTAAGTTTTCTAATAGCATCAATACGACTGGAACATTGTCTCCGATTGGAAGTGTGTCAGCCGGAACCGGTTCCGACTCTCTTATTATTGATCCTTCGGGAAAGTATGTTTATGTGACCAATTATACCGATGGAACGGTTTCAGCCTATAGCATTACGAATACAGGCGCATTGAGCCCGGTGAGCGGAAGTCCTTTTAACGCCGGGACGAATCCGGTTTCTATTATTGTTGATCCTTCAGGGCAGTTTGTCTATGTTGCCAATGCGGGATCGAATGATGTCTGGGAGTATACGATTGCTCCGGGGACTGGGGCATTGACTAATACCGGAACGATGCGAAGCCGGTCGGGGAGTTTTGCCATCGCAATGAGTAAAGGAAATGCGGCAGTGACCTATATTCCAAAGTTTGCTTATACGGCCAACTACGGTTCTGCTGATGTGTCAATTTATAAAATTGATTCAGTGCTAGGCACGCTTTCTTCCGTCTCCTGTTCCACCATTCTTAATTGTGGAGCCGGAACAAACCCTTTGGCAATTACCGCAGATCCATCGGGCCAGTATGTTTATGTGGCCAATTCGGGTGATAATACGGTTTCAGCTTATAGGATTGACCCGATAACAGGTGTACTCACGTCCACAAGTGCGGCGATAACAACGAACTTGCTTCCTAATTCTATCGCGGTTGATCCTTCCGGAAGATTTGTTTACGTCGCAAATTATAGTTCCAATAATATAGGACTGTATGCTATTGGATCAGATGGTTCTCTGAGCGAACAAACTTCAAGCGGTTCTCCATTTACCGTTGGAACCTATCCTCAAACGCTGAGCATTGATCCCACAGGCCAGTACCTTTATGCAGGGTATAACCCAACCACAGGAAATTCGGACGTTGAGGCTTATTTGCTGGATCCAGTAACCGGGGCGTTATCGTTGCCCATCACTGGAAGTCCATTCGGATCAGGGACCCTCCCTTCTTCAATGATTGTGGAGCCTTCCGGGAATTTTGCATATGTGACAGATTTACTTTCAAATAATAATAATTTGGTGGAGTTTAGCATATCAAATACCTTTTCAAATTCAGGTTCCTTGATCTTTGCGACGACTATGGCACTGGGAGGCACGCCTGTTTCCATAACCGTTGATCCTGCGGGGAGATTTGCATTTGTGACCATTTCACAATCTGATTACATTTCGACTTATGGCATCGATTCCAAAACAGGTGCCCTGATCGGTAAGTCTGGAGATACATTCCTAAGTAATGGTAGTGTTCCGTTCGGGATAGTCATCGATATTTCTGGCAGGTTTGCTTATGTTGCAAACTCAGGTTCAGATTACATAACATCTTATACTTTAGATCAATTCGGGGTTCTTGGAACAGCGACATCTGTTAATCTTGCTGGAACAAATCCTCGTGCTGTGGTAACGACAGGTACAACTCAGTAAATACCCTAACCTCAATTTTATTTTTTGAATTCTGGTTGGCAGAGGCTTCTCCTTTATGCTAAGATCACTCAAATTTTAACCCACAATAAATATAAACGATGAAGAAGAGATGCGCATGCCCATACTGTTTAGCCTGATACTGCTGTTTTGTTTAATTCCCGGCGTCCCAGCTTTTGGCGCAGAACGCGACCCATTGCTCCCGAGGGTTTCCAAAGACCTCTTGCCGAAGATCAAAGAGATGAAAAACCCATTTCCAGCTACCCCTGAGAATATCGCAAAGGGGAAGGAGATTTTTGAAGGAAGAGGCACCTGTTACGTTTGCCATGGAAAAGAGGGAAAAGGGGATGGTCAGGCCGCAACCGGGCTTGAACCTTCTCCCCGGAATTTCACCAATCCGGCTTTTCATTCGGCAAGAACAGACGGGGAGTTGTATTGGGTGATTAAGAATGGGAGTCCCGGAACAGCAATGATCCCGATGGTCGGAAGCACCATTGACGAAGATGAAGCGTGGTATGTATTGATGTACGAGCGAACCTTTAATTCAAAATAACCGTCTCGACCGATCAGAAATGCCCGGTAAATATTCTTGACATCTGACCCTGTTTTCGATATTATTTTTTTAGATATCTCTTTAAACGCCTGATAGTTGTTTTTGGTGATGTACATTATGGGTGTTTATTTTGGTATTGAGTTGCCTGGTGGATTGATTTACGAAGAATTGCAACCACCCAAAAAAAGTGCTAAAGAGTTCAGAGTTTAAAACCCTGTGCTTTTGCATAGGGTTTTTTTTTGTAAAATTTGAAAAAACGAAGGAGCC
>JBGPKT010000094.1:0-8629 GCA_041486115.1 Nitrospiria bacterium | reverse complement strand
GTCTGGTAAAATATGATCCCGGCCTGAATCTCGTTCCCGATCTGGCTGAAAAATTTGAAACGACCCCAGACTGTAAAAATATCATCTTTTATCTTAAAAAAGGGGTCAAATGGCATGATGGGGAAGAGTTTACCGCCGACGACGTCCTGTTTACCTATCAAAAAATCGTCGACCCCAAAGTGGCCACCCCCTACAGCGGTGGATTTGAACGGGTAGACCAGGTCAGGGTCGTCAACCGATACCAGGTTGAGGTCTCCTATAAAGAGGCGTTTGCACCGGCTTTGGCCAACTGGGGGCTGGGGATTATTCCCAAACATCTACTGTCCGGGAAAAACCTCCAAACCGACTCTTTTAATCAACATCCCATCGGAACTGGCCCCTACAAATTTAAAGAGTGGGCCACTCAGCAAAAAATCGTCCTCGACTCCAACCCTGACTATTTTGAAGGGGCTCCCGATATTCGGCAGTATCTTTTCAGAGTAATTCCGGATTCGGCAACGATGTTCCTGGAACTTAAATCAGGAAACCTCGATTATATGGGGCTCACACCGGTTCAATTTCAAAAACAAACCGACGCACCCCTGTTTAAAGATAAATTCAATAAATTCCAATATCCGAGTTTTTCGTATACCTACCTTGGCTATAATTTGCGCAATCCTCTTTTCTCCGACAGGAACATCCGCAAAGCCCTGACTTATGCAATCGACCGCCAGAGCCTGATTGACGGCATCTGGCTCGGTTACGGCAAGCTGGCAACTGGACCTTTCCCCCCCGATTCATGGGCATACAACCCGAACGTCAGCCCTTACCCTTATGACCCCGAGAAAGCTAAACAGCTTATGGCGCGGGGAGGCTGGACCCCCGGCCAGGATGGAATTTTGCAAAAAAACGGGAAACGATTTGAGTTTACGGTGATGACTAACCAGGGGAACGACGAACGGAAAAAAAGTGCGGAAATTATTCAGTCCAATCTTGCCCGGATCGGAATCAAGGTCAATATTCAGATTCTGGAGTGGCAGGCCCTTCTCCATCAATACATTGACAAGAAAAGGTTTGAGGCCATTATTCTAGGATGGGGACTCGGACAGGACCCTGATGCGTATGACATTTGGTATTCCGAAAAAATCAGAGAAGGAGAATTTAATTTTATCTCTTATCATAACCCGAAAGTGGATCAACTTCTGATTGAAGGAAGACAAACATGCAGTCAGGAAAAACGGAAAAAAATCTATCAGGAAATCCATGCCCTGATCGCCGACGATCAGCCTTATACTTTTTTATATTACCCTCAGGCTCTTCCGATCCTTGCCAAAAGGTTCATAGGCGTTAAGGTCACCCCGATCGGCATCTGGTGGAATTTTCCCCAATGGAAAGTCCTTGCCGAATAGGCTCAAATTTAATTGGAGAAAAAACGGAGTTCTGCTTCCGTGAGCCCCAATTCATTCACCCCTTCAGAACGAAACGGAGTGGAACTTTTGAGTTCACGGGGTTGGGGCTGATCTGATATTACCGGAGAAGGGGAAGGGCCGAAGATAGGATCGAGGATTAAACCTGGGGTATCCTCACACAATACCGCGCTATATTTGAATAGAGAAATATCGAGGGCCAGAAAAGAACAGAGCTTTGCCCATTGCGGATAGTTGGGAACCAACCCGATGACAAAAGGAGAAAGAGAGGGATCAAACTCCTTTTTATTAAGATAGGCGATGGCCGAGCTGTTTTCAGCAACCCAGGCCGCATGGGAAAGGATTTGCCCGGGGAATCCATCGGAGGATCTTAAGATTTCTATCGTTCCAACCCTTTTTTCTTGACTGTTTAAAACCAGAAAAAAAGGGGTTGCCTCCTGATCGAGTGTCATACGGTCAGCCAGAATCATCAGGCCGGGCCGGATGGCCGGCAAATAATCCGGGAGGATTTTCACCAGCCATTCATAAGAAACTTCTTCGATCCGTTCGAATCTCAACAAGTGCTTGCCTCGCGTTAAAATTCCTTCATGTTATTCGCAAAAGAGAAAAAATTGGCCGCCTGGATTTTACTTTCCATTAAAACCCTCGTCATTGTTCTTAGCTCCTTTGGAATTAAGAGATGGCCGGTTTTCATAATAGGGAATTGTTCGACTATAGATTGTGAAATGGCAGGGTCTTTTAAAAGATATCCGAGGCTGCCAATGGTTCTATTCAAATAAAGGGCCACGCCTCTCAACATCTTTTCAAAAACCTCTTTGGCTTCGTCAATCGTTGAAATGTCGCAGATTCCAAGGTAAATGGCAATGTCCGGTTTAAACGAAGAGAGGGTTTTTATAAAAGCGTAGGTTTCGATTAAATTCTGCGCCAGCCCATCGGTAAATAAAATGATCTCCTTTATCCGGACAACCCAATCGGTATTTTGTAAAGCAAATCCTGATTTTGGAAGGTTAATTAACATCCATTCCGAAAGAGATTCTTCACGGCTTAATAATTCCAGGAGCTTCTTGTCTCTTTCTCTTTGAGAAGAAGGAAGGGAGCTTAATTCCAGACGTAAATCGAGGACTCTCAGATTCACATCCACATTTCTAAAAATTTTCCCTTCGGAAGGGTATAATATGTCCGTTAACCCAAGAGAAGCCGGTTTCAAACCGAAGGTCGATTCGACATTCGGCTGGCGTTTTTCGACATCAATAATAAAGACTTCTTTTCCCTGCCGGGCGAGATCAAGGCCGATATTACAGGTAAAAAAAGCACTTGGAATGTTTGAACAAAAACTGAGAAAAGGAAGGACCCTTTTTTTAATTTCAGGACGCACGGTTTCTTCAAAAGGATTAAAACCTTCTTTTTTTTGAGGGGCGCGGGGAGCGGATCCCGAAAGAAAGAAGTGGGAAATCTCTTCTAACTCTTTATTAAGAACTTTTTCCTTTTGGCCACTACTTTTATTCTCCCGATCCATGATTATGATTGTTCCTGAGCGCTGGTTATAATCTTCTTTTCTTCTGGAAAGGATTCCGTCCGGCCGACAACCATCACATTTTCAACCCTCCCTTCCCCGGCTCTTTCCAGCCCTCTTTCTTGCGCCCCGGAATCAACAAAAGCAGGTTCGTTGGCCTTTTCATGTACCTCTTCTTTTGAACCTTGATCAGACCAGGTAAAGGCTGGTTCATCCTGCTGAATGATTTCCAGGGCAAGGTTTCCATAATCCTCGGCGCCGAAAGAATTCCGGTCATAGACGGAAATGGGCCAGCCCTTTTGAGCCGCTTCCTTCAGTTTCACATTTTGTCTGATAATAGTTTTTAAAGCCAGATCCTGGAATTTGTCAAAAATCTGCTTCAAAATATCCCTTGAGAAATGACTATGGTGATTATATACGGTCGGCAGAGCCATCACCTTTAAGGCGTGATGGGCGTTTTCTTTTAAGAGATCTATGGTTTCCAGGAGCTTGTCAATCCCCTGCATAGAAAAGGAACTCGGTTCAATCGGAACAATGACCTCGGACGATGCCATCAAGGCATTAAAAACTAAAAGCCCCAGATGGGGCGGACAGTCGATGATAATAAAATCATACTCAAAAGGGGATTTTAAACGTTCGATATGATAGCGAAGCTGTCGCTCCCGCTCAAAGGTGCCGGATAAATATTGCTCAACGGCGGATAATCTCACCGTTGTGGGGGCGACATCCAGTCCTTTGTATACCTGTAATTTAATAATATCTTCTAAACTGGCCTGTTTGGTAAAAACATCAAAAAGCCCTTGCTCAATCATCCCTTCCTTAATGTTTAAACCGGCTGTTGAATGGCCCTGAGGATCCAAATCAATCAGAAGAATTTTCTTGCCAAACTCCGCGAGAAAGGCCGATAGATTAATTGCAGTGGTGGTTTTACCGCAACCTCCTTTTTGGTTCATAATTGATATAATTCGCATACACCCTCCTTTTATTTTTAAACGTTTAACTTATATTTTTATAACTCTTTGAATTTAAGAGATAAAAAATTAAGCTTAAAATTGACAGGAGAATGATTATGAGTTAAGCGAACTTTAAAATAAACCTGGATGGAGTCGGCTCTTGTCATATTCACGGCAAAATATTACTATGGGTGGTATGATTTGAATCATTTATACCATACAATGTATAGATGTCAACAAAAAAATGTTTTATTTTTAATTTTTTTGTTTTACCATAGATTTTAATGCTTTATTCCCTTATTCTTTATAATTGAGAATTAAAAATGGCTATACAGCTTATTATTGATGGCTACAATTTTATCGGGTATCACGAGGGTCTTTCAAAAAAACTGGAAGCCCAGCGAAATGAGCTGATCGTGCTCCTTTCCTCCTATCGAAAGGTCAAGCTTATTCCTATCTGCGTCGTGTTTGACGGCTGGAAGGAAGGACACTTAACCCAGAATTTTGAAATGAGAGACGGGATCGAGGTGATCTATTCCCGGCAAGGTGAAAAGGCCGATCAGGTGATCAACCGGTTCATTAAAAACCTGAAAGAAAAATGTATTGTGGTCAGCTCCGACCGTGAGATCAGAGATTGCGCCCGTCAATTCGGCGCCGTCTCTTTGACCATCGGGGAATTCCGGCCAAAACTGGAGGAGGCGGCCTCGCACGAAGAAGCGGAATACCTGAAAAACAAAGGAGAGGAAAAAGAGCGCCCCTCGACCTACGGTAAAAAAACCGGCAACCCCAGCAAGCTTTCCAAAAGAGACCGGGTTAAAAAAAACAAATTAAAAAAACTTTAATCGTCTCTAATTAAGAAAGAGAACCCTTCCGGAAACATGTTTTACTTTATTAAAACAGTCTGATAGGATAAAAACTTACTTTTTTTGGAAAAGGATATCCCTTATGGCCCTAAAACAAACCTGGCTGAAACGCCCCTCCCTACATACTGCCCGCTCTCACCCTGGAACCGCCGTCTATCAGGAAAAAATTTATTTTTTTGGCGGGGGGGGTCCCGCTTTTAAAAGTTTGAATACCGTTGAAATTTTCGACCCGAAGACCAATCAATTCTCTTTTGGAAGCGATATGCCAACCCACCGTTCGGGCGCCGCCGCGGTGACGATCAACGGAAAAATTTATGTCATGGGAGGGGGATTCAAAAAACCTGACGGGAAATTTCAATTTTTCAATCTCTGCGAAATCTATGACCCCGGAAACAATTCCTGGGAAAAGGGTCCCGACCTTTTACAACCGCATGATTATCCCGCATTTGCTTTACTCCATGAGGAAATCTACATCCTCGGCGGCCATCATCCCAAGGCAACCGAAGGGGGGCCCCAGACCGATCCGGGATTTGCCTTTTGTGAAAAACTGAATCTTAAAAAAGGTCTATGGGAGGAGATCGCCTCGCTGAACGTTCCACGGTTTGCGCTTGCCGCAGGCATTTTTCAAGAAAAAATTATTGCGTTTGGAGGGGTTGCATTCAGTCAAAACGGCTTTTCAGAGTATGATGTCATTGAAACGTACGATCCCAAAAATAATCAATGGGTAACCGATAGCCATTTTGCCCTCCCCTGGCGGGCGGCTGCCCATGGAGGAATGACTTTTAACGGATCGATTTACCTCTTTGGCGGTTATGGCACGGAGGGAATCCATGCCCATGCCGCCGTTTATCAGCCACGGGAAAAAGATTGGGACGTCCTCCCCTCCCTCGATGAACCGAGAGCGGCCTTTACCCCTGTGGTCATTCAAAATGAGGTATTTCTTGCCGGAGGATGGGCCAATGACGGCCGAACTCCTCTCAACAGCGTCTCAAGCCTGAAATTAAACTGATGAAACGGTGGACGATCTTGCATCCCATGGACGAAGAGCGGTCTCATTGCGGCGCGGCCTCTGCCGGCGGACAGCTCTTTGTCTTCGGCGGGGGGGGAACCGGATTTAAAAGTCTTCAATCGGTGGAGTTTTATCATCCGGAAGAAGACCGGTGGCGGCCATCGACCCCGATGCCGACCCTCCGGTCGGGCCTGGTTTCCCTCTCATTAAATTCCCTGATTTATGTGATGGGGGGGGGATTTAAAAATCCGGACGGAACCTTTAGTTTTCTAACCGTCGTCGAGTTGTTTGATCCGGCCAGCCGCTCGTGGCAAAAAGGGCCTTCTTTAAGAAAAAAACATGATGCTCCCGCCGCCGCGATTTACGGAGGGTCCATTTATCTATTCGGGGGCCATCATCCTGATGCCCCCGCCGGGCCGTTGACCGATCCGGCCTTTTCCTCTTCTGAGCGATTCGATCCCATCCAAAAGGTTTGGGAAGAGATCTCTCCTCTCCCGACTCCTCGTTTTTCTCCGGGAGCTGTCGCGGTCAATAACCGGATATGGGTGATGGGGGGGGGCGCTTTTAGAGATAACCGGTTTCAAAATTTTGATCTCATTGAACGCTATGACCCTGAGAAAAAAGCGTGGGAGGAAAGCGCCCCCCTTAAACTCCCCTGGCCGTCCGCAGGGATCGGCGCCTGCACCTGGAATAACAAACTTTTTATTTTTGGGGGGAATGACGGAACAAATATTTCCAACCGCGCCGCGGTCTATGACCCCGCCTCGGCGGGGTGGGAAGAACTCGAACCGATCCCTTTTCCAAGAGCGGCCCCCTCGGTCACCGTCATGAAGGACACCATTTACCTGATCGGCGGACGGGATGATTCAGGCAAACTCCCCACCAATACCCTTCTGGCCTATCATCCAGCCTGACACATTTCTAAAACCGTAAAACTTCATTCTCGTTTAAATAAAATATCCTCCATTCAATGAGCGGATTTAAAAAACAGATCAGGAATTGTCAGAAGAACCGGTCATGGAAGGCTTGAACGCCTGCGAAAAAAAACCTTTTCGGTAATATAAAAACGCCCCTCCTATAATCAGTATTCCCGAGAGGAGGACTGTTAATGGTGCGCCCGCCTTTTCAGCCAGAAATCCTTCGAACAAACTTCCAAAAGGGGCAAGCCCCAGCAGGACAAACCCGTAAAAGCTCATCAAACGTCCCCTCAATCGGTCGGGCACCACCGACTGCAGAAGGGTGTTGGTCATCGTTAGCTGCGACATCATGCAAAAGCCAAGCGCCACAAGAATACCCATTGAAAAGAAAATGTTTTTTGACAATGAAAAAAGGACAAAAAAGCTTCCTGTCCCCAGTGAGACGATAAAAATCGTTTTTTCAAAATCTCTGGAACCTCTCCGGGCAAGCATCAGGGTCCCCAGGAGGGCTCCCAGTCCGGCGCACCCCATGAGCAAACCATAAATGTCGGGACCGGCATTTAAAATGGTTCTGGAAAAAACCGGCATTAATACCGAATAAGGGAGCCCAACGAGACTTAGAAGAGCGAGCAAAAAGAGCGCTCGTTTAATCACCGGGGTTTTGAACCCGTATAGGATCCCCTCTTTGACATAATCATAAACAGCCATATCTTTTTCTCCCGGCTTAAAAGGGGGGACTTTCATTAAGAGAAGTCCGCCGATAACCGCCAGAAAACTTAACCCATTAATAAAAAAGCAGAACCCCTCCCCCATAAAGCCTACCAGAATTCCGGCAACGACCGGACCCATCAATCTTGCCCCGTTGACTGCCGAAGAGTTTAGCGCGATCGCGTTGGGGAGATCCTCTTTGCCCACCATTTCGATAAAAAATGACTGCCTGGCGGGCAGATCAAAAGCACTGACCGTTCCAAGAAAAAACGCAAGAACAAATATCTCCCAAACCTCGATATGGCCGCTCAAAACAAGACCCGCAAGAAGAAACGCCTGTATCATGGAAAGGGTCTGAGTAATCACAATAATCCGTTGGCGATGATGCTGGTCTGCGACCACCCCTCCGTAGAGCCCGAGGAGAAACACCGGAATCTGGCCAGCAAACCCCGACAACCCTAAAAGAAAAGGCGATCCGGTCAACCGGTAAACCAGCCAGCTTTGAGCAATGTTCTGTACCCATGTGCCCGTTAGAGAAACCACCTGACCAAGGAAAAATAACCTGAAATTCCTGTGTCGGAGGGACTTAAACATGGTCATAAAAAGTCTCCTCATGCGTTATTCAGGTTCAATGATGCAACGAAAGGGAAACCCCGCCTTCCGGGCCGCATCATGAACCTGTGTCTGCCGCAGCTCAGCCTGTTCCCGGGGAAGGGTCGCGACGTGAGACGATTTGGTATGATGGACTTCCAGTGTGAGCTTTACAGCGATTGACCTCTCTTTTTTAAAAAGCGTCATTAAAAGTTTGACCACAAAATCAAAGGTGGTCACCGCATCATCTAAAAAGATGACTTTATATAGACGAACGGCTTCAATGTGAGTGCGACTCTCTGTTTTTTCATCAGGCAGGGTATTCGGCGACGCAACCATCATCTTATGCTTTATGCTCCAAATGATACTTCAATAAAAATACATTCAGATGAATATACCACACCCCTTCGTGTGAATAACAGGGTCTGGCCGGGAGAGGAAGAAGAAGCCCGTTGGATGTAAAATAATTAAAAGATGAACCGGAGATGCCGACAGGATTCGATCGCTTCAGGAAAAGGACACAACGCCAAAGCCGTTGTTTTTCGGAGCCTACAGATGTTTTTTTTCAACTAGTAATTTCGTCGTGTCGTTGACAGTTAAAGGCCGGCTAAAAAGGTATCCCTGTATTTCGTCGCAATGATGTGCGCGTAAAAATTCTAATTGTTCTTT
>JBGPKT010000093.1:0-8674 GCA_041486115.1 Nitrospiria bacterium | reverse complement strand
TTATTTACCGATGGGCAGACGCAGAATTTAATCGAGACCTATGCCTTTATAAAAACCCTCTCTTCGTTTAAACCCGACATTGCCATTTATCTGGGGATCTGCGACGTGATAACTGTTGATGAAGCTAAAGAGGTTTTTGAAAAGATGTTAAAAGGGGCGGCCCTTTACTTGAATAAAACCGTCAGCAGCCTCGGATATCTGTTAAAAGACCCTGCAATTTCACAGTCTATTTTCGAACAAAGCCCCATTATGAAAAGCGGCCATCTCTTGGTTCCAAAGGGATTGAGAACGATGACCAGGGTTTTAATGGAAAGTGAAGTCCAAGCGGCCAGTTTTTTCTCTCTGGCGAATAACATGAAGGAATTTTAACGCGGGGTAAGGACTTGTTGAAATTTGAACGGATAGAAGAGGTTTCTTATGAATGGCTGTTGAAACTCCTTCCGGTATATTTGCCGGCCATCCGCCCCAGCCTGATCATTCTGGCTGACCGTCTGACGCTCGACCAGGAGGACGCCCCTTTTTTGCTGGTTTTAAACAGTAAAGAAAAAAGGGTTGGAACGATAGAAATCTTAAAACCCACCGCCGGATTCCCCGGGCAGATCCTTTCCCATGCGGCCTGGATTGCTCAAAACAGTTCGGCCATTGCCCATCTTAATAAAAAGGAGTTTGACCCCTCTCTTTCTCCTTTTGTCATCGGGCTGGTTCCTCATTACCCGCAATGGGCAAACCTCTGTTCCTTTCTGACTTTGGATATTTCTTTATTCAAATACAGCGCGGTTTCGTGTGAGGAGACCCCGGGGTTAATCTTCGATCCCATTTTCGGTCTTTTTCCTTCTCCGGCAAGTACAGATCAGCCCCTACCCCGCGAGATCAAAATGTCCACTCCGTTCCGTTCCGAAGGGGTGAATGAATTGGGGCTCACGGAAGCAGAACTCCGTTTTTTCTCTAATTAAATCTGAGGCTATTCGGCGAGGACTTTCCATTGGGGGAAATTCCACCAGATGCCGATCGGGGTGACCTTAACGCCTGTGAATCTTTTGGCAAGGATCGGGAGGGCCTGAGGATAATACAAAAAAGTATAAGGCTGATCGTCTGCGATCAGGGCATGGATTTCCTGATAGATTTTTTTCCGTTTTTCCTGGTTGCAAGTTTTTCTTCCTTCAATCAGGAGCTGATCTACTTTCGGGTTATTATAGGAGACAAAATTAAATTCTCCTTCCTTGGTCTTTTGGGAATACCAGATGTCATACGCATCTGGGTCCTGGCCAAGTCCCCATCCCAGAATAATGGCCTCAAACTTTTTCTTGTCAATGTATTGATGAAGAAGGGCCTGCCATTCCAGAATCTGAATATTGACCTTGATTCCGATCCGGGCAAGGTTTGACTGAATAATTTCCGCGCTTTTTTTCCGTTCGTCGTTCCCCTGGTTTGTAATCACCGTAAACTCAAACCGCGTTCCATTTTTTTGCAAAATTCCATCCTGGCCGGGCGTCCATCCTCCCTGGGCCAGAAGCTGTTTAGCTTTCTCGGGATCATAAGGGTAAGGGCTGACGTTCGGGTTGTAGGCCCATGAATCGGGGGGAAAAGGTCCGGTTGCCAGCTTGCCGTAACCGAGCCAGATACCGTCAATCAGGCTCTGGCGGTCGATCGCATAAGTCAGGGCTTTCCGAATGTTCCTGTCGGAGAAAAGAGGATTGCGCAAATTATAGCCAAGGTAGGTGTACGAAAAGCTCGGATATTGGAATTTATTGAATTTATCTTTAAACAGGGGGGCGTCGGTCTGTTTTTGAAACTGAACCGGGGTGAGCCCCATATAATCGAGGTTTCCTGATTTAAGTTCGAGGAACATCGTTGCCGAGTCGGGAATCACTCTGAAAAGATATTGACGAATATCGGGAGCCCCTTCAAAATAGTCAGGATTCGATTCGAGGACGATTTTTTGCTGGGGTGCCCATTCTTTAAATTTATAGGGGCCTGTGCCGATGGGATGCTGGTTAAAGGAGTCGGTTTGAAGGTCTTTCCCGGTCAGGAGATGTTTGGGAATAATCCCCAATCCCCAGTTGGCCAGAGCCGGCGCAAACGCCTCTTTATAGGAGACCTCAACCTGATACCGGTTGACGGCCCTGACATGGTCAACCCGCTCAAATCCCCCGCTGTAGGGAGTGGCCACTTTGGGGTCAACGATTTTTTGATAGGTAAACAGGACATCGTCAGCGGTAAACTCTTCCCCATCGTGCCATTTGACCCCTTTTTTAAGATAAAAGGTGACATTTTTACAGTCTGGGGTCGTTTCAAACTTTTCAGCCAGGTCGGGAACGAGATTCAGGCCGGGATCATATTTTACCAGGCCGTTAAAAACCCATCCCGCGACCTCGGCAGAGGCGCCATCGGAGGCGAGGATCGGATTTAATTTTTGAGCGTCGCCGATCGATCCGACAGAAATTGTTTTGGGGTTTTTATGCCCGGGAGAGGAGCATCCTGATAAAAAGAGGGCCAGAATCAGACAAAAACCGAGGATCGGATAAATGCGCTTCACGAGTCCTTATTTTTTTTCGGGTGCCGGAATGGACGGTGGCGCGGCGGCTGCAGGGGCGGCAGGCGTTGCGGTCGCTCCAGAAGGAGCCGGTGTTGACGGAGCGGTTGCGGTAGCCGGTTGAATCGGGGCTGTATCGACCTTTGGGCTTTTTAAGATCGAAGCTTCACTCGCTCTTTCTTTGGATAAAAACGCAAGGCTCAATGAAGTGACCATGAAAATAATAGCGGCCCCTACTGTCATTTTGCTTAAAAACGTCGTTGCGCCCCGGCTTCCGAAAATCGTCTGGCTCGACCCGCCGAAAGCGGCCCCGATTTCGGCCCCTTTTCCCGACTGGAGAAGAATGGCGCCGATCATCATAAAACTGACTAATAAATGAATAATGGTTAATAGCGTATACATGTTTGACCTAATCCCCCTTTAATGTTATTTAAGCCGTTGACGCAGCTTCTTTGATTTTTTCATTTTCCAGTTTTCTTCAACGCAGGAAATGATTTTTTGAAAAGTGTCTTCCTTCTGGCTTGCTCCGCCGACCAGGAACCCGTCGATTTCAGATTCCTGAATCAGCGCTTCGCAATTTTCGGGATTAACGCTTCCGCCATATAAAATACGGATGTCGGCGGCGGTTGGCTTTCCAAAAAGGGTTTCAATTTTATTCCGTATAAAATGATGGACTTCGTTAGCCTGCCAGGGAGAGGCGGTTTTCCCGGTCCCTATCGCCCAGATCGGTTCATAGGCCAGAACGGTCCCGGCGGCCTGTTTCGGTTTAAGCCCCTTTAAGACCTCGTCGATTTGGTCTTCCACGATTTGAAACGTTCGCCCGGCCCTTCTGACGGCAAGGGTTTCTCCCAGGCAGACGACCGGAACGATTTTATGCCTGAAGGCGCTTTCAAGCTTTCTGCGGACATGCGTATACGTTTCACCAAAATACTGGCGTCTTTCAGAATGGCCCAGAATGACCCACTGGCATCCGGCTTCCTTAATGAGAACCGGGGAAATTTCTCCCGTGAAGGCGCCGGCATCTTCCCAGTGCATATTTTGAGCGGCCAGCTGCAATTGGCTTCCTCTTATTTCAGGAGCCAGGAGCGGAAGGACCGTATAAGAGGGGGCCAGGACGACCTCCGATTCGGAGACCTGCTCCATGAAAGGGAGAAAAAGCTTGATGTATTCCCGGCCAAGCTCGGCGGTCAGGTTCATTTTCAGGTTACCTATAACGATCGGTCTTTTCAACTGGGAACTCCTTTTTATTCTTTACGATCGGGCAAAACGGCAAGGCCTGGAAGTGTTTTTCCATCAAGAAGCTGGAGGGCGGCGCCTCCTCCTGTGGAGATAAAGGACATATTTTCCGATTCTCCCGCCCGATAAACCGCCAAAGCGGTATCGCCTCCCCCGATGATGCTTAACGCATAAGCGTTTCCCACTGCATGGGCAACGGCAAAAGTCCCTCTTGAATAAGCGTCCATTTCAAAAACTCCCATCGGACCATTCCAGAGAATGGTCTTCGCGTTAGCCAGAGCCTCAGAAAAAAGTTTAACAGAAGCCGGTCCGATGTCCAGTCCCATCCAACCTTTTGGAATTTCCTGTACCGGAACAATATTTGTCTCGGCTCCGGGGTCCATGCTATTTGCCACAACGCAATCGACAGGGAGGTAAAACTTAATCCCCTTTTCGATGGCATGATCTTTGATCTCCAGGGCGAACTTCATGACGTCGGGCTCCACAAGAGACTTTCCCACTTCGTACCCCATGGCGCGGAGGAAGGTAAAAGCCATCCCCCCCCCGATGATGACTTTATCCACTTTTTTTCCGAAGTTTTCGATGACGCCGATTTTTCCGGAAACTTTAGCTCCGCCCAGAATCGCTACAAAAGGGCGGGGGGGATTGGCCACCGCCCCTTCAAGGTATTCAATCTCTTTTTTCATTAAAAAACCGACGCCGCAGAGCCGAACGAATTTGGTAATTCCGGTTATTGACGCATGATCCCGATGGACCGCCCCGAAAGCATCATTGATATAAACATCCCCGAGCGCGGCCAGGGACCTTGCAAAGGATTCATCGTTGGACTCTTCTCCGCGATGAAATCGGAGGTTCTCAAGCAAAAGAACATTGCCCGGCTCCAGTTTGGCAACTTTCTCTTCAACTTCAGGGCCGACACAATCCTGGGCAAAATCGACTTTCTTTTCGAGGAGTCTTCCCAAACGTTTGGCGACGGGAGCCAGGCTATAACGAGGGTCATAGTGTCCCCTGGGACGGCCCAGATGAGAAGACAAAATCACTTTTGCCCCCTCATCAATCGCATAATTGATGGTGGGAAGGGTCGAACGGATACGGGTATCGTCCGTGATATTCAGATTGGAATCGAGAGGGACGTTAAAGTCGGCCCGGATAATAACCTTTTTTCCCTTTAGTTTGATGTCTTCAATGGTGACTTTATTCATGTTCATAACATTTCAGTCCGATTAAAATTTTTCTTTTCGAATGACATAGTTTACAAGATCCCGAAGCCGTTGGGAAAAACCCGATTCATTGTCGTACCAAGCGATCAGTTTGACCATCCGTTTGTCGATCACGCGGGTCAACGCCGAATCGAGAATTGAAGAAGAAGGGTTTCCGTTTAAATCAACGGAGACAATGGGTTCTTCTGTATACTCCAGGATTCCTTTTAATTCGTTCAGGGATGCTTTCTTAAACAAAAGATTGATTTCTTCGGCGGAAGTATCCTGACTCACTTCAACGACCAGATCGATCAGGGAAACGTTGGGCGTCGGGACCCGAATCGCCATCCCTTCGAGAATTCCCCGGACTTCCGGAATGACTTCGCCGATGGCTTTTGCCGCTCCGGTGCTTGTCGGGATCATCGATTGAGCGGCTGTCCTCGCCCGGCGGAGATCTTTATGGGGGGCATCCAGCACCCTCTGGTCATTGGTGTAAGAATGAATGGTGGTCATGGAGCCTCTTTTGATCCCTAAAGGGAGAAGGACCTTGATCAACGGCGCAAGACAATTGGTCGTACAAGATGCATTTGAAATAATGTGATGTTCCGGGAGGAGTTTTCCTTCATTGATTCCCATGACGATTGTAATGTCAGGTTTTTTAGCCGGAGCCGATATAATAACTTTTTTGGCCCCGCTCTTGAAATGTTTTTCAGCCCCTTCACGGTCTGTAAATTTACCGGTTGACTCTATCACCAGAGGGATATTTTCTTTTCCCCAAGGAATATTTTCAGGATCTTTTTCATTATAGATGGTGATTTCATTGCCATTAACGAGAATGGAGCGCCCTTTGACCTCAATTTGGGCATTTAATATACCATGAACGGAGTCGTATTTCAGGAGGTGGGCCAGCGTTTTAGGGTCTGCCAGGTCGTTAATGGCGGCCACCCTGTAAGCGGTCTCCTTCAGAGATTGGCGCAGGAAAACTCTTCCGATTCTGCCAAATCCATTAATGCCGATCCGAATGCTCATGGGGTTTAAACCTGCCCTAAAAAATTGTAAAAATATATCTCAATATAACACCGGGAGTCAATGGTTTAAAGAAAAAAAGGCTGATTTTTAAAAAACGAGAGAGCGCCGGGAAGGTTTTAAGAGAACGTATAAATTTTTGTTCTTAAAAAAACAGCGGGGCTTAAAATCCAGACACCTTCATGTTTTTTGAGGGGCTGAAGCTGTTTGGAATCCATGGTAATTAGAAAATTGGCCTTTCCTTCTACGGCGCATTCAAGAACCCGGTGGGTTTCTCTTTTTTCGGTGAAAATTTTTACGCGATGGTGAGGCTCGACCACTTTTCCCGTTCTCGAAATATTCTTAATGATTTCATCAATGACCTCGTTTTTGAGTTTGAGTTTTTGTTTAATGAATTTTTTAAGCTCCTGCAAGATAAAAGAGGAGGTCATTAAACTCAACTCTCCTCTTCTTATTTTTTGAAAAATCTGATCGGAATTGCTTCCGGGAAACAGGAGGGCCGAAAGGAGCACCCCTGTATCCAGGACAACTTTTGGAGTTTTATTTTCTACTCTCATGAACCGTTCGTTCCACCTCTTCTTCGGAAACGAAAGAAAATTCCCTTGCCTTTTGTGCGGCCTCCTGTTGCAGTTTTTTCCATTGATGGGTTTCCAGGAATTGCCCCAGCGCTTCTCTCACGACATCGCTTTTGGAAAGATTTCCTTCTTTGGCTATTTTTTCTGTCTCTTTAATCATCTTTGGAGGGAGGGAAATGGTCCAAGTTTTTACAGTACTCAATCAAAATCCTCCTTATGGATTATCTAAATAGGTTAAAGGTTATTTTTGTGAATGTAGACTCATATTAAAGTATTTTCTTTGTTAAATCAAGGGGTTTTTAGGCGTATTGATAGGTTTTAAGGTAAACTCTTTTATTCTGTTAAATATAAGATATTGAATTAAAAGGATATTTTAATAAAAATCTTACATTTATAAAAACATTTATTTTTCAATGTGTTATGAGAATTAAAGGGCTGAGAATTGAGGAAGACTCTGATGATGGATCTATTCTAATTATCGAGATGATAAAAATCGAAGTAGGAGGGAGATGATTTCGGAGAGCTGGCCGGTTCAGACCCTTTAATAAAAGGTTCTATGGCGGTGTTTTCAGAACTACTGTCGCTTAGCATACCGGTTTCGGTATTGACTTTAGCGTAAACAATATTATCCGGAATGGAAAAAGGAAGGTCAGGGAGAAGAGTAAAAGCCTGTCTCATAAAGGAGATCCAGATAGGAAGAGCGGCAGAAGCTCCGGCTTCCCGGTCTCCGAGAGAGCGCCGGTCATCAAACCCTACCCAGACCCCTGTCACAAGGTTAGGGGTGTACCCCAGGAACCAGGCATCTCCAAAATCATTGGTCGTCCCGGTTTTTCCGGCAACATGCCTCCCCAATTCTCTGGCCCTGACGCCGGTTCCTTTCTGAATCACATCTTCCAGCATATTGGTAATCATATAAGCGACCTCCTTTGAAACGACCTGACGCGGATGGGCTTCGTGGGTTTCAAGGATATTTCCGTTATGATCGGCAACCGTAACGATTGAATAGGGTTCGTTGTAAGTCCCCTGGTTTGCAAAAACGGCATAGGCAGAAGTCAGCTCCATCACCCCTAAACTGGATGTTCCCAGGGCAAGAGATAAATCATGCTGGAACGGAGAGGTGATCCCCAGCCTCCTTCCCAACTCGATGACCGGACTGATTCCGGTCTCTTCCAGTAGCTTAATGGTGGCCAGATTTCTGGAATGAGCGAGGGCCTCTCTCAGGGAGATGGAGCCGTAGAACTTCCCTTCATAGTTTTCAGGTTTCCAGACTTTGTCCAGCTCAGTGTCTTGATAAATCACAGGGGAGTCAATAATCATATTGGAGGGGCTTTTTCCTTTTTCTATCGCCGTTGCATAGATCACCGGTTTAAAGGCAGACCCCGGCTGCCTTCTGGCGAGGGTGGTTCGGTTAAACTCGCTCCGTTTAAAATCGTAGCCTCCGACCATGGCCTTAATACCGCCGGTGGCGGGATCAAGAACAATCAAAGCCCCTACCACCAGAGGCTCCTGTTCCAGTGTGAAATAATACTCTTTTGAAAGGGGGTCAACTTTTTTTAGTCTGAGTTTGACGATGTCTCCTTTTTTTAAAATCTGTTTGGGAGTGGCTTTATCTGTCAAAGTGACATCATTTATTAAATCTTTTCCTTTCAATCTTTTTCTGGCCCAGACCATATCTTCCAGTTTTATTTTTCCGGTAATTCCCCTGGACTCGACTCTGGCAAACTGTTCTTCAGTTGATAAAACAATCCCGTCAAATAGTTCGCCTTTATTAAAAGGATTGGACTGAACGAGCACGCTGGATTTTTTCTTGAGAGTTTCGGGAGACTCGATGTGGCCGATAGGGCCGCGGTATCCCTGCCGTTTATCAATGGCGCGGAGGCCTTCTTTGACGCTTTCTGTGGCCGCAGCCTGCATCTGAAGGTTCAGAGAGGTGGTGACGCTCAGCCCCCCTTTATAAAGCGCTTCTTCCCCATATTTGGCGATGAGGTACTGCCGGATATATTCCATAAAATAAGGGGAGACTTCATCTTCTTTCTGAAGTTTCTGGAAAGTCAAATTTGACAGGAAGGCTTCCTGATACTGGGCCTCGGTAATAAAACCGGCAG
>JBGPKT010000092.1:0-8686 GCA_041486115.1 Nitrospiria bacterium | reverse complement strand
TAATCATCCCTTTAAACAACCCTGGAAAAAAAGGAGAGCTAAAACAGAGGCTACTCCCATAATCTAAAAACAGGACATTTCTATTTTGCTAAGAAGGGGACATTTCTAAATTGCTTTGACAGGATGTTTCCGATGATTGCATTTGGAAAGAGTATTCTTTATACTTATAAATTCTACCGGAAAGGGTGAGCGGCGATGAACGAAAAGAAATTTGACATCAAATGTCCCTGCTGCGAGGCAAAGCTGATTATCGAGGGAACAACCGGGTCGGTCCTCTGGCACGAGGCAAAGAAAACAGAAAAAGGGCTCCCGTCGATAGACGACATGATTAAAAATCTCGACCTGCAGAAAAAGGCCATAGCCGAAAAGATCGAAAATGAAAGCCGGGGTTTAAAGGACCGGTCGAGAATCCTGGAAGAAAAAGTTAAAGAATCGATGAAACATTTAAACAGGGATGAGGATCTGAGGCCGATCCGCCCCATCGATCTTGATTAGCGACAGGCTGTTCAAAAAGCAGCAGTTGCTTCGTTTTGGTCGCTCGGGAATCCTCACGACCCATTTGTGTGCACTGCGGGTGCCTCGTTTCTGCGGCCTCGCAACCGGAGCTTTTTGAACGGCTTTTAATAAACAAAGGGAGTCTCTCGTGAAAAATCGTGAAGGGTTGGAATCGTGGAGTTTTGTCGAAATGGGTTTCCGTAAACAATTTTTTAAAGGGTCTTATCGGGCCGCTGTTTCGTTTATGAATAAAATCGGCCGTTCGTATCAAGAAGGAACGCCTCCCGACCTGGTGATCGATAAAGACGGCCTCTGGGTGATCTTCCATTCTGACGATGGAAGGGTAGACCCGGTTCAGAGAGAGATGGCCATGAAGGTCGATCGCGCCTATCAGGAGATTGTGACCGAACAGGACCCTCCGTTAACTCCCGAAGAGATCGAAGAATTAAAGCCGGGCCTTTCCGGATGGAATTTTTCAATCCGGGCGCTTCAGAGGACCGCAAAAATGGATTCTTTTAAAACGGCTGTCCAATTTGCCAACAGGGTCGCGGCCGTTGGAGTCGGTATCGCCCATCTTCCCGATCTGGTGATTACGAAAGAAGGAGTGATCATGGTGATTTCAAGCCGGTTATCCTCCGGGATTACCGCTTCGGACATTAACCTGGCGAGGCAGATTTCAGAAGTAATCGATCGGCTTGACGAAGGACAGGGGATCCGGAACCGGTAAGAGATGAACGTTCGGAGGCAATTTAAAAAAAAATGGCTATTTTTTCTCTGGCTGTCCCTCTTTGTTTTTGGTATCGCCGTGCCCGGGTGCGATAAGCAGCCCTCTTACGAGAATCAACCGATGGTTTCTCCTCCGGCGCTGTCCGATAATGGCGATACCGGAGAGGATCACCCCGGAACCGGTCCGATGGCTGAAATCAACCGGTACCGGGAACGGTTAAAAACAAATCCGGGAGATATGGAGGCCCTCATTTTTTTGGCCAATTCAAACTTCGATATCAATCGTTTTGAAAAAGCGAAGGACCTTTATATCCAGGCCCTGTCAATCGACCCTAAAAACCCGTCGGTCCGTACGGATCTGGCAACCTGTTTCAGAAAACTCGGGCGGTCTGATCAGGCGATTGTTGAACTCAAGACCGTTCTTGCCCTCAAACCAGACCATCCTCCGGCGCTCTATAATCTCGGCATGATCCTCTTAAATGATAAAGGAGATAAAAAAGGGGCTCTCCAGGCGTGGCAGAGGCTGGTTAAAGTCCACCCCGAACATGAACTGGCTAACGGTCTGGCCGAAAAAATAAACCAGCTTAACAAAGAGGGGGAGGCTCCCCCCGGATGAGATTTCTGATCTTTTTAGGCTGGACAGCCGTTTTTATTTTCATTCTGTTGAAGGGAATCTCATCCCTTGTCAGGAGGGTTCCCGCCCGGAAGAGCCCCGACAGAGGGTCGGATATGGTGCTCGACGAAGTCTGTAAAGTTTATATTCCAAAAGAGCGGGCAAAGCGCCTTCAATCCGGCGGAGAAACCCTTTATTTTTGCGGCGACGAATGCCGGCAGAAATTTTTAGCCCGGACGGAGGCGCATGGACAGCTCTAGCGCGCTCCTTCTTTCCCAAGAGATGGAGGCCTGCATCAAATGCGGCGCCTGCCTTGCCGTCTGCCCGACGTACGAGGAGGAGCGGATGGAGTCTTACGGCCCGCGCGGGAGAGTTCAAATTGCAGGAAAACTCTTTTTAAATGAATTGAAGGTGGCTCCGGGGGCAACGAATAAGCTGACGTCCTGTATTGACTGCAAGGCCTGTGTCGTTGCCTGTCCCAGGGGGGTAGAACTGGATACCCTGTTTAATGCCGCAAAAGAAAAGATCGCTTTTTTCAGGGGAATGGGGATATTCAACCGCTGGATTGCATCGGGGGTTTTCTGGGGATGGCCTCTTTACCCGGCATTAAAAGTCCTGGACCTGCTGCGAAGAATCTTTTACGAAGCAATCCCGATGTTTCCCGGATTGGAGAAAGTATTCCCCTTTATCCGAAATGGGAAAAAAAGGAAGCTTCCTCCGGTTGCCGGGAGTTCATTTTACCGGCAATTTCCGAAGATCGTCCAGCCTATGGACTCCATACGCCGGGTCATGTTTTTCCCCGGCTGCGTGATCAATTTTTCAGACAAGGAGATCGGAAAGTCGACGGTCGAGGTTCTTTCCCATTACGGCATTGAAGTGGTTTTGCCTCCGCTTCAGCTCTGTTGCGGAATCCCGTTGATTTCAATGGGAGAGAAAAAGACCGCCCAAAAACTGGCCCTTAAAAATATCGACATGATGGAAAAACTGAACGTGGAGGCGGTCATTACCTCCTGTGCGTCATGCGCATACACGTTTAAAAAGGAATACCCCTCCCTTCTGGCGGACTTTCCGGTCTTTGGATCGACCGATCCACAGGTCGGAGGGGACAAAGCCGTCCGGTTTGCCGATAAAGTCTGGGATATCCATGAGTTTCTTCAACAAACGGTCGACTACCGGAAGGGGCTCGGGTCTGTCGATCAATCAGTGACCTTTCATGACCCCTGCCATTTAAAAAGAGGGCTTGGTGTTTCGGAATCCCCCCGGCAGATCCTGCAGGCGATTCCCGGCCTCCGGTTTAAGGAAATGGAAGAGGCCGACCGGTGCTGCGGATTCGGAGGGATTTTTTCCCTAAAACATTACGATCTGGCGATGAAGGTCGCGGAAAAAAAGGTTTCGAGGATCGAAGAAAATGGTTCGGAGGTCGTTGCTACCGGGTGCCCCGGCTGTTCTCTTCATATCGGAGATGCCCTTTTTCAGGCGGGGAAAAAGGTCGAGGTCAAACATACGGTTCAGATTTTAGCCGAATCGATACAAAATCACAAAAAGAACCGCCAACAGCCGGTTGCCATAGAAGAAAGGAAAAAAGATGAAGTTTTTCATTGATTCAGCAAACGTTAAAGAGATCAAAGAAGCCAATGACCTCGGGGTCATCGACGGCGTCACGACGAACCCGTCGCTGGTTTCAAAAGAGGCCCGGAGCCTGAAAGAAGTGATTCAGGAGATCTGCGCCATTGTCGACGGTCCGGTGAGCGCGGAAGTGGTCGCTCTGGAAGGGGCAGAAATGGTGAAAGAGGGGCGGACGCTCGCAAAGATCCACCCCAATGTGGTTGTAAAGATTCCGATGACCTCCGAGGGGTTAAAGGCGATAAAAACCCTTAATCAGGAAGGGATCCGCGTCAACACCACCCTGATTTTCTCCCCCATTCAGGCCCTTCTCGCCGCCAAAGCGGGAGCGGCTTATGTGAGCCCTTTTGTTGGCCGGCTGGATGACATCGGTCAGATCGGAATGGACCTGATCCAGCAGATTGTGACCATTTTCTCCAATTATGATCTGAAAACCGAAGTGCTGGTTGCCAGCATCCGGAACCCGATCCATATTGTTGACGCGGCGATGATGGGGGCCCATGTGGCGACGATCCCCTATTCAGTAATCATGCAGCTGACCAAACATCCATTGACCGACAGCGGGTTGAAAAAGTTTATGTCGGATTGGGAGAAAAACCCCCAGCGATGAGGATGGTTTCCGCTTGACTCCTGCAGGCCACTAGGCTACCATCCGCAGTTATTAAAAAACCGGTATAACCCTATTTCAAGCGGCTTCGCGGGGCGGGGACAGATGAGTACGGGGCATGGGAAAAAAGTTTCCATTTGGGTCGGTTCCGACCATGGCGGCTTCGAATATAAAAAAGAGATCATCGGCCTCCTAAAAGACAAAGAGATCGATGCCGAGGATGTAGGGAATTTCACGAAAGAATCCTCCGATTATCCCGATCTGGCCGTTAAAGTGGCCCAGGCTGTTTCCGAAGGAAAAGCGGATAAAGGGATTCTCGTCTGCGGTTCGGGAATAGGCATGTCGATTGTAGCGAATAAATTTCCGGGCGTCCGCGCGGCCTTGGTCCATAATGTCGAAACCGCGAAACTGAGCCGGCTCCACAATAATGCCAATATCCTGATTCTGGGAGAACGGGTTTCTGATCCCCGGATCCTTCCGGAAATCCTGAATGTCTGGCTGGGGACCGATTTCGAGGGGGGCCGCCATCAACGGCGTCTTGATAAAATCACAACACTGGAAAAAAAGCTTTATAAGAAGTGAGGGCATTATGTCATTTATAAAGAAAACAGATCCTGAAATTTACCAGACGATTGAGCAGGAAAAGAAAAGAGAAAAGGAAAAAATAGTTCTCATCGCTTCGGAAAATTATGCCAGCAAAGCGGTGATGGAAGCCCAGGGCTCTGTGTTGACGAATAAGTATGCCGAAGGGTATCCCGGGAGAAGGTATTACGGGGGATGCGAGTTTGTTGACGTTGCGGAACAGCTGGCCATCGGGAGGGCAAAAGAAATTTTTAAAGCGGAACATGTGAATGTTCAGCCTCATTCAGGATCTCAGGCGAACATGGCCGTCTACTATTCAGTGTTAAAGCCGGGAGATACGATGATGGGGATGAGCCTGGCGCATGGAGGGCATTTGACCCACGGGAGCCCGGTCAGTTTTTCAGGCACTTTTTACAAGGTGGTTTCCTACGGAGTTCAAAAAGAGACCGGCCTGATTAATTATGATGAAGTCGAATCGCAGGCTGTTACCCATCGCCCTAAAATAATCGTTGCCGGCGGGAGCGCATATTCCCGCGTGATTGACTTTAAACGGTTCCGGGCGATCGCCGATAAAGTGAGCGCCTGGTTAATGGTGGATATGGCCCATTTTGCAGGGTTGGTGGCCGCAGGAATTCACCCCAACCCGGTCGAAGACGCCGATTTTGTGACGACGACGACCCATAAAACGTTAAGAGGCCCCCGCGGAGGCATGGTTTTATGCAAAGAACGGTTTGCCAAAGGGATCGACAAAGCGGTCTTCCCCGGTCTTCAGGGGGGGCCTTTAATGCATGTCATTGCGGCAAAAGCGGTGGCTTTTAAAGAGGCGATGGGGACTGATTTTAAGAAATACCAGAAACAGGTGGTTGTGAACGCCCAGGCACTTGCCAATACCCTGATCAAAAAAGGGTATCCCATTGTGTCAGGCGGGACCGATACCCATTTGATGCTGGTCGATTTGAGCCGCCGGACCTATTCTGGAAAAGAGGCGGAAGCGGCTCTGGATATTGCGGGGATCACCCTCAACAAAAATGCCATCCCATTTGATTCCAAACCCCCGTCGATTACCAGCGGCGTCAGGATTGGAAGCCCGGCGGTAACTTCCCGGGGAATGAAAGCGCGCGAAATGAGTCAGATTGCCGTCCTGATAGATAAGGTGCTTCAGAACCTCGAGAAACCGGAGGTTTTTGAAGAGGTGAGGAAGGATGTCCGGACGCTGTGCAGGAAATTTTCACCCCCCTTTGTTTAAGGATAACTCTTAAGTGAATCCTTCCGCTCAGACTCCGCTTTCCGGCGAACCCAGGCAAGAACTCCGCCGGAATGTCACGATCTGGGGGTCTTATATGTGGGGGTTTGCCGATGTGGGCGCGGACAGTTATGTTGCCCTCGGCCTTGTCATGGCTTATGCCCAGGGAGCAACAGGCCTAGCGTTTGCCCTGGCGGGGTTTGTTTATATTTTTATCGGATTGGCCTATACGGAACTGGCTTCAACTTATCCGGTTTCAGGCGGAGGCCCCTATTTCTGCCTGCGGGGTCTGGGTGATTTTTGGGGATTTATCGCCGGGTCGGCCCTGATGCTTGATTATACGATTGATATCGCTCTTTTTGCCGTTGCGAGCGCGGGTTACATCAACTTTTTCCTTCCCTACATCACCGGCCATCCGATAGAATTTTTTGCGGCCACGATCGGTCCTTTTCATAAAGTCAACCTTTTCTGGTGCGCCGAGTCACTTTCCATTATCGCTTTTCTGATTTTTTTGAACATCAAGGGGGTCCGGGAATCGTCCTTGCTCAATGAGGTCCTGGGAGGAGTGACGATCGCCATGGAATCTCTTCTGGTGATTGTCGGATTTGTCTTTGCCTGGAAACCGGAGCTTCTGGTCGACCAGTGGGTACATCAATTCCCCACGCTCCATAATTTCATGTACGGCTCTTCCCTGGCGATTATCTCCTTTGTTGGCTTGGAATCGATTTCTCAGGCCGCCCAGGAAACCCGCCGTCCGGCAACGATCATTCCGAGAACGTCGATTACCCTGGTTTTTTCTGTTTTTATCTTTGCCTTCTCGCTTTCCATCCTGGGACTGGGCGTTCTCCCTTGGCAGGAGTTTGCCAAACATATGGACAACCCGGTCGCGGTTTTGGCGGGGGCGCTTCCTCTAATCGGTCCGATCGCGGGGATTTTGGCGGCCATTCTCGGAGCGGTCATTCTATTTATTTCATCTAACGCCGGAATTATGGGAGCCTCCCGGCTGGCTTATTCCATGTCTCAATTTAAGTTGATTTCAGGATGGTTTGACGCGGTTCACCCAAAATACTATACGCCGGCGAGGACCATTCTTGTCTTTTCCATGGTAGGGATTGTCCAGACGGTGCTTTCTTTTCTTTCTGCCAGCGCCATGGATACCCTGGGGAATATGTATGCGTTTGGCGCAACGCTCGGCTATACGATGGTTTTTATCGCGATGATCAAGTTAAGGTTTTCAGACCCTTACAGCCCGAGACCTTACCGGATGCCGTTAAATTTTAAGTGGCATTATCAGGGTCGGGTAGTCTATATTCCTGTTCTGGCCTTTGTCGGGATGATCGGAGTCGCCTCGATCTTAGTCGAAGTCATCTTAACTCATGCGATTGGAAGAATTGCCGGACCGTCATGGATCCTCCTCTGTTTCGGATATTATGTTTGGTACCGGAAAAAAATGGGCTACCCCGTTTTTAAAAGTATCGAACGGAACTGGGAAAAAGAGCAATTGATGGTTTTGACCTCGGCCGAAGAGTTTGAGCTGGCCGAAGAATATAAAAGCGCTCTTGCCGAGAGGGATAAACTGGCAGGAGCCAAAGCCCGATGAGAGTCTATTTAAGGAGTTTATTTAAAGAGTGGAGATGGTCCGATTATCTTCAATTTATTCATAGTGTGGCTTTCTCTGTTTTTGGTGCTTTAATTTTAATGAGGGTGGGTACGCGGATCTCCTTTGCCGGTTATTTGATTGGGGCTTCCTTTCTCCTGTTCGGCCTTTACCGCCTTAAATTTTTTGTCTCCTGGTTCAATAAAGTGCATCAAGAGATTAAAAGGAGTTCTCCGGTTCAATAACCATGGCAATCCAGGCGCATCTGTTCGGAACATTTCTGGCCCTCCTTTTTTCCGTTTCCATCGGCGCGCTTCTCTGGTGGATGCTCCACCCTCCGCGGCAGGTGGGAGAAGCGGCGGCAAAAGCACGGCATTCTCTCTTTTCGGTTAAAAGGATTCTGGTCCCGACTAGCGGCCACCCTTATTCCGAAAGGGGAGTGGAGCTGGCCTGTCGGCTTGGACAGAAGCAGAAGGCTGATATTTTCCTGGCTTATATTATGGAAATCCCCCGGACGATGCCGCTCGGAGTTCCTCTTCCCGATCTGGAACAGGGAGGAAAAGAGGCTCTGGACCGAGCCGAATCGATCGTCGCTCTCCACGGCCTTAAAACCGAGAAGATGATCCACCGGGCGAGGATTGCCGGAGAAGAGATCTCCCGCATCGCGAAAGAAAAGGATGTCGACATGATTGTTCTGGGGATCCGTTCTCATATCGGCCTGACGGAGAACATTCTCGGAAGAACTTCCGATGTGATTTTACGTCTCTCTCCCTGCGAGGTGATTATTGACAAGCTTCCGGGAGAGGGCGTTTAAAGGAATAACGAAAAACATGAGGATCGACCTATGAAAATTGTCGTTGTCGGATCGGGGAGGCTGGGTTCATCGGTGGCGATGGATTTGGCCAGAGAAGGCCATCAGGTGACCATTATCGACGAGGTGGAAGCCAAGTTCAGGAATCTTGAAAACGCCGCTGCCGTCAGGAAGATGACCGGAAATATTTTCAGTGAAGAGATCCTTGAACAGGCGTTCGGCGACAGGACCGATGTGGCCATCATTGTGACCGGAAAAGATAACGTCAATATCATGATTGCACAGATTATCAAGCTTAAAAGAAATGTCGGGCGCGTCATCGTTCGAATTTTCGACCCCCCTCTGGCCGAGGTTTATCAAAAACTCGGCCTCGAAACGGTCTGTCCGAC
>JBGPKT010000091.1:0-8710 GCA_041486115.1 Nitrospiria bacterium | reverse complement strand
GAAGCTTCCTCCGCTCCTTTTGATTCATTACGAACATGTCCTTTCCCGTCATGTATCCCCCTTTTCACAGAAAGGGATATCTTAACGCATGGGGACATTTCTACTTTGCTAGAAGGGGACATTATCATTTGGGTATGACAGCCTGTATAAAAAAAGATTGAGTAAATTCCTGGGAGGATACCGTGAAGTTTAAAATCCTTTTCCGGAAGAAGGCCCGGTTTGAGGAGAGGCGCTCTTTCTGTCTTCGGGGGCTTTCTTTTCCATGAGGCCCAGAATGGACTTGAAGCCTTCGCCCAGATAAATCTGGCCGGTTAACTCCATCCCTTTTCCGGGAGTATAAATGGCGTTTGTAATTCGCGTTTCCTTTAAAAAAGCGGAGACCTTCTCTTTAAGTTTCTGGTTTTGTCCGATAAAAGTTTTGACATCTCTTTTCGGATCTATCTTAAGGTCCATCATCTCTGTTTCAAGTCTTCGATAAAGATCTTCTCTGGCTTCCCGGTACGAATCCACGCGAAGATTGGAATCCGGGATGCCGTTTCCGCCGGTATTCCGGCTGGCCCCTTTTGCTTCAAGCGTAACGTCCGCCCAGTTGGTGTCAGGAACAAGCGTCGACGTTTCCTTTTGACAGGCCAATAAACCTAAAACCAACCCCATCCAGAACATTTTCTTTAAATTCATTTTCATCCTTTAGAAATTCAGATAACATTACGTCTTTGGACCGACGGATCCACAGGTCGGAAAGTCGGACAGGTCATAATCATAAGAAGATCAGGCGTCTATATCTCTGTGGCGCACCGTGTGGAGATACCCTTTTTTTTGAAAATACTCCATCATCATCGAAACAATGGCGACGGACCGATGTTTCCCCCCCGTGCACCCGAACCCGATCGTCAAATAAGACTTTCCTTCTTTCTCGTATTGGGGAATGACGAAGTCGAGGAATGCGACAAGCTTTTCTATAAAAGAATGCGTCTCCGGGAATTTCGAAATATATTGGATAATCTCCTGGTTGAGTCCGGTTTTGTATTTCAATTCGTTGACAAAATTCGGGTTAGGTAAAAACCTCACATCAAATAAGAGCTCTGCATCGTACGGAATTCCCGATTTGAACCCGAAGGAAATCAAAGAAATTTGTATTTTCTTTTTTTCTTCCCCTTGAAAATAAAAGCGATGAATCAATTCCCTGAATTGATGCACGTTCAGATCGGAGGTATCGATAATCCGGTCTGCTTTTTTCCGTAGATCTGCCAGCACTTCTCTTTCGAGAGCGATTCCTTCAAGGATCGGTTTCCCGACTGCGAGGGGATGGACCCTTCTGGTTTCCGAAAAGCGCCTGACCAGAACTTCGTCTCGGGCTTCAAAAAAGAGAAGCTCCATTTTATACCCTTCGCCCTTCAATTCCTCATGGATTTTAAAAAACTCGCCGAGGAATGAACGTTCCCGGATATCAATTCCCAGCGCTACCTTTGTAATCTTCTGGCTCGGTTGAATGCAGAGTTCCGCCAGTTTTGGAAGCAGGACGGGCGGAAGATTGTCGATGCAAAAAAAACCTGCGTCTTCAAAACATTTTATGGCCTGACTTTTGCCGGAACCGGAGAGCCCGCTGATCACGACAAAGTTAAGGTTTTTCATTTCTGGTAATCCGTTATGGCTTAATGCGTCACATTGATTAAACCGAGATTGCCCGCTTTTCTCCTGTAGAGAACATTGATATCCTTATTTTCATTATCAAGATAAATAAAGAAATCCTTTTGGAGCAATTCCATCTGGGAAATGGCCTCTTTCTGACTGATCGGTTTTAACTTAAAGGCTTTTTCTTTGATCACCCGGGGAAGGAGCGTCACAGGAGACAGATCTTCTTCTGGCAGTTCTTTTCCATTTGGCTTGATCCTGTGGCGGGTCACTTTTTCTTTATGTTTTTTTAACTGTTTTTCGATCTTGTCAATGACTTTATCCAAAGTGGAATACATTTCTTCCGTCTCATCATGCGCCTGAAGGGTAAATCCTTCCATGCCGATAGTCATTTCTGCGTGATGCCTGTATTTTTCAACATCCAGAATAACCTGAACATCCAGAATTTTAAAAGAATATTTCTCAATCTTGTGGAGCCGTGATTCGATATATTCTTTTAATGTCGGTGTCACTTCCAGATGCCTGCCGGTAATTTGTATGTTCATTTGGCCTCCATTTCCTTTTTAAAGAAGAATAAACCTGCTGGCTGACGGGTACTTTTTAATTTAAATAAACGTCCTCTTTCTTCTAGGGGCAGGAGGAATATTCAGAACGGTGCGGTATTTTGCAACAGTTCTCCTCGCCACCTCAATTTGATTTTTCCTTAAGAGATTGACAATGTCCTGGTCTTTTAAGGGCTTTCCGGTATCTTCTTCCTGAATCAATTTTTTGATCATATCCTTCACAGTAATCGAAGATAAGTCCTCTCCTCCACCGCTGGTTCTTTGAATGCTGCTGTTAAAGAAGTACTTGAATTCAAAAAGACCCTGGGGGGAGTACATGTATTTGTTTGTGGTTACCCGGCTGACAGTAGATTCATGCATCTCAATATCCTCGGCTACCTGCCGGAGAACCAGAGGCTTAAGAAAAGCGATCCCTTTGTCAAAAAAATCTTTTTGAAACTTGACGATGCTTTCGGCGACTCTCAAAATAGTCCTGTTCCTCTGTTCGATGCTCCGGATCAGCCATAGCGCGGACCTGAGCTTGTCATCCAGATAGGTCTTCGTGGCCTCGTGGTCTTTTCCTTTTCCCCTGATCAGTTTCTTGTAGTAAGAACTGATCTTAAGTTTTGGAAATCCGTCGTCATTTAAAAGAACGATATAGTCTTTATTATTTTTGACGACAAGGACGTCGGGAACGGCATGTTGATTCTCGCTTCCATAATAGGGCCTTCCCGGCTTGGGTTCCAGGTGTTCTATGATTTTTGCGCTCTGAACCACTTCCTCCATCGAAATACCCAGGCTTTTTGCAATCACAGAATACCTCTTTTTTTCAAGGTTTTCGAGGTGATACTGAATGATCCCTTCGACAATGGAGTTTTTTAACTCCAGCTGGGCGATCTGGATCAAAAGACATTCCTTCAGATCGCGAGCTCCCACTCCCGGAGGGTCAAATCCCTGGATCACTTTTAAGATTTTTTCAACCCTGACCGCCGGAGCTTTTGCGCCCGCCGCGATCTCTTCCGGCGTAGCGCAAAGGTAGCCATTTTCGTCAATATTTCCAATAATCGTTTCTCCGGTTTTTTTTTCCGCCGCCGGAAGTGAGGTTAAGCCCAGCTGCCACATCAGATGGTCCACCAGGGTCGTCGACCGCCCCAGAACCTGTTCAAAAGAGGCATTCTCTTCTGTGGAAAGAGATCCATACATCTCGCGGCTGTCATCATACTCGTCAAAGTAATCTTCCCATTTTAGATCAAAATCTGAAGGCTCATCGCTTTGCCGGGCATCTTCTTCGGTTTTCGCCCTTTCCTCTCTGACCGTATCTTCTTTGACATTCTCTTCCTGCTGGAGCGGTTCCTCTTCAATCGCGTCTTCCAGCAAGGGGTTCTCAAGAATCTCCTGTGAAAGGGTCTGCGAGAGTTCCAGACGGGACAGCTGAAGCAATTTGATCGCTTGCTGGAGCTGAGGTGTCATGATGAGTTTTTGAGATAATTTTAATTCCAGTCTTGCTTTCATTGTCTATGCAAACCCCTTCAGGTTGGAATCTCCGAACTGTCTCTTTTTTGGTCGCTTAATTTAAAATTTTCACCAAGGTATACCGCCCTGGCTTTTGGGCTGTTAATGATATCCACCGGCGATCCTGTTTCAAGAATTTCGCCGGCGTTAATGATATAGGCCCGATCGGTGATTGCCAGCGTCTCCTGGACATTATGATCTGTGATCAGAATCCCGATGTCCTTCTTTTTTAATTGATTAATAATTTTTTGAATGTCAGCGACAGAAATGGGATCGATCCCGGCAAAGGGTTCATCCAACAAGATAAAAGAGGGAGAAGTCAAAAGGGCCCGGGCAATTTCAACTCTTCGGCGTTCTCCGCCCGAGAGGGTGTAAGCCTTTTGATCGGCTAGGTGAACCACATTGAATTCCTCTAAAAGGGCAGTGACCCGCTCGCTTCTTTCAACCGAGGTTTCCGGTAGAAGCTCGAGAATGGCCATCAGGTTCTCTCTGACCGTCAGTTTTCTGAAAATGGAAGGTTCCTGCGGGAGGTAACTCATCCCCTTTCTGGCGCGAATATACATCGGATCGTAGGTAATCGGAAGCGCATTTAATAGAATTTCACCCGCGTTGGGAAACGCCAGTCCGATAATCATATAAAAAATGGTCGTTTTTCCCGCGCCGTTCGGACCGAGCAGTCCGACAATTTCCCCTTTTTTCACCGTCAGGCTGATATCCCGGACCACCACTTTATTTTGATAAGTTTTATAGAGTCCTTTAACTTCAATCATCGGGCGTATTTACTGAGCTGCTGGGTTAAATAATACATGACTTCCTTCAATCTCACTCCGGTCTTCTTTTAAGTAAATCGTCATTTTCGTTCCGGAGACCTTATACTGGCTATCCCAACCCCGGGGCGACCCCGTCAAGATAATCACTTCTTTTTCTTGCTGATATTCAGCTTTATCTGACCTGGCTTCCCTCGTCCCTTTAACAATATGGACGTTCCCTTCGGCTACCATTAAAGATATCTCCTGCTCGCCCGGAGGAGCCACCAGTTTGCTCTCCTTTTTATTTTTATCATTATTAAAATAGATTTTTACACGATCGGAGGTTAACGTAAGATCACCTTTAATCACTTTAACATCTCCGTCAAAGATCATGAATCCTTCGAGATTATTCAAGGTCATTTTCTTTGAAGAAATGGAAATTTCTTTTTTTAATTTTAACTCTTTTTTCGATAAATTGGAAGAATCTTCGGCAGGCGCTGCGGGGTGAAAAAACAAAAGCAGGGTAACGGCGCTGATTAATAACCTGACGCAAAACGAATACACATTGAATTTCGGGAGTCTGTATAACACTTCTGCTTTCTTGCTCAGTCAGCTCCGGGTGCTTTTTTAAGAATTGACCTGAGCTTCGATATCTCTCTTGATAATAAACTCTTCAGTGACGGTCTTTAAAATCAGCCCTTTCCCCCGGGCGCTCCAGTTTCCCCCATAAAGGACAATCGGCGATTCCGATACAATCTCTTTTTCTTCGTTATTCCAGTCCGCCTCCATGACTTCGATCCTGTAGCCATTGCTCAATACGATTTGAATCGGACTCTTTTTATTTTGAATATGAAAGTTTTTCCCCTTTGTATCCAGAACCCCTTCATCTCCCCGAAAGGAAATTTCGAGCCCCTTTTTCGTATGAATGATGACGTGAATATCCTCAATCACCGCTCTATTTTCATTTTCAAACAACTCCGCCTTCCTCGCCTGAAGCTCCCACTCTTTCCGCCCTCCTTCTGTTTGAAAAAAAGAGAACCCTCCTATATGGATATCGGCCTTTCTCAAGGTCTCTTTCACAACAAAATTAAAACTTTTCTGACGGACCCCGTTCAGAATAAGGAATAAAAGGCAGGCCAATAACAACAGGATAAATCCCAGAAGCCCATATTTCATTTTTTTCATATGCTCAAACTTGCCTTATTAAAACCTGTTTCTATCATACATCTTTGTCTTTCATTTGTCTTTATAGGAAAATGCCTAAAGTATGGACTTGACAAAAAGACGAATTTATCCATAATTAAAAATGAGCCCTGAAGAAAAAACTCATGGAGGCCTCTTGATTCTATTGACTACATTTACTATATCAATTAATTTTTTTATGTTAGGAGTAAAAGAGAATGGCCGCAAATAAGAAAAATCAATATTTAGTTTCTGCGCTCCTTTTTGTTTTAATTGTTCTGTCTACGATGAATCTGTTAAGCTGCGGCGGATCAGATGTGGCGCCGGTGATTTACTCCATCTCACCTAACAATTCCACTGTCACCGCCGGAACTGGAGCCTCTCCAACGCCCAGTAAAGTCACCCTTATCGGCGCCAATTTCGGAACAAAACAGGATGCTTTAAGTCATGTCTTTATTGATAAAGTAGAAACCGGCACTGCTCCGACATGGACCGATACAACAATAGTCGCCAATGTTATCCCCTTTGCCGGCCTCTCTACTGGACAGCCATGGCCTGTGAATCTTTATGTGAGTGTCAATGGTCAGGTCAGTAATGCGGTCACTTTTACTTATATCGGGAGCTAATGGTCAGTTATTGACGGAAAAGGTTCAGGCTGGTTTAAAAAAGGTTCAATGGAAACGGCGGGTTATTTACCCGCCGTTTTTGTTTCGGGTTTCTTTTCAGATTCTGAGGCAGGGAGTTTCTCTTTTAGCGCTTTTTGATAATCGATGAGTTCGAGAATGGCCATTTCAGCGCCGTCGCCATGCCGCCGCCGGGTCTTGACAAGGCGGGTATAACCTCCGTTTCGGGTTGCAAAGCGTGGAGCGATATCTTTAAATAACCGGGCAACCACATCTTTTTTCAGAATAAAAGAGGCCGCCTGCCGCCTGGCATGAAGGTCTCCTCTTTTTCCCAGCGTGATCATCTCCTCTGTGAAAGTCCGGATTTCTTTGGCTTTGGCCTCGGTGGTTTCAATTCGTTCGTGTTCAAAAAAAGAGGTAACCAGGCTTCTGAATAATGCTTTCCGGTGCCCGGAATTCCGGCCGAATTGTCTTCCCGCACATCTGTGTCTCATATAAGAATACCTTTATTTTTTACTGTTTTTGTTCTTGATTGACAAGCGCGAAGACTTCCACAGGCAATTTCATTCCTAAAGAGAGCCCCATGTCTTCCAATATTTCCTTGATTTCATTAAGAGACTTCCGGCCAAAATTTTTCGTTTTGAGCATTTCGGACTCTGTTTTTTGCACCAGCTCAAGGATGCTTTTGATGTCGGCGTTTTTCAAGCAATTGGCCGCCCGGACCGAAAGCTCCAGTTCATTCACACCCTTGAGAAGATTTTTATTAATCTCCTCTTTCTGGTCCTCGGTCTTTTCAATCTCTTCTTCTTTTTCTTCGAAATTGATGAAGATGGTTAAATGGTCTTTTAAAATTTTCGCGGCAAAAGCGACGGCATCCGCGGGAATCACGCTCCCGTCGGTCCATACTTCCAGAACCAGTTTATCATAGTCGGTTATCCGCCCGACGCGCGCATTTTCAACGTGAAAGTTAACTTTTTGAATAGGCGTGAAAATCGAATCGACCGGGATGACGCCGATAGGCATTCCCTCTTCTTTGTTCCTCTCAGCGGGAACATACCCTCTCCCGATTTTTACGGTGAGCTCCATGTCAAGGTTGGCGTCTTTATCGAGAGTCGCGATATGAAGATCCGGCGTCAAAATTTCAACATCCGAATCATGGGTAATATCCTTCCCGGTGACGAGACCGGCCCCTTTTTTTCTGATGTGGATCGCCGTTGTTTTGTCGGAATGCAATTTTATTCTAAGGTTTTTGATATTTAAAATAATATCGGTGACATCTTCTTTAACGCCCGTAATATTTGAAAATTCATGCAAAACGCCCTCAATTTTAATTGAGGTGATCGCCGCGCCCGCAATGGACGATAATAATACCCTTCTCAGAGAATTTCCAATGGTGGTTCCATAACCCCTCTCAAAGGGTTCGGCAGTAAACTTTCCATAGACCGGAGTCAGGCTCTCCTTTTCACATTCCAATTTTTTGGGTATCTGGAAATCTTTTGTTCTGATAATCATCTTGCCCCCTATTTATTTGGCCACATTTTCTATCTTGAGTAAAGCTCGACCACCAGTTGTTCATTGACTGGAAGGGAGATGTCTTCTTTCGTCGGAAGACTCTTGACCTTCCCTTTGAAACTGGCCTTGTCTAACTCTATCCAGGCAGGTATCCCAATCGCTTCAATGACCTCGATCGCACTGACAACGGCAGGAAGGGTACGGCTTTTTACCTTAACTTCAACCTCATCGCCCTCCTTGACTAAAAAAGAAGGAATATCAACACTTTTTCCATTGACTAACAGATGCTTATGCCCGACAAGCTGGCGAGCTTGCTTCCGTGAAGAAGCAAAACCCATCCGGTAGACAACATTATCAAGCCGGCGCTCCAAAAATTGAAGTAAAATCTCGCCGGTGACGCCGGTTTTACTCTCGGCTTTAATAAAATAGTTTCTAAATTGCCGCTCCATCAAGCCGTAAATCCTTTTTAATTTTTGCTTTTCCCGAAGCTGCATCCGGTACTCCGATATCCTTGGACGAGCCTGTCCATGCTGGCCCGGCGGATAAGCCCTCCGGTCGATGGCGCATTTGTCCGTTAAACAGCGTGTCCCCTTTAAAAAAAGCTTTGTTCCTTCTCTCCGGCAAAGCCGGCAAACGGAGTCTGTATATCTTGCCAATCTCTCTTCTCCTATCCAAGCTAGCTGTGCGAAGGCGTCCCACAACAGAGCTAATCTTGAATTGTTCTCCTTTTAAATTAATTAAATTAAACGCTTCTTTTTTAACCTCTTTTATACTCTCCGCCGTTTAGGCGGTCTGCAGCCGTTATGAGGAATCGGCGTGACATCCTTAATCATATTGATTTTTAATCCGGCGGCCTGCAATTACCTGACCGCCGATTCCCGCCCCGATCCGGGACCGTTCACATAAACATCCACCTGTTTCATTCCCTGTTCCATCGCTTTTTTTGCGACCATCTCCG
>JBGPKT010000090.1:0-8741 GCA_041486115.1 Nitrospiria bacterium | reverse complement strand
AGCACATCGACCTTCACGACGGTGACGATGAACCACACCGGGATCGTCGCCTCCTGTTCAACCTGTCACTATGTCGGAAATTCGGTTGGAGCGGTGGCAAAACCTTCGACTCATATGGCCACGACGCAGGAGTGTAATCTCTGCCATGCCGGAACAACCACTTTTAACAATGCGGTTTTTAATCACTCAACGCTCACCGGACAGCTCTGCTCCTCCTGTCATAAGGTTGGAGGTTCTGGCATGGCGCCAAAGAATGATGTGGTGCATAGCAATTTAAGCGGTCAAGACTGCAAGAGCTGTCACTCCGGCACGATGACCTTCACGACGGTGACGATGAACCACACCGGGATCATCGCCTCCTGTTCAACCTGTCACTATGTCGGAAATTCGGTTGGAGCCGTGGCAACACCGAATCCGCATCCCTATGCGGCTTCCAACAGTGATTGCAGACAATGTCACACGAGCTTCAGTACCTTTGCAGGCGCTTCCTTTAATCATACCAGCGTGACAACGTGTAAAACCTGTCATTACTCTGGAAATGCCACTGGCGCGATGCCTCCCCCCAGGACGTCGGGGGACCTGATTCACAATCCTCTTTCGAACATCATCACCGACTGTAACTCATGTCATACCAGTACCCAATCTGGAGGCTTTTCCAGCTATAAAATGGTTCACTCGGCGATTTGGAATTACTCGACGACCTGCCAGAACTGCCATAAAGCCGGAAATCCTATGGGCGCGGAATATAAGTCAAACCATAACCTTGGAGTCATTTGCGGAAATTGTCATAGTACAAACACCTTTGATAAATAACCAAAAAGATGGGAGAAACGTAAATCTTGTGATGGCAGAAGAACCCTTTTTCCCTATGATCACTTTTTACACGGGGCATAAACTTCACCCATGCCCATACCTTTTTTGTACAGCCTGTACTGTAAGTATCATCAAGATAAAAAAGATAAAAAATAAAAATTAAAACATCATTTAATTACATATAGTTATAATATCATCATAGGTTTTTCATGTTGGGTATTCTTATTGCATTAATTCAAGAGATTAGTCTTCGGTTCTATATATTTGTTAGATTCTGGGTCCGATTGACCCCCACGGAGGCATTCAAATGACAATTAATTTAAAGGTTAAAAGCGGGTTTTTTATTTTTATAACCTTAGTTCTATTTGTCCTGGGAATTTCTTTATCTGGTTTGTCTCTTTATTCCTTGGCGCAAACCACCCCGGGTTCGAGTTTTAATCATGATTCAACTTCGTTTCAACTCCAGGGAGCGCACCGGACCCTGGAGTGTAAACAATGCCATTCAGCGGGAAGATATAAAGGAACTCCCCGGACCTGTGAAAGTTGCCACAATGGTCAAATAACCTATGGTAAACCGGCCAGCCATTTAATGACGACTCAGACCTGTACGCTATGCCATAGTCAAAACGCCTGGATTCCCGCAAATTATATTCATGATCCTTCTGCCGCGGGTCAATGTTCCAACTGCCATAACGGACAGAAGGCCACTGGGAAACCTTCAAACCATATCAGTACAAACAGTCAATGTGACACCTGTCATCGAACGACCGGATGGGTCCCCGCGGGGTTTAATCATGCCAACCTGGCCGGACAACTCTGTTTTTCATGCCATAAAGCGGGAGGACCTGGCATGCCTCCCAAGAGTGATGTGGTTCATAGCAATCTGACCGGTCAGGATTGTAATAGCTGTCACTCCAGCACCACCACTTTTTCCACGGTGTCCATGAATCATTCAGGCGTGGTTGCCCCTTGTTCAACCTGTCATTATCAGGGAAATTCAGTCGGAGCTGTATTCAAACCGGGCAACCATATGGCAACGACGCAGGAGTGCAATGTTTGCCATTCCGGAACGACCACATTTGCCAATGCCATTTTTAATCACTCAAGTCTTACCGGGCAGGCGTGTTCTTCGTGTCATCGGGCGGGAGGCCCTGGAATGGCTCCCAAGAATGATATTGTCCATAGTAATCTGAGCGGTCAGGATTGCAGCAGTTGTCATTCCAGCACAACATCCTTTACGGTGGTCAAAATGAATCATTTTGGAATTGTCGCCACCTGCGTGACCTGTCATTACAGGGGAAATACGGTGGGAGCTCTTTCTAAACCCAATGGTCATCCGAGCACTTCGGATGATTGCAAAGCTTGTCATACGACAAGCACTTTTTCCAAATAAACTTTGGACCGGGGAGAACGTTTTTTGATAAAGAGACACTTGATTTATTCCGTTATTTTTTTTTTACTGACCGGATGTTCCTGGGGGCCTTCCTATTTTCATTCAAAGGCGAATTCCGATGAACTGACCACCGGGATTAATTATTTTCAGCAATCCAACTTCATCAAAGCCAAAACCGTTTTCATACATTTGATTGAAACGCGGATCGGGTCTCCGGAGATAGAAGAGGCCCTTTGGTATCTGGCCCTGATCAGTGAAAAATTAGATAAACCCAATATTGCCAGAGACACTTTAAAGCATTTCCTCAAAAGTTACCCCTCCTCTCTTCATAGAAAGGAAGCTGAGGAAAAAATGACTCTCCTTGGCGGCTCTGGTCAGGTGACCTCTAATCTCAAGGAAAAAGAGGAAGGAGAGAAGAGAGCGTCACAAATAAAACCGTTCCAACCGAGAATCCGTCCGGACAAAATGTCCGGTTCATTGATGACGGAGTATTTATATGATCAGACGACTTCTCCGGCGTCAATAAACACCCAAAGTCGTTTAAGTGAGTTTTTTGATTTACGATGGAGAAAAGGGACAGGAGCTGATCTTCGATTTAATTTTTCCGGTATGAATGCCAACGATTTTCTGGTGAATAGAAACAACCGGACGCGGTTGAGCAAATTTTTCCTTGAAGGGAATAATGTGGATTGGTTTTCCAATTTCCGTATTGGGAGACAGCCTAGTTCAGGAAGCACCTTGTTTAACAGGTTTGATGGGTTGTCTTTTAGCCTCCCGGTTTCTTCCGTCACATGGACGAACAATCTTGGTATTCCCGTTAATATTTTTGCAACAGATCCTTTAGCCATTGAATCCAGCCGAAAATTTTATGAAACGTATCTTTCAGTGGTTGACTATGGTCATGTTACCGGTAAAGTTTATTTTACGCAGGAGTACTTCCAGGATTTCTCAACCCGAAAAGCGGCTGGACTCAACGGGTTTTGGATCTATGATACTCTCAATATCTCCGCGTTTCTCGACCGAGATCTTGATTTCAATAAGTTTAATGACGGCATGGTCAACTTCGACTATACCCATTCAGTATATCGTTACTCCGGACTGGTGGAATACCGGAGAAATCCGTTTCTTGATTACGGGAACGCACTGGCGGACCCTTCCGTAGTGACTCAGACGCCACCGATAACTTCTCTCGATAAACTGCAACAGATAAAGACCAGAGATGAAATTATGCAAATGGCCCTGAATAATTCGCAAACGACTTTAGATTATAGTCTGGGATTGTCGATCGAACTTTCAACCATATGGCGCGTCGACTTCCGGTATGGAAAAACATTTTTTAATCCCGCGGACCTTTCGAGCCACATCATGACTTTTCCGCTGGTGGATTCAGAAAAAACCATCGACCGATATTCCGTTTTTATTCTGGAGCGGAGTTTTTTCAATTTAAACGAAACGACCTCGATCCTCTTTTTATTCCAACCCGGCACAGACTTCACCAATACCTCGATGATGGCAAACCTTTTGAAGATTTGGCTCAATGGGTTCCAGGGAGGGCTTAGATTCAGGTATGAGGATACCCGTTTTAATCTTTCGGGGAATACCCTTACAAGAGTGGTTCCCGGATTTGTCATGAGATATTCATTAAAGAACGGCATGGAGGCCAGTCTGGAAGGGGATTATGTGCTGGAAGACAACAATCTTTCTCCCGACTGGAACAATACGATTCAGACCCGGACAAGTTTATCGATTCCGTTTTAAAGAGAGAGAAAGGATGATTCCATGCCGTACCATATAGCTCAGTCGAAATCATTTCAAAATATGCCGATCACAAATCCGTCTGTCCATTCCAGAAATAAAATAATGGTCAGACCCCTTGGAACAAGAATATGGATCTTTTTCAAAACGATTATTTTTCTATTCGGAACCGGAACGGCGATTTTTTTGCCAGTTTATTTCAATGCTCATCCTTTTAAAGCAGGAGATCCAATCTCTCTTCTCCTTGGAATCATCGGTTCAGTCATGATCTTTGTGGGAGCCTCTTTTTATGTGATTCGGAAGAAGGTCAGAAAACTCAATAAATTCGGGAAAATTAAAACTTGGCTGGATGCGCATATCCTTCTTTGTATCTTTGGGCCTCTCCTGATTGTTTATCACAGCGCATTTACCGTTTCAGCGGCCAATTCTGCCATTGCTTACTACTCCATGATGATTGTTGTGGGGAGCGGCGTTGTCGGACGCTATATTTACCGTCATTTTCAGTTCTCGCTTTCAGGGGAAAGGTCGAACCTTAAAGAAATGAACGAAGAGATTGATCGCTTGATTGAGAAAATAAAAACCCAATTGGCGGATTCTCAAAAAATACTTGACACCATTGATCACTTTTTTGGTTTGAGGGAAAACCAATCATCGGCAGGACTTTTCAGATCTCTCTACTTGATGCTGAAGATGGATTTTCTGGAGAAAAGGTTAAAAAAACAGATCATCAAATATTTAAAAGAGAGAAAATACCATATCCTGGAAGGTTCTCTCGAAGAGATGGTGCTTAAACTTATTTCTCTTGAAAAAAAAGTCAAACTTCTGGAAGTGACCGCAAAGCTGTTTTCTTACTGGCACAAACTTCATGTCCCTTTTATCTGGATCCTGATTGTGGCATTTATCATTCATATCGTGGCGGTGATGATCTTCTGATAGGATCATGACCATCAGATCTTCTGTCACCCGATCGCAGAAAAAATAAAAGGCAAATTTGAAGAAGCCTATTCTATTTTTGTTTACTTTTATTATTCTTTTGTGCGGGCCTTCTGTTGTTTACGGTTTTGACCTTTTAAAAGGGGTCATGCCCGGGGAAGTGTCATCCCTTCATCAAAAGGTTGAAGGAAACTGCCTGGATTGCCATACGATAGGCCAGAAATACTTCTTTTCCAAATGCGTCAACTGTCATAAGGAGAGCGGAAAGGATGTGGATCAAAAAAAAGGGTTTCATGGGAAAATAGACGCCACCCGGTGTGAAACCTGCCATACGGAGCATAAAGGGAGAGGGAACACCCTGATTGAATTCGATCAGCTGAAATTTGACCATACAAAGACCGAGTTTGAACTTCTCGGAAAACATCAAAAAACGAAATGTTCCGAATGCCATACTAAACATAAGTTTCGCGAGACGCCTCATCCTTGTTTGTACTGCCATCAGAAAGACGACAAGCATAAAGGGGGGTTGGGCAAAGGGTGCGAGCGGTGCCATAACCCCAACAGCTGGAAAGAGATAAAATTTAATCATAGCAAAACTAAATTTCCTCTGGAGGGGAAGCATGCGCCCGTCAAATGTGCGAAATGTCATACCGAAAACAACTTTACAACGACCCCCATGGCCTGTATTTCCTGCCATCTCAAGGAGGACAAGCATAAAGGGGAGTTTGGAAAAGAATGCCAACGTTGCCATACCGCGCAGGATTGGAAAAAGGTCAAATTCGATCATGATCGCACAAAATTCAAACTGACCGGAAAGCATGATCAGACTCCGTGCGCAAAATGCCATCTCAACAAATTATTTGACCAAACGCCGACAACCTGCATCGGCTGCCATCTTAAACAGGATAAACACAAAGGGATTTTAGGCAAACAGTGCGAGTCGTGCCATACGACCGAGACCTGGAAAGAGCCGGTTTTCGACCATGATAAGTTCGATTTCAGACTCATCGGATTCCATCAAAAAATTGACTGCATCAAGTGCCATAAGGATACCCGGCTGAAGGAGACCCCAAAACCTTGCATCGGCTGCCACAAAAAAGAGGACAAGCATAAAGGAAATCTGGGTCAATCGTGCGACCGGTGCCACCTGATTGTTGAAAAATGGAAAGAGATCCGGTTCGACCATTCCACGACAAAATATCCTCTTTCCGGAAAACATATTCCGGTGGCCTGCGCCAAATGCCACGCTCAGGAACGTTATAAAATCTCCGTCGAATGTTCGACCTGTCATCAGAAAGACGACAAGCATAAGGGGAAGCTGGGTGAATCGTGCCAGAGGTGCCATACGGAAAAATCATGGAAAGACATTGACAGGTTTAACCATCAGAAGACCCCTTTCCCGCTGACTGGCAAACATGAACCGGTGAAATGCTCCCTTTGTCATAAGACCTCTATTTTTAAAGATACCTCTTCGGTCTGTAACGATTGCCATATGAAAGACGATTATCATAAAGGGAAATTTGGCAAAAAATGCGAATCGTGCCACAGCACAAGTACCTGGAAAAGGAATGATTTCGATCACTTTAAAGAAACAGGTTACCGGCTGATTGAGAAACATCGTCCTGTAAAATGTTTGGAATGCCATACCCGGACGCTATTTGCCAGAAGGACATCGAGAATGTGCGTCACCTGCCATAAAAAAGATGACATCCATGATGACGAATTAGGCCCCCGCTGCGAGATTTGCCATAGTGAAATCGGGTTTAAGATTATTAAGAAAGATGGAGCGACTTTTCCTTAAAATGGGCGTTTAAGTGTTTTATGAACATTTCTTCGGGATAAAATGGAAATAAAATTCCTACCAAAATTTTTTTTAAAATGAAAGAAGATACTATTAAAAATTTTATATAACAAAATCAACAAGTTTTAATTATTCATCTTTTTTCTTGACATTGGCATTTAGTTTGCTTTACAAATAGGTCAGGTTTAATGGGTGATTGAAATCATCCGGGTTTGTTTTTTAGTATTATTTAAGACTTAAAAGATAAAGTTATAAACCACGAAGGTTTTTTCTCTTCTCTTTATGAAGAAAGTAAAGGGAAGAATCCATTTCGTGGTTTTTTTTTGTAAAAGAATTGAATTGGGCCATGAAGGTCATAAGACGGGAAACTGTTTTACTTCAGGGCCCTTTTTTATTCACTGGCAGCGCATTGTTTAAGGAGCAGATATGACGGATCATGCGAGATGGCAAAAGGGATGCGGATGGATTCTGGCTCTCCTTTTAGGGTTTGCTCCGCAGGTTTCGTTCGGTGAGATGGAAGAAGGAAATGCCTCAAACGAGGAGGTCTCCGGGGAAAGTCTCCAAAAAGAGGTTGAAACGCTGAAAAACCGGATCGACATGCTTGAAAAAATGCTCCCTGAAAAGACCGACCAGACCGATGGGCTCGCCCACCCGCTCCATCCGGTGCATGCATTAAATGGAGCAAAACTTTCCGGCGGAGTGACGATGATCTTCCAGCGGTTTGTCGGAGTTAAAGATTCTTTTGGAAACCGCAACGACGATGCGGATATGACCCTATCGACCGATCTTATGCTCGAATCTCCGGTTGGGAAGAACGGGACCTTTCTCCTTCGTATGGATCTGGAACGCGGGTCGGGAATAGTCAGCACCCCTCCTCTTTTCACCAATCCGGATGGAAATACCACCGGAACCAACAACGATGTCGAAAGCTGGCTCAATCCGGAGTCCCTCAATGTGAATGAAGTCCGATACCAGGGGATGTTTTTCGACCAACGGCTGATGATCGCCTTCGGGCAGATGGATTTAACCGCCTATTTTGACACGAACGTCTACGCCAATAAAGAGACGTATCAGTTTATTGCCCAGAACTTCAACAATAATAGCGCCATTGATTGGGGAGGGGATTTGAATTTCTTCGGGCCGGGCCTGGTCGTTGCTTATTCCCCCTCTATGTGGGTTACGGCAATCGGGGGGTGGTTTCACGGGGGGGCGCAGAGCGGCAGTTTATACCAAAATGCATTCATAGACCCCTGGTTTGCGGGAGAATTTGACTTTAAGCCGAAGGCGTTTGGGCACCCGGGAAATTACCGGTTCATGGTTTGGAGCCAGGGGACTCCCCGTTGTTCATTTGTTACAGCGGATGCTCCGGGTGCTTGCACAACAGGCCTTCCCGAAGGGAAGAAAACCCGGGGTTTTGCTCTCAGCTTTGATCAGGAGATCAACAGCGTTCTGGCACTTTGGACCCGTTTCGGGACACAGGATGGGTCGGTGGCCCAGTTTGACCGGGCCCTGACCATCGGGGCGCAGATGACAGGAGAACCGATCGGACGTTCCGATGACACTTTTGGAATGGCATATGGCTTAACAACCCCGAGCGGAGACTATCCCGCCCTCTCAGGCAAATCGGGAGGGGAGCACTATTTCGAAATCTATTATAAATTTGCAGCGATTCCCAATGCGCTGGAAATCTCTCCCGACATTCAATATATCAAAAACCCCGGCGGCAACACCCAGGTGGATTCCTTTTATATATTGGGATTGCGTACGCAGGTATTTTTTTAAACTGGATATTCATCAATAAGGAGAATTCAATGAAAAATGGGTTTGTTGTGATGATGTTAATCCTGGCCGCCGGATTTTATACATCCGCACAGGCGGAGGGGGCTCATAAAACGAAAAAACTCAATGTGATTACCACGGTTGCCCCGTTGACGAATATCGTCCGCAATATAGGGGGAGACCGGATTGATCTACATGGTCTAATTCCGGAGGGAACCGACTCCCATACTTTCGAGCCGGCTCCGTCGGATGTCAAGTATATCGTTT
>JBGPKT010000089.1:0-8918 GCA_041486115.1 Nitrospiria bacterium | reverse complement strand
GGTCCTGAGCAATATTAAAGAGGGTCGGCGTCTGAAAACTTGCCGCGACCGTCTGGCCGACGTCGACATTTCTCGATACGACCGTTCCGTCGACCGGTGAAACAATCCTGGTATATTTGAGGTTGGTCTCGGCGAACTTCAGGGCCGCTTCAGTCTGGGCGATCTGGGCCCGCGCGACATTCATCTGCGCTTTAGCGGAAAGATATCCGGTCTCAGAATTATCCACCTCGCTTTGAGAAATGAGATTTTGAAAAAAGAGGCTTTTGCTCCGATCATAGGTTCTTTTGGCGTCGATCAGCGCCGCATCGGTTTTTTCGAGATTGGCTCTGGCAGATAAAAGGTTGGCCTTTGCCTGATCCACCTGCGCCTCAAACGTCGAAGGATCGATCAGCGCAATCAGCTCCCCTTTCTTAACCGGAGAATTGAAGCTGGCATAGAGTTTTTTGACTGTTCCCGAAACCTGTGTCCCCACCAGCACCGTGGTCACCGCATTGACAGTCCCTGTTGCGGTCACCGTCGCCATAAGGTCACCCCGGGTGATTTTATCGGTTTTAAATTTTAAGCCGCCCTCATTGGTTTGAAAGAAGAAATATCCTCCCGTTCCGAGAATTGCCGCAACCATCAATCCGATCCATATTTTTCTCATCACGCTTCCTCTCTCCGTGAGCCCGAACCTGATATAAAGGTTTTTCGTCGAACCTCCCCCCGTTCTGAAAGCTTGCGATGAAAGGTTTCAAAATAGAGATATATCACCGGGGTAATATAAAGCGTGACAATCTGAGAAACCACCAGGCCTCCGACCACTGCCAGGCCAAGAGGCCGGCGGATATCGGCCCCGGTTCCGAAACCGATGGCGATAGGAAGCGTCCCCATTAACGCGGCCATGGTCGTCATCATAATGGGGCGGAACCGGACCAGACACCCCTGATAAATAGCCTCATAAGGGGTTTTCCCCTCGTTCCGCTGGACATTGAGCGCGAAATCAATCATCAAAATGGCGTTCTTTTTAACAATTCCAAGAAGCATAAGAAGCCCGACGAATCCGAAAATATTAAGCTCCATGTGAAACAGCATCAGCGTGGCCAAGGCTCCGAATGCCGCCGAAGGCAGGCCCGACAGGATGGTAATCGGATGAATAAAGCTTTCATAAAGGATTCCGAGAACAATGTAAATCACAAGAATAGCCATCATAAACAGGAGCAAAAACCCTTTGAATGAGGATTGAAACGCCTGGGCCGCCCCCTGAAAAGTGGCGTTCAGCGTTACCGGGAGATTGAGTTCGTGTTCAAGATCTTTAATTTTATCAACCCCATCGCTGAGCGACAGACCCGGTTGGAGATTGAAAGAGATCGTGACCGAGGGAAGCTGGCCAAGGTGAGTCACGGTCAGCGGGCCGATGCCCCGCGTCAGTCTCGCCACGCTGTTTAAGGGCACGAGCTGGCCCGTGGTCGACCGGATGTAGAGGAGCAAAAGGGCCTCGGGACTGAGCTGATACTCCGGCTGCAATTCCATAATCACCCAGTATTGGTCCGTCGGCGTATAGATGGTGGAGACCTGCCGCGACCCGTAAGCGTTGTAGAGGGTGTTTTCGATCTGTTCTGCAGTAACCCCGAGAGAAGAGGCCTTGTCTCTGTCAATATCGACCAGGATCTGCGGCGTTTTGATCTCTAAATCGCTGGTCACATCCTGCAGGCCGGGCAGAGACTTCATTTTCGATTCCAGAATCGGCGCCCAGCGGTATAGTTCCTGGGTGTCAACATCCTGAAGGGTGTACTGATAAAGGCTCTTGGTCAGTTGCCCTCCGATCCGTATCATCGGAAGGTTCTGCGGAAAGGCTTTGATTCCGGGAACAGCCGCAAGTTTGGGCCGCAATTCCTGAATGACCTGGTCCACGCCGGGGCGCTGGGAAAGCGGTTTCAGGCGCATAAATAATCTTCCGGTATTCCCGGTGACATTCGGCCCTCCGGCTCCGATAGAGGACATGAAAGTTTCCACATACGGGTCTTGCTGAACAATTTTAGCCAATTCCATCTGGTGTTCCTTCATCGAGTCAAAAGATATATCCTCGGGACCTTGTGTAAAAGCAAAAATCATTCCCGTATCGCTGTTGGGAATAAACCCTTTGGGAATATTCATAAAAAGATAGACAGAAGCGATTAAAAGAAGGGTAAAGACCCCCATCACGAAACCAGGGCGCTTTAATGCAGAGACCAGGCTACGGTCATACAGCCGGAGCCAACTGGCAAAGAATCTTTCCGAAAGATCATAGAGTTTTCCATGTTTTTCGGTCCGATGAGCCCTTAACACCTTGCTGCAGAGCATCGGCGTCAGCGTCAGCGAGACAAAACCGGAGACAAAAATTGCCGTAACAATCGTGACCGCAAACTCATGAAGAAGCCTTCCTAAAATACCTTTCATAAAAAAGACCGGAATAAAAACCGCCGCGAGCGATATCGTCATGGATACGATCGTAAACCCTATTTCCCTCGATCCCCTCAGGGCAGCCGGACCGACTTCCTCTCCCGATTCTATGTGACGCACGATATTCTCAAGCATCACAATAGCGTCATCAACCACGAATCCTACGCATAACGTCAACGCCATCAAAGAGAGATTATCAATACTGTACCCCAACAAATATAAGACGCCAAATGTCCCCATAATGGAAATGGGAAGCGCAAGACCGGGAATGACTGTTGCCGAAATTTTCCGGAGAAAGAGAAAAATGACCAAAATCACCAGGCAGGTCGCTAAAATCAGCGTGAACTTAACCTCTGAAATCGACGCGAGGATAGAATCAGACCGGTCATAGATGATTTCAAACCTGACTGAAGCGGGCATTTGAGCGCGAAAAACCGGAAGCAATTTTTTTATTGCGGCGGCCACCTCCACCGTGTTGGTCCCCGGCTGGCGTTGTATCGCCAGAACTATGGCCCGGGTGTCGTTATACCAGCTCGCCACTTTGTCATTCTGGACGCCGTCAATCACGTTTCCGATTTCTTCCAGCCGGACGGGAGACTCGTTCCGGTAGGCCACGATCAGCCGGCGGTAACCGGCGGCGTCTGTGATCTGTCCCGTCGCCTGAATGGTAAACGCCTGATGGGCTCCATAGAGGGTTCCTGTCGGAAGGTTGACGTTCCCTCTGGTAATGGCGCCGGAGACTTCGTCAAACCCGATGCCGCGCGAAGCAAGCGCCGCAGGATCGAGCTGAACCCGGACAGCATATTTTTGAGAACCAAAAACCAGAACCTGAGCGACCCCGGCGATTGTTGAAATCCTCTGGGCGATTCCGGTCTGGGCGTAATCGTCGATCTTTGAAAGAGGAAGGGCCGGAGAACTTAATGCCAGAAACATGATAGGCTGATCGGCGGGATTGACTTTCTGGTAGGTGGGGGGGCTCTGCATTCCCTGGGGAAGATTCTTCTGGGCCGCTCCGATCGCCGACTGAATATCTTGCGCCGCCGCATCGATATTCCGGTCGAGAGAAAACTGGACGGTAATCTGGCTGAGCCCCATCCCGCTCGTCGACGTCATCGAATCAATCCCGGCAATAGTCGAGAATTGCTTTTCCAGAGGAGTCGCCACCGAGGAAGCCATCGTCTCGGCGCTGGCTCCCGCTAAATTGGCGGAAATTGAAATGGTGGGAAAGTCGACATTAGGAAGTTCGCTGACGGGAAGAGCCGTGTAGCCTATCACGCCAAAGAGAAAAATACCGGCCATCAGCAGGGTGGTCATGACCGGTTTGCGTATGCAAATCTCAGGGATGTTCATTTTTGAGTTTCTTTGGAATGTGCCGGAAGTCCGGAGTTTCTAATCTCCACTTTTGATCCCGGTATGAGGCGGAGCTGTCCGTCGGTCACCACCTGATCCCCCGGCATAATCCCTTTTTCAATGACGGTCTCGTTCTCCGTCATTTTTCCGACGGTCACCGGACGGGGTTCTACCGTCAGGTCCGGTTTTACCACAAAAATGAACGGCCCCGCCTGCCCGGTCTGTACTGCCTGCGAGGGGACCACGACCTGGTTGTCCTGCTTTGTCACCGTCAGTTTGATATTAATAAACTGACCGGGCCACAACACCTTATTTTGATTCAAGAAGAGTCCCTTTAATTGAATGGTCCCGGTCTGTAAATCGACCGAATTGTCGACAAAAGCAAGTTCTCCTTCCGCCAGCGAGGCCTCTGTCCCGGGAACAACCGCTTCGACTTTTAAACGCCCGGACGCCATATATTTTCTGATATCGGGGAGATATTGACCCGGCACCGAAAAAGAAACAAAAATCGGGCGAACCTGATTGATCACGACCAGGCTGAGATCATTCGCCTTGACCACATTTCCCTCATGAACCAGAAGGTTCCCGGTTATGCCATCTATCGAAGATCGGATAAAGCAGTATTCAAGCTGAAGCTTCGCATTTTCAATGGCGGCCTCATCCGCAAGAACCGTCGCATCGAGCGTCTCTGAGTTGGCATGAATCTGTTCGTATTGCTCCTGCGCCACATACCCGTTCGTGACGAGGTCTTTGTACCGGATGGCTTCCCGCCGGGCATTTTCAGCCTGAGCTCTGTCCCGGGCAAGATTGGCTTCGACCTGTTTCAGCTGAACTTCAAAAGGGCGGGAATCGAGCGTAAAGAGAAGTTCACCTTTTTTTACAAATTGCCCCTCTTTGAAAGAGACTCTGGTCAAAGTCCCCCCCACCTGGGCTTTGACATTGACGACCGAATAAGCCTGACCGTTTCCGATGGCGCGGATTTCGACCGGAATCGACTTCTGGAGGGCCCTTCCAGTGACGACAGGGACCGGCGGAGCTCCCATCGGCCCCTTGCCGGCCGGCTGACCAGGAGTCGGATGTGAGCAATTTGAAAAAATTAAAGCAATCATTGAAACCAAAAACAACTTTTTCATCGTTTTATAAAAAATCATTAGCGAGCAAACTTACGGGTTAGAAGGCGATGGAGATTCAGATCGGGGAAATTCATAAATAATTTCCCCTTCTTTGGTCAGGTCCAGCTCCTGCCTGGCAAGACTTTCGATCTGCTCGGGATCAGAACGGAGGGCATCGGCTTCTTTTTTGAGACTTGCATTTTCACGGGTTAACTGATGAATGTCATTTTTCATCTGCTGATAAGATTTTTGCATTGCCAGATAATCGGGGAAATTGGCCTCTCCAAAAAGAAAAAGGAACAAAAGGTAACAGAGGACCCCCGCTGTAGCGAGGTAAAGCTTCTTTTTTCTCTTTTGATGAACGGCTTCTATCTGCCGCCGGGAGAGATTGGGGGTCATATCTTCATTCCTGGGATGTTTTATAAATTATAAAATACAGAAGCGCCATCGTATCTTGCCGAGTCTCCCAGATCTTCTTCGATTCTTAAGAGCTGGTTATATTTTGCCACCCGGTCAGTCCTTGACATCGAACCGGTTTTAATCTGCCCGGCGTTGACAGCGACCACAAGGTCGGCGATCGTGGTATCTTCGGTTTCCCCCGACCGGTGGGAGACAATCGCCGTATACCGGGCTTTCTTGGCCATCTCAATCGCTTCAAGCGTTTCGGTCAGGGTTCCGATCTGGTTCAGCTTGATCAGAATCGCATTTCCGATCTTGCCGGATATCCCTTTTTTAAAGATTTCGGGGTTGGTCACAAAAATATCATCTCCCACCAGCTGGATTTTTTTACCGAGACGTTCTGTCATGATCTTCCACCCTTTCCAGTCTTTTTCGGAAAGACCATCTTCAATCGATACAATGGGGTATTGATCGGTCAGGGCTTCGTAATACCGGACCATCTCCTCCATCGTTTTGTCCTTTTTTTCCGCTTTCAGCCGATACTTCCCCTGATGAAAAAGTTCGCTTGCCGCGACATCGAGGGCCAGAGCGATATCTTTGCCAGGCTTATACCCCGCTTCCCTGATCCCCTCCATGATCAAATCGAGGGCTTCGGCATTTGACTTGAGGTTCGGAGCAAATCCCCCTTCATCCCCGATTCCGGTCGAATGCCCTTTTTTCTTTAAAATTTCCTTTAATTGATGAAACACTTCAGATCCCATTTGCACTGCTTCCGAAAGGGAGGCTGCGCCTACCGGCATAATCATAAACTCCTGAATATCGAGGTTATTGTCGGCATGAGCTCCGCCATTTAAAATATTCATCATTGGAACGGGCATCAGCTTTGCTCCGGCTCCGCCGATATACCGGTAAAGGGGAAGGCCCGTCTCCAGGGCGGCGGCCCGGGCAACCGCCAGAGATACGCCGAGAATGGCATTGGCCCCAAGTCTGTTTTTGTTCGGGGTCCCGTCGAGGTCGATCATGATCTGATCGACGAAAATCTGGTCCCGCGCTTCGATCCCCATCAATTCGGGACCGATCTCTTCATTGATATTCATGACCGCTTTCAAAACCCCTTTTCCTTTAAAACGGCCCTTATTTTTATCGCGAAGTTCTACCGCTTCTCTCTCTCCGGTAGACGCACCCGAAGGGACGGAGGCTCTCCCGATCACGCCGCTTTCAAGGGTCACTTCTACTTCAATCGTCGGATTGCCTCTGGAGTCGATAATTTCCCTCCCGAAGGCATACATAATCTCGCTCATTTAGCTTCCCTTTCTCTTTAAACGGGCCAATTTCAGCAGCCTATCGCTCTTTTCTGATGTCGCCGGAAAACTCCCATCCCGTCTGATGCTTATGGCAGCGGGAGCACTCTTTCCCTGCCACCTTAAAGGGGCTATGCGCTTTAACCGTCTTTGGCCGTTCCAGATTATGGCATTTCAAACAGAATGACCTGGGGACCTTTGCAATAAAAGGCCCCTTTAACTCTTTATCGCTCAACGTGAAATGTTCAATCAGCTGGCCAAAGCCTCTCACCTCGGCTTCGATCACCCCCCGTATGCCCGGCCCGGAATGGCAGTTCATACAGTTCGGATGGGAAATTTCCGCTCCCGAAGAAATCCATCCGTCGTAAGGGCGGTTCATTTCATGACAGGAATTGCAAAAAACCGGGTGGTTTTCCAAAAACCTTCCCCCGGTCGCCAATGAGGCCATGAACCCGGTAAACATTAAAAACCCGAAGAAAAGCTTCTTCATTCCCTCCGTCAAGACCCGCTTTTTTATCCCCGCGTTTAAGAGGGGCTTTTGAGTTTTTTCAGAAGCAGTTCGTTTAACTTAACAGGATTGGCCTTTCCTCCTGAGACTTTCATTACCTGTCCAACGAAGAAACCGAGCAGTTTTTCTTTCCCTTTCCGGTATTGCTCGACATTTTCAGGGCTTTCTTTCATCACCCGGTCGATCAGAGCAAGGATCGATTCGTCATCGCTGATCTGAAGGAGCCCCTTTTCTTCAACGATGGCCCGGGCGTCTTTTTTGGTTTTCAGCATCTCTTCAAAAACGGTCTTGGCGATTTTTCCGCTGATGATCCCTTTGTCGATCAATTCGATCATCCCCGTGAGCTGTTCCGCAGAGAGCGGGATCTCCTCCTCATTGAGAAGGTCGCCCATAATCCAGTTGCTGATCGGCTTCGGCTGATGATAAAGCGAAACGCAAGCTTCAAAAAAATTGGCGATTTTTTTGCTCTGCGTCAATACGGAAGCGTCATAAGGTGGAATGTCGTACTCCAGGACAAACCTCTCTTTTTTAGCTTCGGGGAGCTCGGGAAGGGTCTTTCTGATCGCTTCAATCCATTCGGAAGAAATGGTGACGGGAACCAGGTCCGGTTCGGGGAAGTAACGGTAGTCATGCGCCGACTCCTTGGAGCGCATCGGCACGGTCACCTGTTTCTGCGTATCCCACAGCCGGGTTTCCTGAACAATCCTCCCCCCGGCTTCAAGAACCTGTTCCTGGCGCTTGATTTCAAAATCAATCGCCTTTTGAACAAACCGGAAAGACTTGATATTTTTTAATTCGGTCCGGGTGCCAAACGCCGCCTGGCCCGCCGGCCGGATAGAGACATTGGCATCGCATCTGAAACTCCCCTCTTCAAGATTTCCATCGCAGACCTCCAGATAGACCAGAATATTCCGGAGTTTTTTTAAATAGGCCGCCGCCTCTTCGGAAGAGCGGATATCGGGCTCCGAGACAATCTCCATGAGCGGTACGCCGGTTCGGTTTAAATCGATATAGCTGGCATCTTCAATCCCTTCGTGAATATTTTTTCCCGCGTCTTCTTCGAGATGAATCCGGGTGATCCCGATTTTTTTTGCCTCCCCGTTGACCTCGATGTCAATTCTGCCCCGTTGGGCAAGGGGAAATTCAAACTGGGAAATCTGGTATCCCTTCGGAAGATCGGGATAAAAGTAATTCTTTCTGGCAAACTGGTTGAGAGGGGCGATGGTGCAGTGCGTGGCCAGGGCCGTTTTCATTGCAAATTCTACCACTTTTTTATTCAGAACCGGCAGGACCCCCGGCATTCCGAGACAAACGGGGCAGGTTTGCGAGTTGGGCTGGCTCCCGAACGAAGTGCTGCACCCGCAGAAAATTTTCGTTCGCGTCAGCAGCTGGGCGTGGACTTCTAATCCGATTACCGCTTCGTACTTTGTGGCCATGCTTTCACCTGAAGATCAACGATTATAAGTTTGGTTTTTGGTTGTGAAATCCAGACGCCTGTTCATACGCATACGCCAGATTCAGCAAAGTCGATTCCCCGAAATAACGCCCCATAATCTGCACCCCGATAGGAAGGCCGGTTGAAGAAAGTCCGCAGGGGACCGAAATGGCCGGAATTCCCGCCAGATTGGCCGAAATGGTGAAAATATCGGATAAATACATCTGAAGCGGATCCTGAACTTTCTCTCCAAGCTTGAAAGCAGGCGTCGGAGTTGTCGGAGTCACGATGGCGTCAACTTTTTTAAAAGCGTCGGTAAAATCCTTGATAAAAAGGGTTCTGACCTGCTGGGCCTTTTTATAATAGGCGTCATAATAACCGGAACTCAACGC